>JBKGHK010000472.1:0-7921 GCA_046520375.1 Pyxidicoccus sp. 3LFB2
ATGTCGCCGTGCTGACGCGTGGCCGTGGCCAGCCGCACCACGTAGTCCGCCACCGCCGCGTCCAGCTTCAGCTCCGCGGCCAGGGTGCGCAGCGCGCGACCTCCTCGGGACCGGAGACGCCCTCCACCGCGTCCAGCGCCGGCACGCTGCCGCGCGTGGCCAGCAGGCGCGACTCCACCTCCGGGGCGGGGTGGCCCAGCGACATGCGCACCATGAAGCGGTCCAGCTGCGAGTCCGGCAGCGGGTAGGTGCCGGAGAAGTCCACCGGGTTCTGCGTGGCCACCACCGTGAAGGGCGCGGGCAGGGGATACGTCGAGCCGTCCAGCGACACCTGGCCCTGCGCCATGGCCTCCAGCAGCGCGGACTGGGTGCGCGGCGGGGCGCGGTTCAGCTCATCCGCCAGCACCAGCTGACGGAAGAGGGGACCGGGGCGGAACTGGAAGGTGGCCGTCTGCGCGTGGAAGACCTGGGCCCCGAGGATGTCGGCGGGCATCAGGTCCGCGGTGAACTGGACGCGCGAGAAGCTCAAGCCACAGGCGCGGGCCAGCGCCTCGGCGAGTGTCGTCTTGCCCACACCTGGCACGTCCTCCAGGAGGAGGTGGCCCCCGGCCACCACGCACATCACGACGAGCTGGGCCTGTGCCTCTTTGCCCTGGACCGCGCGACCCAACTGGGTGGCGATCCGTTCCATCGCCGAGCGCGCGGAGGCAGGAGAGAGAACGGGGGACAGGACGCGGGCAGGCTGATTCATCTGCCGCCACTCTAGCCGAGTCCCTTCAGTGCCGGCACACCCGATCGCCCGGCGTCCCCCCAGGGACGCCTGCCTGCTCACCGGGTGGGGAGCCTGCTTACGCCGAGAGGATGTCCTCGGGCGTGTAGTACGCGCGACGCTGGGACGGAGCCGTGCCCACGCCGAAGTAGCGGAACATCCGCTCGTGGTGCGTGGCCAGACCGCGCAGCTGCACGGGGCGCTCCGCCAGGTTCATCGTCAGCACGCCGACCGCGCTGTCCTTGAACTCCCGCAGGTGCGTGAAGTCCAGGACGACCTCGCGGCCATTCAGCCCTTCCAGCGAGGTGCGCACTTCCTGCGCCGTCCGACCGTCCAGGATGCCCTCCAGACGAAGGGTGACACAACCTGCGATTTCCTCACGGTGGATCTGTAGCCCTGCCATCGCTGTGCTCTCCCAAGTAGATGCTGTGTGCACGATGTGCCGTTGAGATGGGCACGAGGGCTGAAAGCGCGCCCCGGGCCACCTCTCGTGGCCCGTGGACTCCCCGGTCAGACAACCCGTGGAGTGCTCTCAACCGGGCGCACACACTGCACCTGCCCCCTTGGAAGGTCATCCCCCCTTTGGGCAACTTCCACGCGACTGTCCGGCAACAGGCCTACTGCCTGTTGTCCAGTCATCATCCCTTGATTTCAAGCGTCGGCTGCTGGTCGCGGAGGGTCAGCTGGCGCTCCTGGTGGGCCTTCAGCTTCCGGAACTCCTTCACGACCTTCGTCGGGTAGCCGGCCATGAACTTCTTACGGACCTCGGGCTTGGCGAGGATGCGCCGGGCCAGCCCGGGGCCGGCGTTGTAGGCGACGAGCGCCTTCTCCACCGTGCCGAAGCGCTGGATGAGGTCCGCCAGGTACGCGGTGCCCAGGATGACGTTCGTCTCGGAGTCGAAGAGGTTGCTGGAGCGACCCAGCCGGTAGCCGGCCTTGTCCGCCAGGTACTTGCCGGTGTCCGGCATCACCTGCATCAGCCCCATGGCCCCCACCCCGGAGACCGCGTAGTTGTTGAAGCTGCTCTCGCACTTGATGACCGCCACCACCAGCAGCGGATCCACGTTGTTGCGGCGGGCCTCGCGGACGATGGTCACCGCCAGCCGGCGCTGCTGGCGCTCGGGAAGGCCCGAGGCCTTCACCAGCTCCGCCACGCCCAGCCGCTCCGCCTCGCCGTAGTCCGCCTCGTCCTCGTACGCCTGCAGCTTCGCCAGGGCCGCCTTCAGCTCGGTCTCCCGCGCGGACAGCTTCGCACGCAGCTCCATCACCTCTGGCGCCTCGCCCTGCGCCCCTTCCGGAACCTGCACCGGAAACGCCCAGGCCCCCGAGCCCACCAGCATCGCCGCCGTCGTCATCGCCACCGTCCAGCCCCTCATCCCGCCCTCCCCGGCGCCCGTGCTGCCGCGCCCGCTGAACCTGCAACTCCAACCAAACTCCAACGGGACGGCGGCAAAGCAGGCGGCGTGCCATGCCCCTTTGAGCCTCTCTTCTCCTTAAGATCTATCTACGCAAGGGCCGGAACATGGCCCCGCGGGTCGGAAAAAATGCCCGGTTGGGGCAGTGCGGTACCCAACCTGAGGCTGTGAAAAGGACTGGGTTGCCCCGTCCGGTACCCGTTCCTAGCTTTGCCCGCGCCAGGGGTGTGGGGCTTGGAGGTGTGGCGTGTACTGGACGATGGGAATGATCCTGCTGGTGCTGTGGGCGCTGGGGATGACCACGGGCTCGACCGAGGGCTACTGGGTCCACCTGCTGCTGTTGTTCTCCTTCGTGGCCTTCCTGTTGGCGGTGGTGTCCCACGGCCGCAGGGCGGCGACCTCATGAAGGGCGGAGGCTTGGAAGTCACGGGCCTGGAGCTGCCCCGGGACACCGCGGGCTTCACGCGCCGCGAGTGCCCCGGCTGTCAGCGGCCCTTCAAGATGCGGCCGGGCCCGTTCGACGCGCGCGCGCTGCTGCACAAGCTGCAGGCGTTCTTCTCCTTCGAGAACGCGCACGAGAGCGAAGACGGGCTGCCGCTGTGGCGCTGCCCCTACTGCGGCACGCGGGCGGAGGCGGATGCCTTCCTCACCCCCGCGCAGCAGACCCATCTGGAGTCCGTGGCGCGAGGGTGGGCCAACCACGTGCGCTACGAGCAGATGGCCCATGTGTCGCGCACGCTGTCGCTCAACCCCCGGCCCACCTTCGTCGCGGTGGAGCCCGAGGCGCTGCCCGGTCCCATGGACCCGGAGGCGGACGAGCTGCTGCGCACCCTGCCCATGCTGTGCTGTGGGGAGGACCTGAAGGTGCTGTGGGACTGGGACCAGCCCCTCTACTGCCCCTACTGCGGCACGCGGCACGGGGGACTGAGCGGCCGCCAGCAGGTGCAGCTGCGCTTCATCCAGGAGTAGGCGGGCGGCCGGCGGTGGACGCCGGCCCTCCATGACGGCAGGCTGGAGGCCATGACGAGGGCCTCCCCCCGGATGGTGCTCGCGGCCCTGCTGCTGGTCGCGGGCGCGGCCTCCGCGCACGACGCCGACATCCTCTATTCGCAGGTCCGCCGCACTTCACCGGAGGGCGCGAAGGAGGGCCTTGTGTCTTCCGAGGTGCGCCAGGTGCTCACCCTGACGGCGGGCACGCTCGGCCTGCTGCTGCCCGCCGACGCGGACGGTGACGGCACGGTGTCCCAGGCGGACCTGGACGCCCGCCGCCCCGCGCTCGAGGTGGGCGTGTGGGATGCGCTGCCCCTCACCGCCGGCGGTCAGCCCTGCACGCGCACCTCGCACTCCGCGGTGCTGAGGCAGACGTACGTGGAGCTGTCCGCCTCCTTCACCTGCCCGCCGGGGCCGCTGCGGCAGACCTACACGGTGCTGTCCGTGCTGCCCGTGGGGTACCGGGTGATTCTCGGCAGCTCGCTCGACGGTGAGGTGCCCGGCGCGGTGTATGCCGATGCCGCGCAGCCGAGCGTGGCCATTCCCGGCTCGGACGGCGGGGTGGGGCAGGGTGCCTCGCCCCTGCGCGGGGTGGGCGCGTGGGTGGTGGAGGGCGTGCGCCACATCTTCGAGGGGGTGGATCATCTGACCTTCCTGCTGGCCGTGCTCCTGGTGGGCGGCGGCTGGAAGCGGCTGCTGTTGCTGGTGTCGTCGTTTACCGTCGCGCACTCGCTCACCCTCGGGGCCACGGTGCTGGGCTGGGTGGTCCTGGAGGGCGAGCGGGGCCGCTGGGTGGAGGCCGCCATCGCCGCCTCCATCATTTATATGGCGGTGGAGAACCTCGTCCTTCGCGAGCACCGCCACCGCGTCCTCGTCACCTTCCTCTTCGGGCTGATCCACGGCTTTGGCTTCGCGAGCGTGCTCGTCGGCTATGGACTGGGAGACGCCGTCGTCCCGGCGCTGCTCGGCTTCAACCTCGGCGTGGAGCTGGGACAGGCGGTGGTGGTGATGGCGCTGCTGCCAGTGCTGCGCATGGTGCGCCGCCGGCCCGCGCTTCATGCGCGCACCGTTCGCGTGGTGTCGCTCTGCATCCTCGCGGCTGGTGGTTACTGGATGTTCGAGCGTGCACTCGGTTGAATCCGGAGAGTGGCGTCCCTACGTTGCCGGCATAGAGGGTAGGGAACGGGGGACGTCAATGGGTGCGAGGCATACCCGGCTGGCCGCTGCGCTGGCCGCCGCATGGGAAGCGGAGGTCGTCTCCGCTCGGCGGATGACAGCGCTGGCGGAGCGCATCGGAGACGCGCGGGTGCGCGCGAGGCTCATGGTGCTGGCCGCGTTCTGTCGCGCGCATGCGTCGCGCCTGCTGGCACGGCTGGCCGCGCTGGGGCGGGGGCCGCTGCCCGTTCCGCCGGAAGACATCGAACTGGATGCGGACACGATTCTGGAGCTGCGGCGCGAGGGCTGCTTCGCCCGCGCCTCCGCTGCTCGCTATGAAACAACGGCCGAGCTGGCCCGCCAGCAGGCGGACCTGTCCTCCGCCTGGGTGTGCGAGCTGAACCGCACCGAGGAGCAGGACCGGGCCCGGGAGCTGCTCGCCCTGGCCGAAGGCGCCCTGGCCGCCGTCATGCACAGCACCTCGTCGGGCGTCGACGCGCCCGCCAGCTCCTAGGCCGGACCGGGTTGGGGGCGCCCCAGGCGCCCGGCTGATCCCGCGGGGGGCCTCCATTCTGGGAGGAACCCCGCTGACGGCTCGCTCTCCCGGTGACAGTCCCCGCGCGTTGGGCGTAGAAACCAGCCCATGGCGAAGGAGACCTACAACGACCTCATCTTCCAGCTGGGCGACCTGGCGCGTGACAGGCTGCCCGGAAAGCCCAACTGCCCTCGCTCCATGGACCGTGTCTACCGCGCCGAGGAGGCGGTGGTGGCGCGCCGGGACGAGCTGGCGGCGCTCGAGCAGGAGATGAACGAAGAGGACGGGGCCTGGCAGGACTTCCAGACCGAGCAGGCCCAGGAGCGCACCGGGCACCAGGCCATCGTGAAGAAGTGGAAGAAGGCCGTGGACGCCATCGAAGGCAAGGTGAAGGACCTGCGCAAGCTGGTGTCCACCCGCCGCGCCGAGCTGCGCTACGCCCAGGACGGCCTCGGCAAGCTCGAGCAGAAGATCAAGGACATGGAGCTGACCGGCACGGACCCCGCCAAGATCGACGTGGCCCGCACCAACCTCAAGAAGAACCGGCTCGCCCAGATGCGCCTGGGCCGCGAGCTGGAGGACGTGGAGGCCCGCCTGGCCAACGCCCTCACCCCCGAGCCCGGCCAGCCCGGCGCCGCCGGCATCCTGGCGCACAAGCGCCTGCTGGAGATGGAGGACGAGGAGGAGGCACGCAAGCTGGAGCACGAGCAGCGGATGGCGGAGCTCGACCAGGCAATCATCACCAAGGAGGCGCAGGTCAAAGCGGCGGAGGATTTCCTGGACCAGGCGCTGTTCCTCCTCGGCGAGGACGTGTACGCGCAGCGCATCGCCGATGCGCAGCTCGCCCCGTTCTACCCGCGGCTTGATCGCGCCCAGTGAGGGAAGTACCCCGCCCGGAGTGCTTGACGTGTGGGGCGCGTCTGCTACATTGCGCCGCTTCCTGGCGACCGCGGGGACGCGAGCAGTCCAGGTCATTGATTTTCTTGGGTTTTTCCGCGCCACGCGCGCTGGCAGTGAGGACGACGTGAAGGGTCTGATTGGCAAGAAGGTTGGGATGACCCAGGTGTTCAACGATGAGGGCAACCTCGTCCCGGTCACCGTGATCGATGTGGGCACCTGCCAGGTCGTGGGTAAGCGCACCCCGGAGAAGGACAAGTACTCCGCGGTGACCCTGGGCTTTGGTGAGATTCGCGAGAAGATTCTCAACCTCGCCGAGCGCGGCTTCTTCAAGAAGGCGGGCGCTCCGTACCGTCGCCACCTGAAGGAGTTCCGTGTCACCCCCGAGGAGGCGGCTGCCTTCAACGTGGGCGACGCCGTCAAGGCGGACATGTTCGCCAAGGGCGAGCTCGTGGACGTCACGGGCATCTCCAAGGGCCGTGGCTTCTCCGGCGTCATGCGCCGCTGGAGCTTCAAGGGCTCGCAGACCAAGACGCACGGTACGCACGAGTATCAGCGTCACCCGGGCGCCATCGGTCAGCGTAAGACGCCGGGCCGTACCTACCCGAACAAGAAGATGCCCGGTCACTTTGGCGTGGATCAGATCACCACCCAGAACCTGACGGTCGTCGACGTGGACGTGGAGAAGGGCCTCATCCTCGTGAAGGGCGCCGTCGCCGGCCACAACAACGCCGTCGTCTACGTCCGCCCGAGTATCAAGGTGGCCATGCGCGCGCAGCACAAGGCCGCGCGCGGCTAGTCGCACCGGGCGCCTCCTTCAGTCCAGGCGCTCCTGACGCCCCGCCTCCGGGCCCGACTCGTCGGGCATCCGGGCGGGGCGTTCGCTTTGCGGGCTCCCGCGCCCCACGCCGTGAGGACTCCCGGGGTGGGGAAGGGTGTGCCCTTTCGTGGGCGGTGGCGTGCCCCATTGCCACGCCCGTGTCACCGCCGGGGCGCCAAACGTTGACCGGTGGGCGCCCGGAAGCAGGCGTGGGTGAAAAGAATTCCGACTCCGCGCCATTCTGGCTTGTCGCTCGTGGAAGCCGTGTGCACATGGATGCGCCACGAAGGGGCCTGATCGTCCGGTGACGCAGGCGCCCGGGTTGGAGGGAGGCTTCCAACTCCCGCACACGGCGGCCCACCCCACGGGCCGGGCAGGAACCATGAACGCACGCACGCTCCGCGTCATTGCTTCGTTGGCCATTTCGCTGGCGGCGCCAGTCGCCTCGGCGCAGGACGATGATGAGAAGGTCCTCGACAATGTCGTCGTCCGCAACCGGCTCTTCGAGCCCGGAGGGCAGCTGGAGCTGTCCATCGGCGTCGGGCTGCCGGTGCAGACGCACCTGACGGCGCACTACTTCTTCAACGCCGGCGCCGCCTACAACCTCTTCGACACCCTGGCCCTGGAAGCGCGCGCCGGGTACGCGGCCAGCCGCCACACCGGCCTGGCCCGCTCCATCTCCGAGAGCTTCCTGGACCGCCAGGACAAGCAGATCACCGACGAGCTCGAGGACCTCTGGGAGATGAACCTCCACGGGGTGGCCGGCGTCCGGTGGGCGCCCATCTACGGGAAGCTCAGCCTCGTGTCGGACCTGCCGGCCCACTTCCAGGCCTATGTCTGGGCGGGCGGCGGCCTGGGATCCTTCCAGCGCAACTCCGTCATCCAGTGCACCCAGGTGGTGGACCGCGAGCTGGGCATCTGTGACGACCGCTCGAACCCCGGGGACAGGGGCTCGGCCAACCAGAACTTCTGGGTGACGGAGTCGCGGGTGGCCCCGGTGGTGTCCGCCGCGGTGGGCTTCCGCTTCTTCATCCTGGGCAAGCACGGGGTGCGGCTGGAGCTGCGCGACTGGACGTTCCGCGACTCCTACCGCGTCAACCTGCGGCGTGACGACTGGGAGGCGGGGCGCGAGACGGGTGAGCCCGCGCCCAGCCCCGGCTTCACGCACCTGGTGCAGTTCGACCTTGGCTACACCTTCTCCTTCTAGGTCCTCCTGACTATGCGACCCATCCTCTCCCTCGCGCTCCTCGTCGCCGCGCCGACCTTCGCGCTCGCGCAGGCGGCGCCGCGTATAGAAGGAGTTGCAGTCGAAGTTGGTGAGCAGCCACTTGTGGGGGTTG
>JBKGHK010000473.1:0-7916 GCA_046520375.1 Pyxidicoccus sp. 3LFB2
GCGAGCCGGCCATGCCGGCGCCGGTGGCCGTGCCCACCACCCGGGCCGCGCCGACGACGGGGAGCTGGCTTCGCGCCGCGGCGTCCTTCGCGTGGCTGGCCTTCCGTGACGTCCTGCGCTCGCCGGTGTTCTGGTCCTTCGTGGTGGCCGGGCTCACCTTCGTCACCTTCGGCGTGGTCATCTCCGCCCAGATTTTCGGAACGCCCACGTACCCCGTCACCTGGCAGGTGCTGGAGATGGCGATGGGCACCTTCCGCCCCTTCGCCCTCATCACCCTCACCTTCTACGCGGGCGAGCTCGTCTGGAAGGAGCGCGACGCGGGGCTCGGCGACATCCTGGACGCCACACGCGCGCCGACGTGGGTGGCCTATGCCGGCAAGCTGGGAGCGCTGCTGCTCGTCGCGCTCTCGCTCAAGACGGTGGTGGCCGCCGCCGCGCTCCTGTCCCAGGTGGGGCGCGGCTTCTTCGACATCGACTGGAGCCTCTACTTCACCCAGCTCATCGTCCTGGACTTCCTGCGGGACGTGCTGCTGTGCGTGCTCGCCTTCTTTGCCCAGGTGGTCATCCACCAGAAGTACCTCGCCTACCTGGTGATGGTGCTCTACTTCGCGGCCCAGACGGCGCTGGGTCTGCTGGGCATCGAGGACAACCTCGTCCGCTATGCCTCCGAGCCCGCGGTGCGCTACTCGGACATGAACCGCTTCGGCCACCTGCTGCCGGTGGTCTTCTGGCACCGGCTGTACTGGTACGGGCTGGCGGCGCTCCTCGTCCTCACGGGCTACCTGCTCACCGTGCGCGGCCGGGAGACCCGCTGGCGGGAGCGCAGGGCCGCCGCGAAGGCCCGGCGCTCCACGGCCTGGACGGTGTCCGCGGCGGTGTCGCTGCTCGTCTTCCTCGGGGCCGGGGCGTTCATCTTCTACAACACCCACGTCCTCAACCCTTACGTCACCGCGAAGGACACGGAGCGGCAGCTGGCCCGCTACGAGAAGGAATACAAGTCCTTCGCGGCGCTGCCCCACCCGCGCATCATCGCCGCGGACGTCACCTTCCACATCTACCCGGAGGCGCGGCGGCTGGAGTCGCTCGGCACCTACCGCGTCCGCAACAAGACGCAGGCGCCCATCTCCAAGGTGCTCCTCAGCCTCCCGCGGGAGGCGCGGGTGCGGAAGCTGTCCCTCGCCGGAGTGGACAAGGCCGCGTCCCACGACACACAGCTGGGCCTCTTCGTCTACGAGCTGCCCACGCCCCTGGCGCCCGGGGCCGAGGCCGACCTCGTCTTCGACCTGGAGTTCAGCACGCGCGGCTTCACCCATGGAATGCAGCGCACGGACATCGTCGGCAACGGCACCTTCTTCAACAACGGCAACCTGCCGGTGCTCGGCTACGTGGAGGACTCGGAGCTGGCCGAGGACGGGGACCGCAAGGAGTACGGCCTCGCGCCCAAGCAGCTCCTGCCGGACCGCGATGACCCGAAGGCCCAGGAGGACAACTACATCCGCCCGGACTCGGACTTCATCTCCTTCCAGGCCACGGTGAGCACGTCGGCGGACCAGGTGGCGATTGCGCCGGGCTATCTGGAGAAGGAGTGGACCGAGGGCGACCGGCGCTTCTTCCGCTACAAGATGGACCAGCCCATCCTCAACTTCTTCTCCGTGCTGTCCGCGCGCTACGCGGTGGTGCGCGACACGTGGCGCGACGTGAAGCTGGAGATCTATCACCACCCCACGCACACCTATTCGCTGGACCGGATGATGCGCGGCATGAAGGACGCGCTGGAGTACTGCAGCGAGAGCTTCGGGCCCTACCAGCACCGGCAGGCGCGCATCCTGGAGTTCCCCCGCTACCAGTCGTTTGCCCAGGCCTTCCCCAACACCATCCCCTACTCGGAAGGCCTCGGCTTCATCGCCCGCGTGCGAGAGGACGACCCCGACGACGTGGACTACCCGTACTACATCACCGCGCACGAAATCGCCCACCAGTGGTGGGCGCACCAGGTGGTCGGTGGGCGCGCGCAGGGCGCCACCATGACGTCCGAGACGATGGCGCAGTACTCGGCGCTGATGGTGATGAAGCACCGGTACGGGGCGAAGAAGATGAAGCGCTTCCTCAAGTTCGAGCTGGACCGCTACCTCATGGGCCGCGCGATGGAGCGCAAGAAGGAGCTGCCCCTGTCGCGCGTCGAGAACCAGGCCTACATCCACTACCAGAAGGGCAGCCTCGTCATGTACGCGCTGCAGGACTTCATCGGCGAGGAGCGCGTCAACCGCGCCCTCAAGCGCTACGTGGAGAAGGTGCGCTTCCGGGGCCCGCCGTACACGGGCTCCAGCGAGCTGCTGGGCTTCCTGCGCGAGGAGACGCCCGCGGAGTACCAGTACCTCCTCGAAGACCTCTTCGAGACCATCACCCTCTACGACAACCGAGCCGTGTCCGCGACGACGCGGAAGAACGCGCAGGGGACGTGGGACGTCACCGTCAAGGTGGTGGCGAAGAAGTACCGGAGCGACGACAAGGGCACCCAGACGGAGCTCGACTTCAACGACTGGATGGACGTGGGCGCGCTCGACGAGAAAGGCGAGGCCCTCTTCCTGGAGAAGCGCAAGGTGCCCAAGGGCGAGTCGGAGATTTCCTTCACCGTCCCCGTGAAGCCGGCGAAGGTCGGAGTGGATCCGCTCAACGTGCTCATCGACCGCACGGGCGATGACAACGTGACGGCTCCCACCGAAGGAGAGTCGGTGGCGATGGGCTCGCCGGCCTCACCCTGAGGCGGAGTGGGGCCCGGTGGTTTCCTCCGCCGGGCGCTGTCACGGGCGATGAGTCCGTCTCCCACGTCATGGTGGAAGGCGTCCGGGCGGGGTCCTCCGCCGGGCGCTGTGAGCGGGCGATGAGCCCGTCTCCCACGTCATGCGTGGAATGCGCCCAGCCGGAGTCTGCTGCCGGGAGCAGTCACCGGGCGATGAGCCTGTCTCCCATGTCATGGGCCGAGTGCGGCCCGGCGGTGTCCGCCGCCGGGCGCTGTCACCAGCGGATGCGCAGGTCGAAGCCGTTGGGTGGCTCGTGCCGCTCCAGCTCGACGCGGGGTGCGGTGGCGCCGGCCTGCCGCAGGGCGCCTTCGCATGTGCCCGCGGCGGCGTCCGCCGGGAAGGGGTAGCCGCGAAACCGCACGCGCCAGTCGGCCGGGCCCAGCTTCTCCGTCTGGATGTCCACCGGAGCGACCACCGAGCTGAAGCTCAGCGCCACGCGCTTCATCGCGCGCTCGGGACCGGCCATCTTCAGGGCCATGCCCACCACGCGCCCCACCAGCGTGTCGAAGTAGGCGCGCACCATCTCCCGCCCCATCTCCCGCAGGGCCTCCTTGCGCTCGCGGCCCGCGAACAGGTGGCGCACCGCCGCGTCCTGGCAGGCGAGGTACACGGCCGCTGGATAGGTGGGGCGGGGCTTGTCCACGTCGTACCCCGCGGCCAGGAAGTCGGCGCGGAGCTTCTTGTCGGGCTTCGTGAAGCGGACGAGGGACTCGAACAACGTGGACTGGACGGTGACCTCGGTCGGCATGTGAGGACACCGTATGGGACTCGGGGCAACCTGGGAAGTTGGCGCCAGGGCCCTGCCATGACGCACCTGCTCAGTCGCCCTTCGTGCCGCCCATGCCCGGGAGCTGACGTCGGAGGAACTCGCCCGGAGGACTTCCGGCGAACTGGCGGAAGTCCCGAATCAGGTGGGCCTGGTCGTAGTAGCCGTGCGCGTACGCGATGCTGGCCCAGCTGTCGGGGCTCCCGGCCTTGAGCTGGTGGATGACGCGGTCGAAGCGGATGAGCCGCGCCAGGAGCTTGGGCGGCAGGCCCAGCTCTTCGTTGAAGCGGCTGATGAGGTGCTTCTGGCTGAAGCCCAGCTCGTCCGCGAGCGCCCCGATCTCCACCACGCCTCCACTCGCCTGGAGCCGCTTCCAGGCCCACGTCACGCAGTCGGACACGGCGCGGGCCTCGAGGATGCGGCGAAGCAGCCACTGGTCGAGCAGGGCGAAGCGGGCCTCCCAGTTGGGAGCATCGTGGAGCTGCTCCGTCAGCAACGGGCCGTCGGCGCCGAAGATGTCTCCCAGCCCCACCACCCTTCGTGCCAGGTGACGCATGGGCAGGCCGAAGAACAGTCGCGCGCCCACGGGCGAGAAGTAGACCTGCATGCCGCTCATCGCGCCCGGGGTCTCGGTGATGGAGAAGGCGTCGTCCAGGCCGGCGACGAAGCCCGGGGCGTGGCGCGCGGACTGGGTCGGGTCGCGCGAGTCGAAGACCCGGAGCGCTGGACCGAAGTCGATGATCAGCACCACCTTCGGCGAGGGCAGCTCCCGGCGGCGCATGGGCCCCGGAGTGCGCTCGCTGTAGCCCATGTAGGGACCGAGGACGTACTCACGGATCCTGGGGTCCGGAGCGCAGGACACCAGCTCCCACGCGCTCTCAGCCGACTCGTGACGCGTGGCGTGTGCGCGGGGAACGTGCATGACGTGAAAACCTCCGGGCGCCGGTCCGTTCCGGGTCTACCACGGCTGGCAGGCAAGCGAGCGCCGGGAGGGCCTCCGCCGGAAGGAACGTTCGTTCCACCGGGCAACCTGGAGAGGAGCGAGAGGGCACCAAGGGCGGAAGGAACGTTCGTTCCACCATGGCAGCCCGGCCAGCGCCGAGAGGCATGCCGGCGGAAGGAACGTTCGTTCCACCTGAGCAGGCGTCCTGGCGAGCGACTGGTGGGGACCCAGGAAAGCGGACCACCCGGGAGACGGGTTCCAAGGGCCGGAAGGAAACGCGCAACCCCCTGCCGTGATTCGCCTTCGTGCGCATCTTGGATGGAAACCTTTCCATCGAACGGAGGCTGTGATGAGCACGCGAAAGCCGAACAAGCCTGAAGAGAACGAGCAGACCCGGCAGGGCGCGAGCGAGGAAGAGCCCATCCGTCACAAGGGCCCTGACCGCACCACCTCGGAGGAGAAGCACTCCGGCCAGCAGCCCGACGGCAACGGTGCCACCGGCGAGCCGGCGGCCTTCCCGCCGCACAACTGACGCGGCATCCGGGTGAGCACGGGGCGCGGGGCCATTCCGGCACCGCGCCCTTGTTGCGTCTCCCGGGGTGCAGATGCGCCTGAGGCACGGGCCATTCCGGCACCGCGCTTTCGCGGTAGTTCCGGGATGCGCGCCTCGGTGACAGCGTCCCCCCGCCGTTGGCGTCGTACCCACTCGACACCCCTGGGCAACTGAATGGACCGCAAGCACCGCCCCCATCCCGGGGCGGGTGACTGGCAGCTTCACCATGCACGCCGTCGGGCTCAGCGTCCTCGCGCGGGCTGCTGCATTGCGAAGGCGGCGCCCTGGGGGTCCTCGCACTGCGCGACGCGGTCTCCACTGGGGACCTGCATCGGCCCGTTCAACACCCGGCCACCGAGCGCCCTCACCTTCTCGACCGAGACATCGAGGTCCTCCACCGTCAGGTAGAAGAGCCAGTGCGTGTGGATGGACGGAAGGCGCGCCGTGTTGACCAGGCCGCCCACGTCCCGCCCGGCCCCGTCCCAGGTGAACAACTGGTACGTCCCCAGCTCGGGCCCCAGGTCCAACGTCCCCGTCGCCCGCCAGCCGAACAGCTCCGAGTAGGTGGCCGCCGCGTGCTCGCGGTCGGTCGTGTTGAGCTCGTGCCACCCGATAGCCCCAAGCCCCACCCCACCCCTTCCAGAGCTCATCGCGAAGACCGCTCCCTGAGGGTCTCGCAGGACGGCAACGCGCTGGCCCGGCGCGGGCTGCTGCACCGGGCCCAGCAACTGGCCTCCGAGCGCCACGAAGCGCCGCGCCGACGCCTCGACGTCATCCACGCCGACATGGCCAAGCCAGTGCGCGGGGGCTCCCTGGGCCCTCGCCCGCTCTGGCAGGGCCATCAGCTCGCCCACGCGCTGCGCCCCCACGCGGAACTCGCGAGACTCACCCGACCGGTGGACCTGCCATCCCATGAGGCCCGTGTAGAACGCCTGCGCCGCGTCCAGGTCCGTGGTCCTCAGGTCATACGAAACGAACGCGCTGGAAGTCGCCATCGCGAAAAGCTACCCCGGTGCCGCGCCGCGAGCGACCACCCATCAGGACGAACGCGGGCCGCTGCTGAGAATCGCCTCCGCGCACGCCTTGCCACCCCGCACCGCGCCCTCCTGCGAGCCGAAGAAGGGCTGCTGCGTCCAGTCTCCCGCGAGGAAGAGGTTGGGCACGGGCGTCGCCTGCACCGGTCGGCGCGACATGGCTCCGGGCAACGGGCGCACCAGGTGCTTCGGATGCTTGAGCACCACCGACTTGCGCACCCGCGCCTGACGGACCTCGGGCACCACCTTCTCCAGCGAGTCGAGCACCTTCTTCACCAGCAGCTCATCCGGCGCGAAGAGCAGCCCGTCCGCGGGCGAGACGATGACGGACAGGCGGCTGCCCTGGGACGTTGGATACGCGTTGCGCGACTGGTCCTGGTACACGCACGCCTCGCTGTGGCCCACGAGCACGAAGCGCTCGTGCGTCACCACGTCCCGGTCGAACCAGAGCTGCACCGAGATGGCCGGCGCCACGGGCAGGTCGGCGAGGCTCGCGAAGAACGGGTCCGCCTTCAGCGGCTCGGGCACCAGCGGCACCAGGTTCCATACCGGCAGCGCGGCCACATAGACCTCCCCCTCCAGCCGCTCGCCGCCCTTCAACCCGAAGCCCTGGACTCGCCCGCGTGGCGCGCTTCCGTCCGCTGGGGACTCGTAGAGAATCTCCTCCAGCTTCACGCCGGTGCGGATGACCGCGCCCCGGTCGGTGAGGTAGCGCGCCAGGGGCTGGAAGATGAGCGTGTCGCGCGCACCCCGGTAGCCAGCCAGCAGCGCCTGCGGCAGGTGGGCCGCGAGGTGGTGGATCCACGTGAGGAAGTTGAAGGCGGAGAACTGCTCGGGCTCGCTGAACTGGATGCCCCGGCAGAACGGACGCACGAAGCGCTCCAGCACCTGCTTGTCGCCGTTGGCGCGGCTCCACCACTCCGTCACCGTCTGCCCGTCGAACTGCTCGCGGAGCACCTCGTAGGGCAGGAGCCCCGGCCCGGCGAACGGCACCAGCGACAGCTTGTCGAGCGGCCCGAGGTAGTCGTTGTTGCCCAGCACGCTGACCAGCGTCTTCAGCGGCGAGTGCAGCGGGTTGATGTTGTAGATGGCCTCGGCGGGGCCCTCCGTGTCCTGGAGCTGCAGCTGCTCCATCCAGAAGAGGACCTGGTCGGGGTGCGCGCCGATGCTCGACAGCAGCGCCTTGAACTCGGTGTAGGCGCCGAGGAACAGGTGCAGTCCCTGTTCCACCCAGTCGCCATCCGCGTCGCGGAACGTGGAGGCCCGGCCTCCGAGATAGGGCAGCCCCTCCACCACCGTCACCGCGCGGCCCGCGTCCACCAGCAGCTTCGCGCAGGTGAGCCCGGCCAGCCCGCCTCCCGCGATGACCACCCGCCCGCTCATGCCCCCGGCCCTCCTCTCCGGACCACCCGACGAGGTGGCCGTGCCGCCTCGCGCTCACGGCATGAGGCAGAACGAAGGTGGGACGCGGTGCTCCCGGTGGCACGTCATCGCGCCAGGAGGGCGGGCAGGACAGCGGACGGCCCGGCTGCCCGTCCGCTGCGCCTCGGAGGTTCTGATGACGAGGCGAACGCGGGCCCCGGCGCCGATAACACTCAAGGGCCCCGCAAAGAAAAAGCCGGAGGCCCATGAGCCCCCGGCTTCTCATGAGCCCCTCAGGGCCCGCGACGTGGCGGACGCGGAGGCTCGTGAGCCCCCGGCCCTACCGTCTCAGAACCACTTCGGCGACGGACGCGGCCGGGCGAGGAGCAGCCTCGGGCGCTTGCCCGAGCCCTGCGAGACGGCGCCGGCCGGACGCGACTGCGCGCCCCCCGAGCTG
>JBKGHK010000474.1:0-7880 GCA_046520375.1 Pyxidicoccus sp. 3LFB2
CTCACGCCGAGTCCCGGTGGCCGCCCGCTTCGCTGTGCGCCGCGTCTTGGCAGCGCCCGCCGTGCCTTCCCGCACCGGCTTCGTGTCGCCGCGCGCCGCGTCCGGCAGCACCTCCGACCCGTCCTCGCGCTTCCGCGTCCGTCGCGCCACGGGAGCGGGCGTCTCGCGCACCACCTCCATCGGCCGCTTGTCGGTGCGCAGGCCCTGGTACACGGGGTGGCGCAGCCGTCCATCCTCGGTCCACTCGGTGAACTGGACCTGCGCCACATGCCTCGGCCGGACCCACACCGCGCCCTTGCGAGGCTCCGCGTCCATCGCAATCGGCGTGCTCACGCGGTCCTGGTCGAGCAGCTGCTTCAGCGCGCGCCGGTCCTTCGAGCTGAAGCCCGTGCCCACCTTGCCCACGTCGCGGAAGCCGCCCTCGTCATGGACGCCCACCAGCAGCGCGCCAATCTCCGTCGTCGCCCGCTCGTTCTGGATGGGCAGGTAGCCGAGGATGACCACCTCCTGGCCCGCCAGCACCTTCAGCTTCAGCCAGTCATCCGAGCGGGTGCCCACGTACGGCGAGCCCTTCCGCTTCGCGATGAGCCCCTCCCAGCCCTTGCGCTGCGCCATGGCCAGCGCGCGCGCCTGCGGCAGCTCCACCCGCTCCGACACCTGGAGCGGCACCTTCACGCCCTTGAGCAGGCCCTCCAGCCGCGCCCGCCGCTCCTCCAGCGGGAGCGCGCGCAGGTCCTCGCCATGCAGCCACAGCACGTCGAAGATGACGTAGCGCTGCTCCACGCCGGCCTGGTTCTGCAGCAGCTGGAAGCGCGAGCGTCCCTTCGGGTCCAGCGCCACGATTTCGCCATCCACCACCGCGTCGTCCACGTCCAGCGCGCGCAGCGCCTCGGCCAGCGCCGGGAAGCGGGCGGACAAATCGTTGCCGCGCCGGCTCTGGAAGGTCAGCTTCCCGTTGCGCAGCGCCGCCACCGCGCGGAAGCCGTCGTACTTCACCTCGTACACGTGCGTGGCGTCACTGGCCTCTTCCGGCACCGACAGCCGCGCCAGCATGGGCGGCCAGACGCGCTCGAGCAGGGCCTCCGGAGTCCGCGGGGCCGCCACCTTGCGCCCCTTCGCCACGCGCTTCGTGCGTCCGGTGGGGGCGTCCTCCGCGGGCTCCGGGGCGCGCTTCTTCGCGCCGCGTCGTACCGGGCCCCGCGTCTCCACCTGGCCGCTCTTCACCGACTCCGGGCGCTCCTGGGTGACGTCGTAGTCCGGGTCCGCCGTCTCGTCCTTGGCCTTGAAGCACAGCCACTGCGTCTTCTTCCCGCTGCCGCGCAGGTGGGTGCGGATGAGGTGCCAGCGCCCCTTCAGCTTCTCCCCCCGCAGCTCCACCAGCAGCCGGCCCTTCTCGCGCTGGGCCTCGGCCTGTCCTGGCGGCACGGTGTCGAAGGTGCCGCGGTCCCACAGCAGCGAGTCCCCGCCGCCATATGCGCCGTCGGGGATGTGGCCCTCGAAGCCGGCGTAGGACATCGGGTGGTCCTCGGTCTCCACCGCGAGCCGCTTCTCGCCCGGGTCGTAGCTGGGACCCTTGGGCAGCGCCCAGCTCGCCAGCACTCCGCCGATTTCCAGCCGCAGGTCATAGTGCAGCGCCGTGGCGTCATGCTTGTGCACCACGAAGATGGGAGCGCCGTCCTTGCGTGCGCGGGCATCGGCTTCGGGAGCCGGCTCGGGCGTGAGACGGAAGTCGCGCTTGCTTCGGTAGGTCTGAAGGCGTGCGTTTGGGCGGTTCACGCTGGAACCTTTGGCATCCAGCGGCCCGGCGGCAAATCAGGCGAAGCGTTGGAGGGGGGAGAACCACGCGCCCCGGGCCCCCACCCATCGTCCGGAGAGCCGCCAGCCAACCGGGCCCCGCTGAGACCGGGCTCGGGACGCGTGTCGGTGCGTACTGCGCACCCTTCAGTTCTCAGGGTAGGGCCTTCCCCGCACGTTGCATGCGGCGCCCCGGAGCATGGCCGAAGAGGAGGCGGGCGCTCCCGGATGCCCTCCGGGGCCTACGTGCGCATCCTGAGGGCCCGGAGGGTACATGGGGTCCGAAGCCATCGGCTGGTTCAGCTCGTTCATCCTGGTGCTGACCATCGGCAAGCAGGTCCACAAGCAGTGGAAGTCCGGCTCCAGCGAGGGCGTGTCCAAGTGGCTCTTCGTGGGGCAGATTACCGCCTCCACGGGCTTCACCATCTACAGCCTGATGGTGCGCAACTGGGTCTTCGTGGTGACCAACGCCCTGCTGCTGCTGAGCGCCTTCCTGGGCATCCTCATCGTCTTCAAGCACCGCCGTGCCGAGCGCCGGCGCGGTGCCACGGGCGTGAGCTCCAGCGGCCAGGGCCGCGAGCCCGCCCGTCCCGTCCACGCCTGAGTCCCCGCGCTTGAATGCGCCGCCGGCCAGGCCCCGCCCCCGGAAGAAAGGGGGCGGGGCAGGACGTCTCAGCTCAGCGGCCGGAGCGACTCCTGCCGGCGCAGCTCGTCCGCGGACTTGACCATGGACGCGTTGTCGCCGTGCTTCAGCCGCTGGTCCTCGTCATACGGCGCGGAGAAGGTCTTCACGATTTTGTTGTAGATGGCGAAGGAGATGATGGTCGGCGCCCACTGGCCAACGAAGAGGGCGGCCTGCTTGCGGCCCAGCGCCATCAGCGTCGCGCTGGCCACCACCGTGCCCACGGCGACGCCCAGCAGGCCAATGGAGGGGATTTTCTTGGTCGCCTCCTCGACGCGGGTGGTGGCGAGGTCCTCGTTCTTCATGTCGTGCCTCCTGCGGAAGGGTTGCGGGTCAAAAGTGGGCATGGCGGGTGCGGTTTCTCCCGCATGCCCGCCCGCCTGCCCTCGGAGCGGCCAGGGGGTACTCCCCAGGGACGGGTTGGCTCAGGGGAAGAGCCATCTCACATTGGCCAGGGTCCGTTTCCAGGAGGTCGACATGGCCGACAATTCCGCTGTCGCGAAGCTTCGCAGTCTGGCCCAGCTGGACGCGGATGCGGTGGGCGCCTACGACGCCGCCCTCTCACGCATCCCGGAGCCCCTGGTGCGTGAGCGGCTGAACAACTACCGCATCGACCACATGCGGCATGTGCAGGACCTCAACGCCCTCATCACCGGGCTGGGCGGCGAACCCGTGGACCTGCGCCCGGACCTCAAGGGCGCGGCGATGAAGAGCCTCACGGCGATGAGCAGCATGATGGGCACCGAGGCCGCGCTGGTCGCCATGATGGGCAACGAGGAGTACACCAACCGCGTCTACGAGCTGGCCCTGCGGTTCGAGTGGACCCCCGACGTCCGCGCCCTCATCGAGAAGCACCGCGAGGACGAGCGGCGCCACGTCATCTGGATTCGCGAGGCCGTCCGCAGCCGCCCCTGGGAGCGCGACCGCGCCATGGCCCACGCGGGCTCCGAGGCCCAGGCCTGAGCTGAAGTCGTCCATCACCCGACGTGTCCGATATGCCACGGCCGTAAGCGCGTTACCCTCCCAGGGCCTGCACTCGAAGAGGGATGGGACATGCGCTCGGTGGCATACGCGGCGGTAGCACTGGCATTGATGGTGACGGGCTGCGCGGCCCGCATGGGAGACCTGGACATCCCCGACCGGGAGGCCATCTATGACCGGCCCCTGGAGGAGATGTGGCCGGAGGTGCGCACCTTCTTCTCGGAGAACGAGCTGCCCTTCCGCGAGGACCCGGGCAGCATGGTCCTCGAGACGGAGTGGCGGGAGGAGTTCGGCGGCTCGAAGATTGCCGGCTACTGGCACCGCTACCTCGTGCTGGGCAAGCGCGAGTCTCCGACGCAGAGCAAGCTGTGGATCATCCGCATCACCAAGAGCGCCAACAAGGCGCTGTCCAGGGCCGGCAAGGAGCTGGACTGGGGCGTCACCCGGGTGGGGCCTGGCGGTGGCGCCAATGAGAATGACGGTACCGCGACCGCAAGCGAGTCCTCCATACCCGACACCAGCCCCGAGGACTGGGAGTCGCGGCTGAATGGGCCGCGCGGGGAGAACTCCTTCTTCGCGGAGTCGGGCCAGGGCGCGCGAGACCTCCTGATGGAGTGGAAGGTGTTCCGCTCCATCGCTCCGAAGCTGGCGAAGGAGGAGAACGCGCCGCAGCCGGTGCGGGTCGCCAAGGCGCCCGAGGCGAAAGAGGCCCCCAGCGCGGTGGCCATCGAGTGCGGCCTGCCCATCATCGGCCTGGGCAAGCAGGTGAAGCCGGGCGGAGTGCTGCTGCTGGGTGAGATGCACGGCACGCAGGAGGTGCCGCGCTTCCTGGCCCAGACGGTGTGTCAGGTGGCGGTGGCGGGCACGCCGGTGACGGTGGGCCTGGAGCTGCCGCTGGAGAACCAGACGCGCGTGGACGCCTTCCTGGAGAGCGCGGGCGCCGAGGAGGACTGGCTGAAGCTGATGGAGGCCCCCTTCTGGCGCAGCCCGTACCCGGACGGCCGCGGCAGCGAGGCGATGGCGAACATGCTGGAGCAGCTGCGTCAGCTGCGCTCACGAGGCCTGGACGTGGAGGCCTTCGTCTTCGACCACCCCAAGGCCCAGGGCCAGGAGCGCGAGAGCGCCATGGCCGCCACGGTGAAGCACCAGGTGGAGTCGGCGAAGGGCCGCTTCCACGTGGTGCTCTCCGGCAACATCCACGCACGCACGAAGCGCGGGCTGCCCTGGGACGAGAAGTACCGTCCCATGGGGATGCTGCTGGAGGATGCGCTGGACGACGTGGTGGCGCTGGACATGGCGTACGACAGCGGCTCGGCCTGGATTTGCGCGGTGGACAGCAAGGGCGTGAAGAACAAGCTCGACTGCGGCATCCGCGATGCGAAGGGCAAGGACAACGGTGACCGCTTCTTCGTCCACCGCTGGAGTGGGCGGAACGACGCGGGCTACCACGGCGTCTTCTACGTGGGCCCGGTGAATGCGTCGGCGCCCGCGGTGCACAAGGGCCTGGGCCGGCCGGGCTCGGGCCAGCCGCTGAAGGACGAAGGCTCGTCGTACGCGTCCGTCCCCTGACGGGCGCACCCCTCGGCCACGCAGGCTCACCGCCTGCGTGGCCGATATGCCGCTGACAGGCTTCCGTTACCTCCTGGGTCTGGAACGAAGGAGATGACGATGCGCCTCGCGGCATGCATGGCAGCGGTTCTGGCAGTGGTGGTGACGGGCTGCGCGGCCCGCATGGGAGACCTGGACATCCCCGACCGGGAGGCCATCTATGACCGGCCCCTGGAGGAGATGTGGCCGGAGGTGCGCACCTTCTTCTCGGAGAACGAGCTGCCCTTCCGCGAGGACCCGGGCAGCATGGTCCTCGAGACGGAGTGGCGGGAGGAGTTCGGCGGCTCGAAGATTGCCGGCTACTGGCACCGCTACCTCGTGCTGGGCAAGCGCGAGTCTCCGACGCAGAGCAAGCTGTGGATTGTCCGCATCACCAAGAGCGCCAACAAGGCGCTGTCCCAGGCCGGCAAGGAGCTGGACTGGGGCACCAGCCGGACCCTGGGAATGAGCGCGGGCGGAGAGGACACAGATGGACAGCTCAGCAGCGGCGAGGGCGTCGCCGACCCCCTCCTCACCGTCGAGGACTTCGAGGACCGCTTCGCCGCGCCGCGCGGGGAGAACTCCTTCTATGCGGAGTCGGGCCAGGGTGCGCGAGACCTGCTGATGGAGTGGAAGGTGTTCCGCTCCGTCGCGCCCAAGCTGGCGAAGGAGGAGAACGCGCCGAAGCCGGTGCGCGTGGCCAAGGCGCCCGAGGCGAAGGAAGCGCCCAACGCGGTGGCCATTGAGTGCGGCCTGCCCATCATCGGCCTGAGCAAGCATGCGAAGCAGGGCGGAGTGCTGCTGCTGGGCGAGCTGCACGGCACGCAGGAGGTGCCGCGCTTCGTGGCGCAGGCTGCGTGCCAGGCCATGGTGGCGGGCCTGCCGGTGACGGTGGGCCTGGAGCTGCCGCTGGAGAACCAGACGCGCATCGACGCCTTCCTGGAGAGCGCCGGCACCGAGGGCGACTGGCTGAAGCTGATGGATGCGCCCTTCTGGCGCAGCCCGTACCCGGACGGCCGTGGCAGTGAGGCGGTGGCGAACATGCTGGAGCAGCTGCGCCAGCTGCGCTCCAGCGGGCTGGACGTGGAGGCCTTCGCCTTCGACCACCCCAAGGCCCAGGGCCAGGAGCGCGAGAAGGCGATGGCCGCCACGGTGAAGCACCAGGTGGAGTCGGCGAAGGACCGCTTCTACATGGTGCTCTCCGGCAACATCCATGCGCGCACGAAGCGGGGCCTGCCCTGGGACAAGAAGTACCAGCCCATGGGCTACCTGCTGGAGGATGCGCTGGACGACGTGGTGGCGCTGGACATGGCGTACGACAGCGGCTCGGCGTGGATTTGCGCGGTGGACAACAAGCTGGACTGCGGCGTCCGCGATGCGAAGGGCAAGGACAACGGCGACCGCTTCTTCATGCACCGGTGGGCCGGGACGAACGACGCGGGCTACCACGGCGTCTTCTACGTGGGCCCGGTGAACGCGTCCGCACCGGCGGTGCACAGGGGGCTGGGGCGGCCGGGGGCGGATGACAACTCGGGCCATCCGCTGAAGGACGAGGGCTCCTCGTACGCGTCGTCCCGCTGACGGTGGCGCGCGGCGGGCTGCTCCGCCGCTGCTGCGGCCCCCGGTCGGCTGACGTACGCTGCCGGGGTGACCGATTTCACCGTCTACCAGCCGGACCTCCTCTACACCGGGGGCCGGTTCCACGAAGGACGGGCCCTGTGCGTGAGCGCCGAAGGGCTCGTCGTTCATGAAGGCCCCGTGCCCGCCGGAGCGAACACCGTCCGGCTGCCGGGGCGCGCGCTGCTGCCGGGGCTCGTCAACGGGCACTCGCACGCCTTCCAGCGCCTCATCCGCGGGCGCACGGAGTACGTCGCCTCGGGCCGCGAGGCCGACGACTTCTGGAGCTGGCGCGAGGCCATGTACCGCGCCGCCGAGTCGCTGGGGCCCGACGAGGTGTACGTCGCCTCGCGGCAGGCCTTCGTGGAGATGGCCCTGGCCGGCATCACCACCGTGGGCGAGTTCCACTACCTCCACCACCAGGCGGACGGCACGCCCTACGCGGACCGCAACACGCTGGCGCACGCCGTCATCCGCGCCGCGCGGGACGTGGGGCTGCGCATCTGCCTGCTGCGCGTGGGCTACGCGCGCGCCGGCTTCAAGGTGCCGGAGAATCCGCGCCAGCGGCGCTTCATCGACAGGGACGTGGACGCCTTCCTCGCCTCGGCGGAGTCGCTGGTGCGGGAGACGCGGAGCGACGCGGCCGTGAGCGTGGGCCTCGCGCCGCACAGCGTGCGCGCGGTGCCCCGGGAGTGGCTGGCCGCGCTCTCCAACTCCGAGGCGAAGCGCCTGCCCGTGCACATGCATGTGGCGGAGCAGCCGAAGGAAATCGAGGCGTGCCTCGCCGAGCACGGCCGGCGGCCGGTGGAGCTGCTGGCGGACCTGGGGCTGCTCGGCCCGGGCTTCACGGCGGTGCACGGCGTGCACCTGACGGACGCGGAGGTGGCGCTGCTGGGCCGGGCCGAGGCCACGGTGTGCGCGTGCCCCTCCACGGAGCGCAACCTGGGTGACGGCATTGTCCCGGCGGACGCGCTGGTCCGCGCGGGGGCGCGCATCAGCCTGGGCTCGGACAGTCAGGCCACGGTGGACCTGCTGGACGAGGCGCGCCAGCTGGAAGGCCACCTGCGGCTGTCCCGGCTGCGGCGCGCGGTGCTGGACCCGGGCCGTGGAGAGATGAGCGGGCTGGCGGCGCGGCTGCTGGGCATGGCCACGGTGGAGGCGCGCGCAGCCTGGGCCTGTCCTCCGGAGCCCTGGAGACGGGGGCGCCCGCGGACTTCTT
>JBKGHK010000475.1:0-7875 GCA_046520375.1 Pyxidicoccus sp. 3LFB2
GCTGGCGGTGGCCGCGCTGCTCGCGCTGACGGCGTACCTGTACCTGTCGCGGCCGGACGAGCCCCCGCGCCGCCCTCGGCCTCCCATCCCGGCCACGCCGCCCGGGCAGCGCTAGGCCATCGGACGTTGATTCTGTCCACCTGCGCCGTTCCCGAACAGGACAGCGGCACAGGGGGCCCGCACCTGAGGCCACGCCGCAGGTAGACACCATTCATGGCCGGGGGCGTAGGCCTCGCGCTGCGCTGGCCCTGCTGACTGGACGAACCGGCGTGGAGGCGCATATGGGGTGGTCATGCGCGCTTCCTCCCCTGCCCTGCTGCTGCTCCTGGCTGGCCTCATGCTGGCCGGCTGCGCGAAGAACGTGGACACCCGGGTCGCCGGGGATGACGACTCGGCCATCGACTCGGCCTCGGCGCGGCTGGAAGAGCTGAATGCGCGCATGGGACAGGACGACCTGTCCTGCGCGGACCAGTGCGACGTGGCGACGCGGACCTGCGCGGTGGCAGAGGAGTTGTGCGCGCTGGTGGACCGCCATCCGGACCGTGATGACCTGCCGCCGAGGTGCGCCCAGGGCCGCGAGCAGTGCTCCAGCACCCGGGATGGCTGCTCGCGCTGTGGAGGTTGAGCCGCCCTTCTGAGGGCGCGGAAGACGCGCCCATCCAGCAGCCCCGTCCTTGCGACGCTGCGGACACCCGGGCCGGGTTGCAACCGATGCGCCCCTGACGCCATCGTGCTTAGATGCCGGCCGCACCCACGGTCTCGACCGAGGCACCCCGCCATGCCCATCCGCACTCCCCTGCTCCTGGTCGCTTCGTGGCTCGTCCTTCCGGGCCTCGTGCTGGCGCAAGAAGGCGCCGAGCTGACGCCCGAGAAGGTGGCGGAGATCCGCCGCGATGAGACGCAGGCCCTGTCGAAGGTGGACGCCGAGTTCGGCAACCGCAAGGCCTCGGAGATGAGCGACGAGGAGCGCAGCGCGGCCATCGAGAAGCAGCAGGCCGCCTCTGCCTCGGTGCTGGAGAAGCACGGCGTGTCCGCGAAGGAGTACGCGCGCTACGAGGCGCGGATGGGCCCCGAGGACAACGCGCGCGCCAAGGCCGAGGCGCAGCGGCTGGAGGAGCAGGCGCAGGCCGCGAAGCAGGCCGGCCCCACCGGTGAGAAGGCGGCCGAGGACGTCGCCGTCGTGAACGGCTTCAGCAACGAGGACCCGGTGGAGCTGGAGGCCGAGGAGGGCGCCGAGCCCCCCGTCGACGTCGGCATCCCGGGTGCCGCGGAAGCGGAGGCCATGGCGATAGAGACCGGGGCCGCGCAGGAAGAGGTCAAGCCCGCCAAACGGGCCACCGCGCGCTCGGGCTCGTCGGTGGTGAAGAAGAAGGCCACGAAGCGCCGGCGCAGCTCGCGCGACGACTCCTGAAGCCGCTGGCGGCAGGAACCGTGGCCACGCAGCCCTGAAGCGGCCGCCCATCTTCCAGAAGGTCCCCGTAAGGCAGCGGCCCGCCGGGACAACACCACCGGAACGCCGCCTGCCCGACGGCGGACGGCGGCCTGGCAGGCCCGTTCCGTCAATCCATAGGCACAGTGAGGCGCGGCTCTGAAGGAAGCCGCCCCCCTGCCCTCAGCTCTTGCGGACGCCGTACTGCTTGGAGCGGGCCTGCCACACGTCGTCATACGGGCACGCGCAGTCGGTCTCTTCCGGCTCCGGGTAGGCGTAGCGCTCGCCCTTGTAGTTGCGAAACACCGTCTCGTGTTCGCCGCGTTCCACGACGTAGTCCGGCTGCAGCGTCACCTTGCCACCGCCACCGGGCAGGTCCACCGCGAGGTGGGGCACGGCGAGGCCGGTGGTGTGCCCACGCAGCTGCTGGAGGATCTCCAGTCCCTTGGCGATGGGCGTGCGCAGGTGCTCGCAGCCTTCGGCCACGTCCATCTGGTGCAGGTAGTACGGCCGCACGCGGCTGCGCAGCAGCACGTGCGACAGCTCCTTGATGATGCGCGCGTCCGAGTTGAGCCGCCGCATCAGCACGGCCTGGTTCTCCACCGGCACCCCGTGGTCGACCAGGCGCTCACACGCCTCGCGGGCCTCGGGCGTCACTTCCTTCGGGTGGTTGAAGTGGGTGACGACGAAGACGGGCGCGTACCGCCGCAGGGTGCTCGCCAGCGCGTCGGTGACACGCATGGGCAGGCACACCGGCACGCGAGTGCCGATGCGAATCATCTCCACATGGGGAATCTCGCTCAGGGGCGCGAGGAGTTCCTCCAGGCGCGCCTCGGTGAGCAGGAACGGGTCCCCGCCGGAGATGAGCACGTCACGCACCTCGGAGTGACGCCGGATGTAGTCGATGCCCCTGCGCAGCTGTTCCTTGGACAGCTCCGCCACACCGCCCTGGGTGATGCGCCGCCGCGTGCAGTGGCGGCAGTAGACGGAGCACGTGTCCAGCGCGAGGAAGAGCACGCGGTCCGGATACTTGTGGACGATGCACTCCTCGGGGCGCGTCTTGTCCTCCCCGAGCGGATCCGCCAGCTCGCCCGGACGGATGCGAGCCTCCGCCCGCACGGGGATGGATTGCATCCGCACCGGGCAGAGGGGGTGTTCCGGGTCGATGAGCGAGAGGTAGTACGGGCTGATGCCGATACGGAACAGCGCGGACGTCTCCTGCACACCGGCGCGCTCATCGGGCGTCAGTGGCACGTAACGTTCGAGCTGTTCCAGGCCCCGCACCGCGTTTCGCTGGTGCCAGCGCCAGTCCGCCCACTCCGCATCCGTCGCGGCGGGGAAGAGGCGCCGGCGCCCCTCGGCACTGAGCGAGGGGCGCGGCGAGGTGCCAGGCTCCAGCGGAAGAGCCGCCGGACGCGCCGAGGAATCCATCACGCGGCCTTCTGCTGCTCCCGCCACCACGCCTGACCGGCCTCCGGCAGCGTGTCGATGGGGTCGAAGTACTCGTACTTCCGGTTGAGCGCGTCGGGGTCGTTCGCCTCGATGCCCGTCCGGTAGTTCTTCGTCCAGTAGGAGATGCCGCGCTCGCGGTCGTACTCCGCGATCTGGTGCACCCACCGCTTCCCGACGAAGGGCACGTCACAGACGATGCGCGGCGTGGCGAAGCCGGGCATGTAGCCCATGATGTCGTGCTGGAGCTTCTGAGCCTTGTCCACCGACAGCCGCCAATGCTCGCTGTTGGGGATCATGTCGCACATGTAGAAGTAGTACGGCAGGATCTTCGCGTGGTCGAGCAGCGTGAAGCACAGGTCCAGCAGGGACTGGGCGCTGTCATTCACCCCGCGCAGCAGCACGCCCTGGTTGCGCACGTCACGGAAGCCCATGTCGAGCAGCTTGCGCACGGCCTTGCCAACGAGCGGCGTGAGCTGCGCAGCGTTGTTGACGTGGGTGTGCATCGCCAGGTCCACGCCGCGCTCGACGGCCTTCTTCGCCAGCCGGTCCAGCCCCGCGAGCACCGAGTCCTGGAGGAAGTGCTGCGGAATGGCCATCAGCCCCTTGCTGGCCAGGCGGATGTCCCGGATGTTGGGGATGTCCATCAGCGCGCTGACGAAGGGCTCGAGCTGCTGGATGGGCAGGTTGGCGATGTCACCACCGGAGACCACCACGTCGCGCACCGTCGGCGTGCGGCGCAGGTAGTCGAGCATCTGCTCGTACCGCTCCTTGGGCCCGATGCCGAACTTGTGCTTCTGCACCTGGGGCACGTCATTGCCCACCAGGTCCATGCGGGTGCAGTGGCCGCAGTACTGCGGGCACGTGGGCAGCATCTCCGCCAGCACCTTGGTCGGGTACCGGTGGGTGAGGCCTTCCACCACCCACATGTCCGCCTCGTGGAGGCTGTCGCGGCTGGCCTTCGGGTGGTTGGGCCAGTCGGTGAGCCGGTCCGCGAACGCCGGCAGCATGTAGCGCCGCACCGGGTCGTTCCACAGGTCCTTCTCGTTCATCGTGTTGAGCATCTGCGGCGGGATCAGCAGCGACATGGTCGCCCGGTCGCGCTGGTCGCGGTCGATGCTCTCGGCAAGGTCCTCGGGGAGGAGCGCACCGAGGGTGGCCCTCAGCTCCTTGAGGTTCTTGACGGTGTGCTTGCGCTGCCAGACGGAGCTTTCCCACTCCGCCTGGGACACGTCCTTGTACCCGGGGATGCGACGCCAGTCGGGTTCGACGAACTCCTTGCGGAGCGGGTAAGTGAAGGGCTGTTGGGCAGGGCCAGTCTCAGCAGGCTTGCCCCGAATCGGCGTCGTTTGCATGGCGCATCACCTCCGCGTGCAGCATTTCGGGCGAGGCGTCATACCGCGCCGGAGCCCCACTTCATCCAACAATCGAAGGGGGCCTCGGATGCCCGCCCCCTCACTCGATAGGCACGTTGAGCAGCTTGGCCACACCGTCTTCGGTGATGGCCACGACCACGGGCTTGGTGGTCTTGCCGTTGAGCTTGAAGGACACCTTCCGGTTGCCCACCTGCAGCATCAGCGGAGCACTCAGCGGCACGGGCGTCTGGCGTCCCGTCTTCTTGCCGTCGACGATGATATCTGCGCCCGCGGGCTTGGTGCTGCACGCGAACTTGCCCATCACCTTGCCCGGCTTCGGCTTCGTGACGACCGCCGGCTGCGGCTGCGGCTGCGGAGGCGGCTTGCGGGGCGGCGTGTCGCGGACGACAGGCTCCCGCTCGGGCTCCTTCACGAGCTCGAAAGGCACCGTCATCTCGCCGCCGCCTTCCGCCGTGAAGGTGCCGTTGTACGGCTTGTAGCCGGCGCGCTTCGCGGTGAACTTGTACGTCTTGCCAGCTTCCAGGTTCGCCGCCCGGACATCCGGGGTGCGCCCCAGACGCTTGCCGTCCATGGAGATCTCCACGTCCTCCAGGCCCTGGAAGATGGCGGCGACCTTCTTGGGAGCCGGGGGCTCCTCGACCTTGGGCGTCTTGGCCACGGGCTCGGCCGTCTGGCCCGGCCCTGGCTTGTCCGGCGCCTCCGTCCCCGCGGGCGGAGCCGCTTCCGGGTTCTTGGCGTTGGCGGTCGCCGAATCGCCCGTGCCGTTGTTTCCGGGCGCGGCGACGGCGCCAGGGTTGCTCGGGGGCGGTTCTGGATTGGCCTTGGGTTCAGGAGGCGGAGCCGCCGCAGCGGCCGCGTCCTCCGGCTTCTTGAGCGTCATGGGGACGCCCATCTGCTCCCCAGCGACGACGGTGATCATCTTCTCCTGGCGCTGGTACCCGGGAGCGCTGGCGACCACGCGGTACTGGCCAGGCGGCAGCGACAGCAGGGTGTTGAGCTGAACCGGCTGGTCGTTCACCTGGATGCTGGCGTTTTCGGACGGGGACACCATGAAGGTGACCTCGCCCGCGGAGGGCGGGCTCAGGGCCAGCACGGTGACGACCACCAGCACGAGCACGATTCCGGCCGCCGCGGCGAACAGGACCGGCTTGGGCAGCTGCTTGCCGCCACCGGCGGGCTTGCCCTTGACGGGGACCTTGTTGGTCTTGCCCTTTGCGGGAGGTGCGGTCTTCGCGCCCTTGGCACCCTTCTGAGGCACGGCCGCTGGGGGCAGAGAGCCGGTGGCCTCCTCCTCCTGCGGCTGTTCCTGCGACTCATCGTAGGTCGCCGGCTCCTCATCGCCGTACCCATCGGGCCCGGCGCCATTGAAGTCCTGGGGCTCGTCGTAGCCCGCTGGCTCCTCCTGGGGGGCCGTCGCACGCTGCGGGGCGCGACCACCCTTCCCGGCCTTTGGCAACGGGATGTCACCAGTGGCCTCATCCTCCGGAGGCAGGGTGGGAGCGGCGCGCGTGCGCGAGGGCGGCGCAGTCGGCGCGGGGCCAATCATCGTGGCGCCAGCGTAGGCCTCGCCCTCCTCGTTGCTGATGACGACCTGGGCCTTCGGGCCACTCTTACCCTTGCGCGGCGCGGGCTCCGGCTCGGCCTCACGCGAGTAGTTGTAGGCCGCGGCGGTGCCACTGCCCTGCACGGGGTTTTCCGAGCGCCCGGTGATGCTGTCGTCCACCACCACGCTGCTGTCGGCGATGCGCGTCTCGGGAGCCCGGAACGTCTGCGTGGAGTCGACAATCTGCGTCTTGTCGGCCCCGCCGCCATCCATCTCCGCGAGCTCATCCGCGGTGGGAGGCGGGATGTAGCCCTGCGCGGGCTGGGCGGGCGCGGTGGACGCGCGGCCCGCTGGCGTACTGGAGACGACGACGGCAGGAGGAGGCACCCGCTTCGAGGCCTGCGAGGCCGCACGTGGCGTCGCGGGCGGAGGCACGAGGACACCGGAGGCTTCGATCTGATCCGGCCGCTCGATGCCGGCGTAGCGCTCCATCTTCTCCGCCTCGCGGAGCATGTCCTCGGCGAAGGCCTCCTTCATGTAGGAGGACAGGTGCTTCGACGAGTAGATGGCGTCCCCGGCCAGGAGGAACCGCATCAGGTCCTCGGCCAGGTCGGACGCCCACTGGTACCGCTCCTCCGGCTCGCGCGCGAGCGCCTTGAGGACGACCTTCTCGAGCCCCGGGGGGATGTTCGGGTTGAACTCGCGAGGCAGCGGGACGTCGGCGTTGCGGACCTTCTCCAGCGTGGAGAAGTCGGACTCACCGACGAAGAGCTTTTCGCCCGTGAGCATTTCGTACAGCAGCACGCCGACGGCGAAGATGTCGCTGCGCCGGTCGATGGGCATGCCTCGGACCTGCTCGGGGCTCATGTACCCGAACTTGCCCTTGAGGATGCCGGCCTGCGTCTTCTGCGAGCGGTTCGCCGCCTTGGCGATACCGAAGTCGATGACCTTGACCTCGCCCTCGTACGAGATGAGGACGTTCTGCGGCGACACATCGCGGTGGATGATGTGCAGGTCCTGCCCGCGCGCGTCCTTCTTCCGGTGGGCGTAGTCCAGGCCGTCACAGAGCTTGGAGGTGATGAACACCGCCTGGGCGGTGGGCATGATCTCCTTGCGGCGCCGGTAGCGCTCCAGGATGGTCCGCACGTCACGTCCGGCGACGTACTCCATGGCGATGAAGTACGCGTCGTCGTGCTTCCCGAGCTCGTGGATGTGCACGACGTTGGCATGGTTCAGCTGAACGCTGATCCGCGCCTCGTCGATGAACATCGTGATGAACTCTTCGTCCTCGGCCATCGTGGGGAGGATCTTCTTGATGGCCAGGATGCGCTCGAAGCCCTCAACGCCGAAGGCCTTCGCGATGAACACCTCCGCCATGCCGCCGACGTTGATGCGCTCGAGGAGCAGGTACTTCCCAAAGAGGGTCGGCTTCTTCATCTCGTGGAGCTACCCGGCGCCGGGGGGTGTGCACCGCGGCAGGCGGTGCGCAGACCGGGCGGAGTACTGGACTCTAGTCCCAGCCCTGACGGCGAGTCAAACGCCCACCGCACCCTGAAAGCTCAAGGAATCCGGGAGCTTGACCCCTCCTCGCCCCTGCCGGGAAGCGTCACGGAAGCACGCGTCCTTGGCGCGCGAAGCCGCAAGATTTCACGACAAGGCTGGGCGCTCACCGACCAGGCATGCCCGGCCCGAGTCGCTGCATCGGCAAGGCGCGGTGCCGAGGGCACAGGAGCGCGCAAACCGAACGCTGCCGCACAAGCTGGGCATATGCCCTACCCGGCGAAAGGCGCCGGGTGCCAACGGAGGTCGGTCGAAGGAAGGTCGCAACTGCGAGCGGACTTGGTGCTCGACCTGGCCGACGCCGCCGACGCCCACTGCCAGTGGGAGGGTCGGTACACGGTTGAAAAGGTGGTGCTTCGCGTCACTTAGTGACCTTGGGGCTGCTGCGCCGCCAGCCACGAAGCCCGGGCGCAAATAGCCTCCTGGCAGGTGACGGCGAAAGCAGGGGCCTGGCCACGGCGAGCGCACGCGGCGGCGCCGGCGGCATCGAAGCGGCGCCTTCGGGCTCCGCCCGCGGA
>JBKGHK010000476.1:0-7831 GCA_046520375.1 Pyxidicoccus sp. 3LFB2
AGGCGCTGGTGGAGCTGCACCGCAACAAGCAGGGCCTGGAGGTGCTGGAGCCGCTGCTCGGGCAGCTCCAGCTGCCGGACCCGCTCGCCTGCCGCGCGCACTTCGCCTACGGCAAGGGCCAGCGCAAGGAGCGCCAGCACACGCGCGCCATCCAGGTGCTGACGCCGGTGGCCGAGAAGTGCCAGGACCGGGACTTGCTGGCGCGCGTGCTGTACGTGCTCGGCTCGTCGCGCTCCATCGTCGACCAGGCGCGAGGCACGGAGACGTACGAGCGGCTGGCGCGTGAGTTTCCGGACCACTCCTTCGCGGACGACGGGCTCTTCTACGCGGCGGACCTGTACGTGAAGACGGGGCGTCCCAAGGAGGCCATGGCGCGCCTGGACGAGCTGGCGCGGCTGTACCCCCAGGGCGACTTCCTCGGCGAGGCGCTCTTCAAGGCCTTCTGGATTGCCCGCACCTCCGGCGTGGAGGACTCGGGGCTGTCGTTCCTGGACCGCATCGAGGCGCAGTTCGCCCAGGCGGACGAGAGCTACGACGTGGAGCGCGCGAAGTACTGGCGTGCGCGGACGATGCAGGAGAAGGGCAACATCCAGGGCGCGGCGGAGCTGTTCGAGAAGCTCGCCATGGACCACCCGGCGACGTACTACGGGCTGATGGCCCGCTCACAGCTGGCCACGGTGGACGCGGCGCGGCTGGAGCGCATCTCCCCCGAAATCTTCAAGGTGCCCGAGGCGGCCAGCCCCTGGCCGCTGTTCGCCGGCCCCATGGGCGAGGACCCGCACTTCAAGGCGGGCGTGGAGCTGTACCGCCTGGGCTTCAACGAGGCGGTGGCCTCCGAGATGCTGGCCGTCAACCGCTCCAACCAGCCCGCGGAGGCCATCCGCCTGCTGGTGCTGGTGCTGCACGAGGCCGGCGACGAGCGCTCCGCGCACGCGGTGGCGCGGCTGGCGCTGCGCAAGGACTTGAGCGGGCGCATCACCCCGCAGACGCGGGTGGTGTGGGAGGTGGCCTATCCCAACGCCTTCCGTGAGCTCATCGAGAAGCACACCGCGGACGCGGGCGTGGAGCCGGACCTGCTCCAGGCGCTGATGCGTGAGGAGAGCGCGCTGGACCCCAAGGCGCTGTCCTGGGCGGGCGCGCTGGGGCTCACCCAGCTGATGCCGTCCACCGCGAAGAGCGTGGCGCGCGAGCTGAAAGTGAAGAAGTTCAGCGTGGACCACCTGCTGCAGCCGGACCTCAACATCCGCCTGGGCGCGCACTACCTCGGCGGCCTGCTGAAGCGGTTCAACGGGCACACGCCGTACGCGGTGGGCAGCTACAACGCCGGCCCGGGCGCGGTGAACCGGTGGCGCTCGGACAAGCCGGACCTGCCGCTGGACGCGTGGGTGGAGGAGATTCCCATCTCCGAGACGCGCGGCTACATCAAGCGCGTGCTGCGCTCCTTCAACACGTACCAGCTCCTCTATGGCCGGGCGCCCAAGCTGCCCGTGCTGAAGAGCGCGGCGAAGTAGCCGGACGCCGGACGGGCCCTGCTCCCCTGGCGACTCACACACTGCGTCATGGTGGTTGGGGGGCCGGGGATGGGGGAAATCCGACGGAATCAGGCGCAGGATCTGCGTGTTATGTCCGCGTCCTGACAAAAAAGGGCACCTGGGGCGGTGTATCCCTCTATGCAGCCGGATGAAAACGTGTCATTCGGCGGGGGCCGCACCTGAACCAGGCGAGGCATCCAGCTCAATTCATGAGGCTGGAAGAGAAAGAAGAAGAGAAGAGTAATGGCGACTGGTACCGTGAAGTGGTTCAACGACGCGAAGGGCTTTGGGTTCATCACGCAGGACGGCGGGGGCGAGGACCTGTTCTGCCACCACACTGCGATCCAGACCCAGGGCTTCCGCTCCCTGCAGGAAGGCCAGAAGGTGGAGTTCGATGTGGCCCGTGGCCCCAAGGGGCTCCAGGCGCAGAACGTTCGCCCGATCTGATGCCAAGCTGAACGCGCCAGACGCGTTCTGCACAAAGGCTCAGTCTCCTCAAGGGAGGCTGGGCCTTTTCCTTTTGCGGGCCAGCCCGGCTCCTGGCGCCTGCTCGCCAGCGCCCCTAGACTCCGGGTGTGGGCGCACCCTCAAACACCGGAGATGGTGGAAAGAACGCGCTCCTGCGCGGGCTGCCCTCCATCGAGCAGCTCCTTCGCCGTCCGTCCCTCGAGTCCCTGCTGGCTGGCGTCCCCCGGGCCCGGGCCGTGGCCGCGCTCCGGCTGGCCGTGGACCGCGTGAGGGCCCGGCTGCTTCGCGGTGAGGCGAGGCCCTTCGACGACGCCGACGTCCGCGAGGCGCTGGGCACCCTGGCCACGCCCAACCTGCGGCCCGTCCTCAACGCCACCGGCGTGGTGCTGCACACCAACCTGGGCCGTGCGCCGCTGGCCCCGGAGGCGGTGGCCCGCGTGGCGGCCGTGTCCCGCGGCTACTCCAACCTCGAGTACGACCTGGACGAGGGGGAGCGGGGCAGCCGCTACGCCCCCGTCATTGATTTGCTGCGCTCGCTCACCGGCGCGGAGGACGCGCTCGTCGTCAACAACTGCGCGGGCGCGGCGCTGCTGGTGCTGGCGGCGCTCGCGGCCGGCCGCGAGTGCGTCGTGTCCCGGGGCGAGCTGGTGGAGATTGGCGGCGGCTTCCGCGTGCCGGACGTCATGCGCCAGTCCGGCGCGAAGCTGGTGGAGGTGGGCACCACCAACCGCACGCGCCTGTCGGACTACGCCAATGCCGTGAGCCCGGACACGGGGCTGCTGGTGAAGGTGCACCGCTCCAACTTCGCGCTGGTGGGCTTCACCGAAGAGGTGGACGTCGCGGCGCTGGCGAAGCTGGGCCGCGAGCGCGGCGTGGCGGTGTTCCAGGATTTGGGCTCGGGCGCGCTGGTGCCGCTGGAAGGGGAGGGGCTCACCCAGGAGCCCACCGTGCCCCAGGCGGTGGCCGCCGGGGCGGATGTCATCGCCTTCTCGGGCGACAAGCTGTTGGGCGGGCCACAGGCGGGCATCGTGGTGGGACGCTCGGCGCTGCTGTCGCGCATCAAGGCGCATCCGCTCACCCGGGCGCTGAGGGTGGACAAGATGACGGTGGCCGCGCTGGAGGCCACCCTGGAGCTGTACCGCGACGGGCAGGCAGGTGCCGTGCCCACCTACCGGCTGCTCACCCAGCGACCGGAGGAGCTGCGTGCCCGCGCGCTGCGGCTCCAGGCCCTGCTGGCGGAGCGGGGCGTGCCTGCCCGGGTGGAGGGCGTGGTGGGACAGGTGGGAGGGGGCGCCATGCCGCTGGCCCGGTTGCCTTCCTTCGCCTGCATCCTCACCCTAGGGGAGCCGGAAACATTCCTCGACTGCCTGCGCAGCGGGGACGTGCCGGTTATTGGCAGGCTCACGGACGGCGAGGGTGTCCTCGACGTCCGCTGTCTCGCGGAGGAGGAGCTTCCGGTGGTTGCCGACGCCGTCGCGACCGCCCGCCCAGGGAACCCGCCATGATCAACAGCGCCGTCCTCGTACTCAACCGGTACTACCAACCGGTTCATGTCACCTCGGTGAAACGGGCGTTCTCGCTGCTGTATCAGGGCGTGGCCAAGGCCATCGACGCTCAGTACCGGCTCTACGAGTTCGATGACTGGGCCGCCTTGAGCGCCACCCAGGACTGCATCACCACCATCAACCGCACCATCCGCGTGCCCCGCGTCCTGGTGCTCAGCGCGTATGACCACCTGCCCCGCGGTCGGGTGCGCTTCTCACGACTCAACATCTACGCGCGAGACAACGACACCTGCCAGTACTGCGGGAAGAACCTGCCGCGCAGTGACTTGAACCTGGACCACGTCAATCCGCGCTCGCAGGGTGGAAAGACGACATGGGAGAACGTGGTCTGCTCCTGCGTCCCCTGCAACCTGAAGAAGGGCGGGCGCACACCCGAGCAGGCGGACATGAGGCTGCTCAAGAAGCCGGTGCGCCCCCGCTGGACGCCCCTGTTCCGTGGCGCGACGCGCAAGGTGACGTACCGGGAGTGGCTGCCCTTCCTGCACCTGGCGGATGCCTCGTACTGGAACGTCGAACTCCTGGACGAGTAGCGGAAGCCGCCGTCCCCAGGTGACGGCTCCCTGACGATTTCCCGTGGCCGCTGCCGGGGTGGGAAGGGTCCCTCCCGGCACGCGCGGCGCTTCCGCGCGCATTCATGCCCGGCTCGGACGCGCCCCCGCCGCGGAGCGCCGGCGCGGCAGGGGAGTCTCCACATGAAGGCGAACCGCTGGCTGGCCCTGTTGGGCCTGGCCCTGGCTCTGGGTATTTCCGGGTGTGACGACGACAAGCCACCCGAGAACCCTCCTGGCAACACGGATGCGGGCTCCGGTGAGGACGCCGGCTCGGATGCAGGCGCGGGCCTGCCGGACGGAGGCCCGGGCTCGACGTGCATCGACGTGGGCGCCGCGTGCAGCCGTGAAGGCGGCGCCACGTGCTGTACGGGCCTCTGCTCGGAGGACGGCACGTGTCCGGCCCCCAGCGAGCAGTGCACTCCGGCCGGCGACGCCTGCACCAGCGGCATCGAGTGCTGCACCCAGAGCTGCCTCGGAGGACGGTGTTCCACGCAGCAGTGCCTGGACGTCGGCGGCACCTGCGCCAACGCGGAGGAGTGCTGCACCAAGATTTGCGGCGGTGACGGCAAGTGCGCGGCGCTGCCCGCGGGCAGCACGTCCTGCAAGGTGCCGGGCCAGGCCTGCGGCGCGGACGGCGACTGCTGCTCCACCAACTGCCAGGGCGGCATCTGCAAGCCGGCGTACTCGTGCCAGGCCAATGACGACCTCTGCCTGAAGAACGAGGACTGCTGCGGCGGCGTGTGCTCGCAGAACGACACCGGTACCCCGGGCCGCTGCGTGGTGGTGGGCGGCGCGGGCGGCGGTAACTGCGTGCAGGACGGCAACCCGTGCTCGGGTGGCAGCACCTGCTGCTCGCGCACCTGCGTGGACCTGGGCTACGGCGCCACGGTGTGCCAGCCGGTGAATGGCTGCCGCCCCACGGGCAACTACTGCGCCGCGGACGGCGTGTGCTGCGGTGGCGAGAAGCTCACCAACGCGGTGGACTGCCGTGAGAACCGTTGTGACAATCCCAACGGCTGCAACCCGGTGGGCAACATCTGCGGCTCCGGCACGCTCCCGGACGGCGGCATCATCGACGTGAATGCGCGTCAGGCGTGCTGCGACGGGCAGAAGTCCGTGTGCAAGGTGGACTCGTCTGGCGTGCCGCGCTGCTTCGGTGGCTGCCCCAACGGCCAGTGCCCCGCCGCGTGCCCCTCGGGCTACACCGGCGAGGCGGGCTGCTGCATTGCCCAGGGCAGCACGTGCCAGTTCAGCGACCAGTGCTGCGGCGGCAATCGCTGCCTGCCCGGCGCGGATGGCGCTTTCACCTGCCAGCCGGCGCCCACGTGTGATCCGGTGGGCACGGTGTGCGACCCGGCCAGCTCCGGCTGCTGCGCGGGGACGACGTGCCGCGCCATCGACGAGCTGACGTACGTCTGCCGTCCCACGGGCACCGCGCCCGGTGGCGGCGCGGATGGTGGCACCGGCGGGACGGATGCCGGCACCGGCGGCGTGGACGCAGGCCCCAGCTGCACGCCCAACGGACAGTCGTGCGCCAGCGGGGCGGGGTGCTGCTCCGGAATCTGCACCAGTGGCACGTGTCAGGCGCCGCAGGCCTGCCAGCCCCAGAGCAGCGCGTGCACGTCGGCGTCCGACTGCTGCACGGGCCTGGGCTGCCGGATTCCGGGAGGGAGCACCACGGGCACGTGCGAGCCCGGGGCTACCTGCTCGGCGGGCGGCCAGGCGTGCTCGCCCAACAGCCCGTGCTGCTTCGGCCTGTCCTGTGAGACGGCGGCGGGTGGGGACTGCGACGGAAGCCAGCCCTGCACCTGCGCCGTGATCATCCGGTGATCAGCAACTGACGGACGCTTACTGGCGGGGAGTCGACTCGGGCAGTAGGACGGGCTTTGATGGGAGCTCCATTGAAGCCCGTCCCCGTGTCCCCCATGCCCGAACCCTTGCGAGCGCCCCTGGCCGAAGCCCGTCTCATGGGCCCCACGGAACCGGGACCGGTGGTCTCCGGACCGCCGGGGCTGTCACGCCGTGCCCGTCCCCGGCGCATCATCGCCGTGGGCGGAGGCAAGGGCGGCATCGGCAAGTCGATGGTGTCCGCCAACCTCGGCGTCGCGCTCGCGCAGGCCGGGCTCAACGTGCTGCTGGTTGACGCGGACCTCGGCGGCGCCAACCTGCACACGTGCCTGGGCGTGGGGCAGCCCACGGCCACGCTGTCCGACTTCCTGCGCAAGAACAAGGCGCAGCTCGATGAGGTCATCATCCCCACGGGCGTGCCGCGCCTGTCGCTGATCGCCGGCGCGCAGGACGCGCTGGACGCGGCGAACCTCAAGTACGCGCAGAAGCAGAAGCTGCTGAAGACGCTGATGGGCGCGTCGGCGGACTACCTCATCCTGGACCTGGGCGCGGGCACCAGCTTCAACACCATCGACTTCTTCATCATGGCGGACCACGGTCTGCTGGTGGTGCTGCCCGAGCCCACGTCGGTGGAGAACGCGTACCGCTTCGCGAAGGCGGCCTTCTTCCGGCGGCTCCAGCAGGTGGAGGCGCAGTACGGCATCCAGGATATCGTGGAGAGCGCGCTCACCACGCGCGAGGGCTCGCTGCGCACGCTGCACGACGTGCTGGCCCAGGCGCGGCGCAAGGACCCGGCGGCCGCGGAGCGACTGGAGCGCGAGCTGGCCGCCTTCCGCATCCGGCTCATCGTGAACCAGGCGCGCACGGACGCGGACCTCAACGTCGGTACTGCCGTGGCCTCCGCGTGGAAGAAGTTCTTCGGAATCGAGATGGATGACCTGGGCGCCATCCGGTACGACGACGAGGCCTGGCGCTCGGTGCGCAAGCGCCGGCCCGTCCTCATCGAACGGCCCGACTCTCCGGCGTCCACGGCCATCCAGCGTATCGCCACGCGCCTTCTTGCCCTCGACAGCACCCCTGACCCGTCTTCGCCATGAAGCCTTTCGAGCAGCAGACCTATTACGAGCTCCTGGAGGTCCCCGTCTCCGCTCCGGTGGATGACATCCGCGCCGCGTACTCGCGGTTGATGGAGCTGTATGCGCCGGACTCCATCGCCGTGTACGCGCTGGTGGACCCGGAGCAGGTGGACAGCCTCCGCGCCCGGATGACCGAGGCGATGGAGATCCTCACCGACGCGGACCTGCGCGCCGAGTACGACAAGGACCTGGGCCTGCCCACCCGGCGGATGGTGGAAGCCGTCGCGGCCGGAGGGAAGCCCTCGAACGAGGCCACCCCCGGGGCAGGCGCGGTGGCGCGCGTCGCCGAGGCGCTCGCGAGCTCCGCGGCCGTCAGCGGGGAGGAGAAGGGCAGGGCGGTCGAGGAGCCGGCACGGGCCGCGACGTCGACGCCTCCTCCCGTGGAGCCCGCGCCGAGCTCGGAGGCGCTGGGAGACTTCCGCGCCACGTTCTTCCGTGGGTTCTCATTCGCGTACGTGTCCAGCTCGTTGCAGGACACGCAGCACCTGGGCAGCTCCGTCTACGTGCCGTCGGCCATGCCGCGCACCCAGGTCCCGTCAGAGCTGGGGACCTCGGCTCCGAACACGTCCAGCAGCGTGGCCGTGAGCACGGCCAGTGAGGCAGGTGCCAGCGCGCCCGCCCCTGTCTCCGTGAGCGCCGCCAGCGCAGCCGCTGCCGCGAACGTCACTGAGGCAGCCACCGCCGCCCCGGTGCCCGCCGCCGCGAGTGTTTCCCCGGAGCCTTCCACAGCG
>JBKGHK010000477.1:0-7821 GCA_046520375.1 Pyxidicoccus sp. 3LFB2
CCGGGTGGGTGAGGCGGCGCAAGAGGCGCGACAGCTCACCGGGGGCAAACGGCTTGCGCAGCAGGCACACCGCACCCTCGAAGCTGGGCAGCTCCAGGTCCATGCCGGTGGTGAGGACGATGGGGAGCTCGGACAGCGAGCGCTGCGAGTGCAGCAGCCGGATGAGGTCCCTGCCGTCGATATCGGGCAGCACCCAGTCCAGCACGACGATGTCCACGCAGGGCTCGGTGAAGAACGCCTTCAGCGCGTGGAAGCCATCCGCGCAGGCGATGACCTGATAGCCCTCCAGCTCCATGGCCTCCGCCAGCGTCTCGCGCAGGATGGCATCATCCTCGACCAGGACGACGACAGGACGGTAGGCCATGGCTGGGTTCAGCTCGCTTCCCGGAAGGTGAAGGCAGGCGGCGAAGGGGCTCCGGGAGCCCGGTTCCGCCGCTGCGCAAGAACCCCGGGGTTCGCGCGTCCTCGTCCCAGGGGACGCGCGAGGGGCGGGGCCCGCCCCAGCTGCGGCCAGCCAGGCTAGGGCCGGCCGAAGTCCGCGGGTTGGTTGAAGGCGTACGCATCCGCGCCGGGCGCTTGGTCCTGACGGAACAGGGGGCACTTGGCGCAGGTGAAGCTGTCCCAGTCCTTCTTCACCGCCACGTCGATGCAGCCGCCGTAGAAGCGGCAGTGCACGTTGCGGTGCTCTTCGATGGAGAAGGTCTCTGCCCGCAGGGGCAGACGGAACTGGGTGGGACGTGGCTGTGGACAGGACATGGTGACTCTCTCGCCCCCCTCGTGGGTGCTGCTGGGTGCTGTTTTCCTCTACCGGCTATTGCGTCGCGTCATTCCCGACGCATCCCGGGCGGCCCGCGTGAAGCGCGAGGCCGTCCTCATGGACTCCAGCAGAGGGCAGCGTTGTGTAACGGGCGAGGTAAGCACGCGCAGACGCCGGGGCCCGTGCGCGCCACGGAGCGTGGCTTCCAGCACGGAGGGCGGGCGGGCGGAAGCCGGGCTCGCGCAGGCGCGGCTTCCGGCTCCCGGCTCCCTGCTCGGAGGCTCCGAGGCTCGGAAGCTCAGAGGGTCAGCGACTTCTCGATGTCCGCGAGCTTGAAGCGCGCCATCGCCAGGTTGGCATTCGCGCGGTGCAGGGCGAGGTAGAGGAACAGGCCCTCCTTCGTCGCGAGGGGGCGGATGACGTGGTACTGCTCGCCGAGGGTGATGAGGATGTCCTCGATGCGGTCCTTGAGGCCGAGGGCATTCATCGTCTTCAGCTTCGCGCGCACGACCTCGGTGTTGCCCGCGGCCGCGGCGTCCACGTTGAAGCTGGCGCTGCCGCCGATGCTGCCCAGGCTCATGCCGCTCTTGGCGTCCACGAGGCAGGCCGCGAAGGCCCCATCAATCTTCAGTGACTCTTCGAGGGACTGCTTCACGTTGGCCATGTTGATTCTCTCTTCCGGGAGTTGAGTCGAGGTGGGAGGTGGGGAAGTCGAGGGGTCCAGCTCCTCCAGGTTGAAGGTCAGCTGGCTGGAGTAGGTGCGGTGCTGGGGAACGAAGAGGGCCTGCGCGTCGCGCAGGGCCAGCAGGGCCTCCAGCTGGCCCGTGAGGTGGCGGCGCAGCAGCTCGCGGACGGCGTCCCAGGGCAGCAGGCCCCAGGCCACCAGCGTCTCGCAGAAGTTGCCGCCGCTCTTGCGGCACTCGGACATGACCTGCGCGAGGTCCTCGCGGCTCACCCGCCGCTCCTGGACCAGCACCGTGGCGAAGTTGGTGGCGCCCGGGCCGGTGATGGCCGCCCAGGCCACCTTGCGCGCCACGACGAAGATGCGCCCGGACAGGGTGGTGGACTTCACCACCACCTCGCCGCCGAGCTGACTGTCCAGGGCCTCGCGGAGCACCGTCCGCACCACCTGCCGCGGCTGCGAAGACACCATTCGAGGAGCGAGTTCCATGCCGGGGACCACGGGGACGCGTGGGGGGATGTAATACAGCCCTACGCACTGGATATATATAGCTGGGATAAAACTTAGCAACTGGACTGTAATTTCCCCGGTGGGCAGAGGTGGCAGCTACCCGGATGGGGTGGGGGGGACCCTACCGATATACGGTGAGGGAGGCAAAGAGTGGCGCCACGGAACGGCACGGCGGGTGTCCTGAAGGTGAAGGAGGCCTGATAGGGCTTCCGAAGGCGGACACCCGGGCGGGGCCGGCGCGGCCCGCGCGCTCCGCTCCCGGGCAGGAGGGCGGGCGGGCCCGTGGTGGAAGCCTTCACCCGGTGAGGGCTTTCCCCGAAGATGCGGGCCGTGCCTGCCCTTGCTCGAAGCCCCCGCTCCGCTCCCCCCCCGGCCCGCCGCTGGCTGGGGGCCCTGGCCCTGGCCACGCTGCTTGCCCTCACCGGCTGCACCGCCTTCTCCCGCGCGGTGAAGGAGGGCGACACCGCCAGCCAGCAGCAGAAGTGGGCGGACGCGGAAGCCGCCTACCTGCGCGCGCTCGCCGCGGACCCCGAGGCGTCCGAGGTGAAGGTGAAGCTGACGAAGGTGCGCAACGCGTGGAGCGACGTGGTCCTCGAGGAGGCGCGGGGCGTGCACGCCGGGGGCGATTTGGACGGCGCCATGAAGCGGCTGGTGCGCGCGCTGGAGCTGAAGGTGCAGGTGCACCTGGCGGCCGAGGAGCGCGAGCGCGCCGTGACGGCGTACTTCGCGGTGGCGGACCTGTGGGAAGGGCAGGGCGGCAAGCCCGAGCAGGCCGCGGGCGCGCTGGAGAAGGTGCTGGAGCTGGACCCGGCCAACCGGACCGCCTTCGAGCGCGTGCGGGGGCTGTACCGGACGCACAACGACTGGCGCGCGTACGCCACGGTGATGGACCGCTACATGCCCAACCTCGTCACCGACGAGGAGAAGCTGGCCTCGCTGCGCGAGCTGGCGCGGGTGCAGGAGGAGCGGCTGGGCCAGAAGGACGTGGCCTTCCTCGCGCTGTGCCGCGCGCTGCAGCTGGACGCGTCGGACGACACGCTCCGCGAAGAGGTGGAGCGGCTGGCGGACGAGACGGGCAGTCACGAGGAGCTGGCCGCCGTCCTCGAAGAGGTCGCGGACGAGCTGCCCCGGGGCGTGCTGGCCGAGCGCCTCTACGCCACGCTGGCGCGCGTGCACGACACGCGGCTGGATGACCCGCAGGCCGCGGAAGGGGCGTTCCGGAAGATTCTCGAGTTCGACCCGACCAACGCCACCGCGCTGGACGGCCTGGCCGCCGTGTTCCAGCGGCGCGGGCGCGACAAGGAGTACGTCGTCGCGCTGGAGCAGAAGCTGGAGGCCGCCGGCTCGATTGAGCAGCGCAAGGGCATCCTCAAGGAGATTGCCCGCGTCTGGGACGAGAAGCTGGAGGACCCGGCAGAGGCCGCCAGCGCCCTGCTGCGCGCGCTGGAGCTGGAGCCGGACGCGGAGACGCTGGGCGTGCTCACCACGCTGTACCGGCGGCAGCGCGCCTGGCCGGACGTGGCGTCCTCGCTGCTGCGTGCAAGAGACCTCGCCGACACGGCCGAGGAGCGGGCCCGCATCCAGGTGGAGGTGGCCGGCGTCTACGAGCGAGACCTCGGGGACGACGAGTCCGCGGTGTCCGCCTACCGGCAGGCGCTGGAGCTGGACCCCGTCAACCGCACCGCGCTGGAGGCCCTGGAGCGGCTGCACACGAAGCTGGACCAGCCGGCGGACCTGCTCGCCGTCTACGAGCGGATGCTGGAGCTGAGCGAGGACTGGCGCGAGAAGGTCCGCGTCCTCTTCCGCAGCGCCACCATCTGGGAGGACAAGTACCAGAACCCCGCCAACGCCGACGTCTGCGTGGAGGGCGTGCTCTCCATCGACCCGCAGAACGTCCAGGCCATCAAGTCGCTCATCCGCCTGCGCCGGACGCAGGGCCGGTGGGAGGACCTCATCTCCGCGTACGAGCGGCAGCTCTCGCTGGCCACCAGCGTGCAGGAGCAGGCCGAGCTGTACGTGGACATCGGCCACGTCCAGTACCAGCAGCTCAAGGCGCTGGATAAGGCCGTGAACAGCTACCACGCGGCGCTCGCGGCGGACCCCGCGTGCCGTCCGGCGCTGCACGCCCTGGGCAACCTCTACGAGCGCAGCGGCAACTGGCCCTTCGCGCTGGAGATGCTGGCCAAGGAGGCCGAGCTCGCCGGTCAGACGCCGGACGCGGTGGAGCTGTACTACCGCCTCGGGAAGATCAACGAGGACATGCTGATGGACTCCGGCAGCGCGCGGAGTGCCTACCAGCAGGCCCTGGCCATTGACGCCGGCCACCTGCCCAGCATCCGCGCCCTCAAGGGCATCCAGGAGCAGGAGAAGGACTGGAGCGGCTACGAGCAGACGCTGCGCCAGGAGGCGGAGCAGACCGAGGACCCGGCCGCCAAGGGCCGTGCGCTGCTGGACGTGGCGCGCTACCACGCCGAGACGCGCGAGGACCGCGACACCGCCACCGGCTACTGGCAGGAGGCCCTCAAGCACATCCCGGACAGCCTCGAGGCCGCGCGCCCGCTGGCGGATGTCTACATCGCCCGCGAGGACTGGGCCTCCGGTGAGCGGATGCTGGACATCGTCACGCGGAAGATGGCCGAGAAGGCCATGGCGGAGAAGGACGCCGTCACCGCCGCGGACCTCTGCCGCCAGCTCTACCGCCTGGGCTACGTGGCGGAGAAGCTGGGCCGGCGCGACAAGGCCCTCAGCTGCTACGAGAAGGCCTACGAGCTGGACGCGACGTACCTGCCCGCGCTGGAGGGCTACGGCAACCTGCTGGTGCAGACGCGCCGCTACGAGGGTGCGCTCAAGGTCTTCCAGACCATCCTCATCCACCACCGCGAGGAGCTGACGGACCTCGAGGTCGTCGAGGTCTACTGGCAGATTGGCGACATCCACGCCGCGCTCGGCCAGGCCGACCGCGCGCAGAACCACTTCGAGAAGGCGCTGTCCATCGACCCGGGCCACGAGCCGACGCTGCGCGCGCTCGTGGTGCTGATGGACAAGGCGGGCCAGTACGAGAAGTCCGCGGAGCTGCGCCAGCAGCTGCTGGGCGTGCTGGAGGGCGAGGCGAAGGCGAAGGTGGCGCTGGATCTGGGCCGCATCGCCCGCGACGAGCTGCATGACCCGTACATGGCCATCGACGCCTTCACCACGGCGCTCAAGGCGCAGCCGGACGCGCCCGAGGTCATGGACCAGCTCTACGTGCTGCTGCGCGAGACGCGTCAGGGCCAGAAGGCCGCGGACGTACTGGCGCGGATGCTGGCGCTGCCCGCGCTGGGCATGGAGCCGCACAAGGCCAAGCGCGTCTGGTTCGCGCTGGGCGAGCTGCGCCGCGATGACCTGAAGGACGTGGAGGGCGCCACCCAGGCCTTCAACGCGGCCCTGGACCTGGACCCGCGCTTCGTGGAGGCCTTCAGCGCGCTGGAGGCGATGCTCGGCGCCGCGCGCCAGTGGAAGCCGCTGGAGGAGAACTACACGAAGATGCTGGGCCGGCTGCCCAAGACGCCGGAGACGCACGTGGCGCGCATGGCGCTATGGCGCGCGCTCGGCGACCTGTACCTCCAGGTGCTCAAGCACCCGGAGGGCGCGGTGGCCGCCTACGGCGTGGCCGCCAAGGGCCTGCCCGACGACGCGACGGTGCAGGAGGCCTTCGCCGACATCGCCGGGCAGATGCCGGGCCGCGAGGACGAGGCCATCGCCGCGCTGCGCCGCGCGCTGCCCAACACCACGGACCCGCGCAAGGTGTGCGGCCAGCTGGTGCGGCTGTGCGCGGTGCGCAAGGACTACGACGGCGCGTGGCTGGCGGCGCAGGCGGTGGCCGGGCTGCTGGGCGAGGCGGGGGATGACGAGCAGGAAATCCTCACCAAGCTGGGGCCCTACGCGAAGAAGAAGGAGTCGCAGGAGCCGCGGGCGCTGAACGACCAGCTCTGGCACAACCACCTGTTCCACCCGAAGACGCGCGGCCCGCTGGCCGAGCTGATGGGCCTGCTGTTCGCGAAGACGGGCCACCTGTACGCGGTGCCCTTCCAGCAGTACCAGCTGGTGCCGAAGAAGCACCGCATCGACGTGGCCAGCGCGCAGGAGTACCACGTGCACCACTACCGGTACGTGGCGCGCATGCTGGGCATGGACGCGGTGGAGCTGTACTCGCCCTTCCTCGTGGCCACGCGTGAGCGCATGGCCAAGCGCTCCAACGAGCCGGCCCCCGAGCCGCTCATCAACACGGAGCTCCTGCAGACGCACCCGGCCTGCGTGCGCGTGGGCGGCAAGTACTTCGCGGAGCAGGGCCAGAAGGAAGTGTATTACCTCCTGGGCCGCACCCTGGCGCTGGCGCGTCCCGAGCTGGCCTTCAGCCAGCGCGTGGCGGTGGAGCGGCTGGAGGCCATCCTCCAGGCGGCCCTGAGCCTCGTGGTGGGCAACGTGCGCATCGCCGAGGCCCAGCACCTGGTGGAGCCCGAGCGGCGCCTCCTGGAGAAGAGCCTCAACGAGCCGGACCGCGCGGCGCTGGCCAAGGCGGCGCGGGCCTGGCTGCCCACGGCCACCCCCCAGGCCGTCCGCAGCTACCTGGAAGGTGCCGAGCTGACGGCCGCTCGCGCCGGCTCTTCGCCGCGGGAGAGATGGAGCCGGTGCGCCGCGCCGTCCAGGGCGAGACGGGGTCCGCCTTCCGCGTCCCCGTGCGCACCAAGCTCCGGGAACTGCTCGTGTTCGCCACCTCCGAGGACCTTCACGAGCTGCGCGTCGCCGTGGGCACCCACGTGGAGGTCCAGGTGCGCAAGTAGCGACAGAACCCGGACAAGGGTTCATGCGTTGATTAGCAGCCGGGCGGGCGTAGGACCGATCCTTGACCCCTCCGGCATGCACTTCTACGATTCACGCGGGATTTCTCCCGTCATTTCCGAGGCTTACGGAAAAGATGCGTTTCGTCTGCGACAGCTGCCGCGCGCAGTACATGATTAGCGACGACAAAGTTGGCCCCAAGGGGGTCAAGGTTCGTTGCAAGAAGTGCGGCCACACCATCACCGTGCGCCCCGCGGGCGCCACGGCCGCGAAGGACTCCGCGCCGGAGTCCGCGACTTCTACACCCCCCACCCTGAATGGCGCTGGCAAGGAGGCGGAGTCGTCGGCCGCCACGATGCCCGCGTCGCTCGGCACTCCGCCCGAAGGCGGCCTCTTCACCGACTGGGAAGAGGACGAGATTGGCGCCGTCTTCGACCAGGTGCTCAGCTCGGGCACGCACAAGATTCCAGCGGGCGAGGCGGCCGGTGAGGCCGCCGCGCGCGACGCCACCACCGAGAGCGTGCGCAAGCTGGCCGAGGCCGAGGCCGAGCCGGCGAAGGAGGACGCGAAGTCCAACGCCGCCTCGCACGAGTGGTACGTGGCCATCGACGAGAAGCAGGTCGGCCCGTTCACCGTCGAGAAGGTGAAGGACCTGTGGGACCGTGGCGAGGTGGGCCCGGACAGCCTGTGCTGGCGCTCGGGCTTCAGCGACTGGATTCCGCTGTCGGAGACGGCCGAGCTGGCCTCCGTGCTGGCGCCGCGTCCATCCAAGCCCGTCATCGTCGCGCCCGAGCCGGTGTCCGGCACCTCGCCCACGGTGTCCTCGGGCCCGGTGCAGTCCGCCTTCAGCGCGGGCAAGGCATCGCGTGCTGACGGCGTGCTGGCCGCATCCTCCGAGGAGCCGGTGGGCTGGAAGCCGTCCGCGGCCAGCGTGCTGGCCTCGCTGGTGAAGGAGGAGAACGACGCGCTCGCCAAGCCGCCGCCGACTCCCGCGCCCGCGCTGGGCCGGGAGCCCGTCTCCCAGTCGCGGCTGCTCGACGTGCCCTGCCTCCGC
>JBKGHK010000478.1:0-7801 GCA_046520375.1 Pyxidicoccus sp. 3LFB2
CCCGGGAGAGGTCGCCCCGCTCTACCAGCTGCTGTCGCGGCGCGCGCTGCGGCTGGCCGGTAACCGGCTCAGCCCCGAGTCGCGCGCCGCGCTGGAGCGGCTGCTCAGCCGGTGATGATGAGCGAGCCCTGAAGGGCCTTGCGCACCACGGCCAGCGCCTGCTCGGAAGCGGCCTCCGCCTCGGTGAGGCGGCGCAGGCACAGGTCGCCCTGCGACTGCGTCACCGAGCGCTTGAGGTCGGCGAGCAGCGTGAGCGCGGCCTGGAGCATCTCCTTGCCCTGGGGCGACTCGGTGGCGGGCTTGCCGGCCGACTTCGCCACGTACTCGGAGAAGCGCTTGAGGGTGTCCGCCGTCTTCGCGGGGTCGAACTGCTCCAGCAGCGGCTTGATGCCCGCGGAGTTGATGCGGATGAGCCGCAGCGCGCCAATCTTGGCGAAGCCCGGGTGCACCAGGCCGATGTCGGTCATCTCGAAGGCGCCCAGCAGTCCCTCGTCCGGGGCCTTGTGCGCGTGAGGCACCACGTCCACGAAGAGGGGCAGCGGGTCCACGCCCTGGCGGAACGCCTCCACTTCATCCTCGTCCAGCGGCGGGAAGCTGGCCGGGTTGCCGATGAACAGCAGCGGCAGGACGACCTCGTGCCAGAAGTCCTCGGGCGCCGAGCCCGTGCCGCCCACGGTGCCGAACAGGTGGGCCATCAGCTCGGCCAGGCGCGGGGCGCGCTCGGCCTGGTCCATCAGCGACTTCGTCGCGTCCAGGCGTGCCAGGGACTGGACAATCTGCCCGTCGAACTGCTGGCGCGCCTCCTGCGGCAGGGGCGGCTGGGTGCGGCCGAGCGCATTGCGCACGTCACGGCTGAGCGAGTCCGGCTTGGTCTCCAGGGCCGTCTTCGTCTTGCCCGGGTCCAGCACGACGAACTGGAGGAAGCCCGGGTCGAACAGGCGCTGGTAGTCCACCGGCGACAGCTTCGGGGCCTGGCCACCCAGGGCCTGGGCGGGATTGACGCTCAGGCGCGCCTGCCCCAGCGAGCGGCGGATGTCCGAGGCCAGGTCGTCCAGGCGGGCCAGCTTGCCCTGCCCCAGCGAGTCCATCACCGCGCCGAACGGCGACAGCATGATGATGGCGTCCGGGAAGCCCAGCGTGGCGCCCTCGGGCGAGTCGCGGTTGGGGAACCAGAAGGCCTGGTGCTCCTGGATGAGGCGCAGGGCGAAGGCGCCGGCCAGGCCGAGCGCGAGTGTCTGGTGCTCCGGCTTGTTCACCTGGAAGGGGCCACCGAGCAGCTTGATGACGGCCTTCTCCACGTCCTGCCAGGGCGCCTTGAGCAGGTCGATGGCCTGGCCCTCGGACTTCTCGAGCGCGGCGGCGACCTGGAGCTGGGCCTGGTGGACGTGCTGGGGAACGGGGTGCCCCTGAGGAGCGGCGGGATCGGACATGGAGGAATCCAGAATCGAAAGGGAGGCGACGGGCCCCCCAATACCGTGAAAAACGCGGTCGTGGCTATGATTTGTGCCCGCTAGGATGGCCCGCATGCCTGACAACCGCCGGCTGCCTTCCTGGCATGCCCTGGCCACCTTTCTCCTGCTGACAACAGCGGGGTGTGCCTTCGTCACACCTCGTTTCCCGCAGAACGTTCAGGCGTCCTTCGCCCGGGACGAGATGCGCAAGCTGACGACGGAGTCGCTGGACCTCTACTACCCGGCGCACCTCAAGGGCTCCGCGCTGCGGATGGCGTCCCGGCTGGAGGGCTGCGTCCAGCGGCTGCGGCAGCAGGCCTGGAGTCAGGCTCCGAGGGAGCGGGTGCTCGTCTACCTGACGAGCTCGGACTTCAACAACGCGTACGTGGTGGCGGACTACGCGAGCACGCCGCAGCAGATGGTGCTGCCCGCGCACGTGACGCTGGAGCTGTTCCACCTCTTCAATCTGGGTGAGGTGGACATCGGCGACGTGGCCTGCCACGAGGCCGTGCACTACGTGCAGCTCCAGCAGACGGACGGGCTCTGGGGGTTCCTCAACCGCCTCTCGGGAGGACTCTTCCAGCCCAACTCGTTCACCGAGTCGTGGTTCCTGGAGGGGCTGGCCACGTACTACGAGGGCCGGTTCGGCAAGGACACGGGGCGCCCGCACAGCCCGGTGTGGCGCGGCTGGTACGAGTCGGTGGTGCAGGCGCGCGGCGGCGACCTGAACGCGGGCTACCTCTCCTCGGAGCACCGGGCGCTGGACCCGTTCGGCGGCAACTACATCACCGGCATGCACTTCGTGGAGTACCTGGCCGCGAAGTACGGCGAGAAGAAGCTGTGGCAGCTGGTGGACAAGCAGGGCGACTCCATCATCCCCCCGCTCGGCGTGACGCTGCGCTTCAAGAGTGTGTACGGGCGGGACATCGGCTCGCTGTTCGACGAGTACACGCAGGTGATGCGCCAGGGGCTGGTGGCCCGCGAGCGGCCGGCGTCGCAGCGGGTCTGGCTGGCGGAGGCGGGCTATTTCTCGCGTCTGACGTCGCATGCGGAGAGCGGCTCCACGGCGCTCATCAGTGTGGGGCGTGAGGAGTACTCGCGGCTCACGGTGCGCGAGGCGGACGGGCGCGTGCGCTTCGAGCGTCCGCTGACGGAGCTGCTGCCCGGGCGTCGCTGGGTGCTGGGGAGCCCGTCGCTGGTGAGCGGCATGTCCTTCAGCCGTGACGGGGCGTCGCTGTACCTGGTGATGGCGGACCTGAACGCGGAGGGCGGCTACACGGCGCGACTGTGGCGGGTGGACGCGCGCACGGGAGACGTGGTGCGCACGTGGGACGACGTGGAGGGAATGGGTGGAGACGTCACGCCGGATGGCTCGGCGTATGTGTTCGTGGGCATCGAGGGTGACACGGCCAACCTGGTGCGTCTCGATTTGGAGACGGGGCGCCGCGAGGCGCTGACGCGGTTCGAGGCGAGCGCGCCAGTGGGGCCGCCGACGGTGGCGCCGGATGGGAAGCGGATGGTGTTCCCGCTGGCGGGGAGCCAGGGCTGGGACCTGGTGCTGCGCGAGGCGGATGGGAGCCTGCGCTGGCTGACGCGGGATGGGAAGTTCAACTACTCGCCGCGTTGGCTGGACTCGGAGCGCATCGTGTACCTGCGCGAGCACGAGGGCCGGCTTCAGGCCCACGTGATGACGGTGGCGACGCGAGAGGCCATTCGCATCACGGACGCGCCGCACCTGGTGATGGACGTGAGTCCGGTGGGGGCGAACGAGGTCGCGTTCCTCAATCGGTTCGGGACGGGGTTCACCATCGACCGCGTGCCGGTGGCGCCCGTGGCGGTGGCCGCTCCGTCAGTGGGCGCCCAGACACAAGGCACGGCCCTGCCCGTAACGGGCACAGCCCCCTCCCCTATCGCTGGGACTCCCACGGAGCCCTCCCCGTCTGAGCCTCCCACGTCACCGGAGTTGCACGCGGGGGCTCCTCCGACAGCACCGGGGATGGACGCGGGTACGCAGGCAGCGGTGCCGAATCCCGCCGCACCCGATGGTCTGGCGCAGGCCCCCGGCGCAGCGCCTCAACCGCCATCACCGGAAGCCGTCGCTCAAGGTCCCGGCGAACCGCCGCAGCCCGCTGTGCCTGAAGCGCCAGTAGCGCCGCCTGCGGAGCCAGCGCAAGAGTTCGCCGAGTTCCCCAACACGACCGCACAGCCCCCGTCTCCCGCGCAAACCCCTGCGACGCCCGACGCGCCCGCGCAGTCCACCGATGCTCCGCTCCAGCCCTCCTCGCCGGAGGGGCTCGCGGGTAGCGAAGGCACAGCGGCACCGCCCTCCCCTCCCCTGGACGGCACCGACGTGCCCCCCGCGCTCGCGGACCTGGATGCGCCCGTGGGCCCGCCGCCAGCGGACCCGGGAGCCGACCTGAACATCCTCTCCGACGAGCGCTACTCGACGCTGGAGGGCTTCTTCATCCCCGAGTTCCGCCTGCCGTACATCTTCGCGGCGACGGACGAGGACGACACGGACAAGACCATCGTGAGCGGAGGGCTGGCGCTGTCGGGCCAGGACCGGCTGGGCTTCCACGGGTACTCACTGCTGCTCTCACTAAGCACGGAAGAGGACGCGCCGAGCATCTCCCTGGCCTACGGCAACGCGCAGCTCGCGCCCTGGTACATGCAGGTGTCCGCCTCGCGCATCCGCGAGAACACGCGCACCGACGTGCAGGTCGCGGCGTTCGCCTCGCGCACGTTCTGGACGACGCCGGTGACGGTGGGCCTGCTCGCGCTCCGGCGCGAGTACGACAGGACGGAGCGCTTCCCCGGCCTCACCACGCGGCTCATCGGCCCCGAGGTGTCCGCCTCGTACTTCGCGGGAGACAGCACGTCGTACGGAGGCACGCAGCGGGGCCTGGGCCTGACGGCGGCGGCGGGCGTGTACCCGGGCGCCTTCTTCCGCCAGTCCACCATGGGCGACGTACGCCTGGGCGTGGACGCCTTCCTGGGAGGCCTGCCCTTCTCGGGCAACGACAACCTCCAGTTCACCGCGGTAGCGCGCTTCCTGCCCGGCGCTCCCTCTGGCCTGCTGGAAGTGGGAGGCATCAGCGCGGGCGAGCTCTGGTACAGCAGCCGCGACTCGCGGGAGACGTCACGCCTGCCGCTGGACCTCCAGCCGGGCATCGCCTTCAGCGAGTACCTGCGCGGCTACGAGGACCTGACGGTACGCGCACGCAACGCGCTCATCGGCACGGCCACCTACCGCTACCGCGTGCCCATCGACTACGGCTGGGCGTCGACGCTCTGGGTGCTGCCGTCGCTGTTCGTGAGCGACTTCGAGGTGGAGGGCTTCGGCTCGCTGGCCCGCACGGACAACCGGAACAACCTCGGCGCGGTGGGGGCCTCGGCATCGCTGCGCCTCACCTTCGGGCAGGCCATCCCCGTGTCCCTCTTCTACCAGTACGCCTACCGCTTCGAGCGAGGCCTGGACGACCTGCACCTGGTCGGCTTCGGCCTCTAGCGACGCGTGCCCAGCCCATACAACCCACGGGCCCGCGCATAGGCAATCGCCCCCGCGGGCACCAGGTCCGCGGGCTCCTGCCCACGCGCGAGCATGTCGCGCACCAGCGTGGAGGACACCTCCGCCAGCGGAGGCCCCACCGTCTCCGGCGCCGGGTAGCCCGCGCGGTACAGCACCGTCACGCGCGCCAGCTCCTGGATGCGCCCGAAGTCCTTCCAGTTCGGCAAGTCCTTGAGGATGTCGCTGCCGATGATGAGCGACCACTCGATGTCCGGGTAGCGCGCCACCAGCAGCGACAGCGTGTCCACCGTGCGCCCGGTGAGCCCCGGCTCGCGCTCCACGAGCGTCGTCTTCAGCCAGCCGGACGTCTCCGCGCACAGCGCCTCGCACATGGCGACCCGGTGCTCGAAGGCCTCCATCTGCTTGCCGAACGGGTGCTGCCAGGACGGCATCAACCACACCTCGTCCACGCCCTGCGTGGCGTGCACGTACGAAGCGGCCATCAGGTGTCCCACGTGGGGCGGGTTGAACGAACCTCCGAGGAGCGCCACCTTCACGTCCGGCCTCGCTTCACTTGAGCGTCAGCTTCGAGGACTTCTTCTCCAGCACCAGCAACCGCGGCTCCACCACCACGTGCCCGTCCAGCCGGAACGCGGAGAAGCCCAAATCACGGTCCACCTTCTCCAAGAGCGCGCAGGTCTGCTCCGCCGCGCCCACCAGCCGCCCCGGGGTGATGAAGTAGCGCGGGCCGATCTGCACCACCTTCGGCTCCGACTCCTTCCCGTGGATGAACACCGCCGCGTTGAGCAGGTCATCACGCGACAAGTCGTTCTTGTCGTGCACCACGCAGCACAGCGTGTCGCCGCCCACCAGCTCTATCACCTTGTTGTTGATGGACGGGTCTCGGTACTGGAGCGACTCGCGCTCCGGCACGCGCACGAAGCGCTCCATGACGAGCCGCCGGTCATCCTCCGAGGCCACGTCCGCCGGAGCCTCCCCCCGCGACGCCGTGCGCGGCAGCGAGTCCTGGCTGCCCAGCCAGCTCGACACGTCGGCCAGGAAGTCGGTGTCCGAGTACTCGCGCCCGCCCCGGGCCTTCTGCCGGCGCCACAGCACCCACTCGTCCAGGTCCGTGTAGCGCGCGCCCACGAAGATGAAGCGGCGCGCGCCCTTCGAGCGCAGCAGCTCGTAGGCCGCGTCGAAGGCCTCGAGGTCACCGTGGCTGTCGGAGAAGACGCCGATCACGTGGAAGCCCCCCACGCTCAAGCGTATAGCAGGAAGGCCGCCCTTTGCTTCGCGAAGGTCTCCGCCTGGGCGGAGAACCCCTCCATCAGCCGGTCCAGGGGCCACCCCTCCTCGATTCCCCGGCGCACCTGGTCCGTGCCGCACAGCAAGTCAAACGCCGGCACGTCCTCCACGAACTCGTACGCATCCGCGCGCCAGCCAAACTTCCCGGGCCCCAAATCGTGCAGGGCCTGGAAGATGGCGATGCCGGTGCGCAGCGGGAGGAACGCGTCCCGGTCCGTCACATGGATGAAGGCGCCGTTGCAGGACTCGCCCGTGTACTTGTCGAACGTGGGGGTGAAGCCCACCGCGCGGAACGTCACGCCCGGCAGGTCCTCCTTCGCCAGCCGTGCCAGCAGCGCGTCCGTGTCCACCCAGGGGGCGCCGAACTGCTCGAAGGGGCGGCAGGTGCCACGGCCCTCGGAGACGTTGGTGCCCTCGCCCAGGCACATGCCCGGGTACACCAGCGCGGTGTCCGGCGTGGGCATGTTGGGCGACGGAGAGATGAAGGGCAGCCCGGTGTCGCCCCAGAACTGATTGCGGCGCCAGCCCTCGCACGGCACCACCGTCAGCTCGCAGCCAAAGCCTTCCTGCGTGTTGAAGAGCCGGGCCAGCTCGCCCGCCGTCATGCCGTGGCGGTTGGGCAGCGCATACAGGCCCACGAAGGAGCGGAAGCCCTCCCCCACCAGGTTCCCCTCCAGCGCCGCGCCGTTGAGCGGGTTGGGCCTATCCAACACGTAGAAGGGCACGCGCGCCTTCGCGGCGGCCTTCATGGCCAGGGCCATGGTGTAGACGTAGGTGTAGTAGCGGCTGCCCACGTCCTGGATGTCGAAGACGAGCGCGTCCAGCCCCTGCAGCCACTCCTGGCGGGGCGACAGCGACTCGAAGGTGGAACCGTAGAGGCTGTGCACGGGCACGCCGGTGCGCCTGTCGCGGGCCTCGCCCACGGCCACCATGTACTGCGCCTCGCCGCGAATCCCGTGCTCGGGGCCGAAGAGGGCCGCCAGCTTCACGCTGGCCGTGCCGGCCAGCAGGTCCGCCAGGTGGCGGAAGCGCGAGTCCACGCTGGTGGGATTGACGATGGCGCCCACGCGCTTCCCCTTCAACGCGGAGAAGCCCTGCTCCACCCACACATCCAGTCCCGTCTTCACCTTCGTCACGACAACCCCTTCCTCAATCCTTCTTGAAGCTCTTCAGCGCGCTCTGCGCGGCCTTCCGCGAGTCGCACTTCCCCATGCCGAGGATGCCGCCGCTGCCGTCGTCCGGCCCGCCATCGTCCGCCAGGTCCTCCAGCTCGCCCACCGCGCTCTCCAGCCGGAGGCTCGCCGCCGTGTGGGCCGCCGAGCTGCGCACACCGCACTGCGGATGCCCCAGCAGGTCGATGATGCGGTCCTTCGCGGCGCCGCTGCCCGCCTTCGCCGCGCGGCTGTACTCGCCCAGCGAGCCCGACACGTTGCCCATGGCCTCTTCCAGCCGGCCCTCCAGGTAGTAGCGGCGGCCCGCGTCCTTCTCCTCGTGGATGAGCCTGCGGGCCTCCTTCACGAGCGCGCCGCGCTCG
>JBKGHK010000479.1:0-7785 GCA_046520375.1 Pyxidicoccus sp. 3LFB2
CGGGCGTGCAGCGGGCGCTGAAGCTGGCGCGGGTGTCGGGGGCGCTGGACCTGGCCGGGCTGGCCGGAGCGGCGGGGCTGGCCACGAATCTGGCGGCGCTCAAGGCGCTGTCCACCGAGGGCATCCAGAAGGGCCACATGGCGCTGCACGCGCGGCGCGTGGCGGCGGAGGCGGGGGCGCAGGGCGAACTCATCGAAATCGTCGCGGAGCGGCTGTCCCGCGAGCGTGTCTACCGGCCGGAGCGCGCGCGGGAAATCCTCGCGGCGGAAGTCGACCGACGGAAGGGAGCGTCGAGATGAAGCGCACCCGCGTCGCGGTGGTGGGCGGTGGCATTGGAGGCCTGACGGCCGCCGGGCTGCTGGCGAAGGAAGGCCACGAGGTGACGCTCTTCGAGGGCGGCCCCTCCCTGGGCGGCAAGGCCCAGGCCGTCACCGTCGACGGCATCACCCTCGACACCGGCCCCACGCTGCTGACGCTGCCCGAGCTGGTGCGCGGCACCTTCCAGCGGCTGGACGCGGCCGACCTGATGCCCCAGCTCACGGAGCTGGAGCCGCAGTGCACCTACCGCTTCACGGACGGGTGCGGCCTCACCGCGTACAAAGACCTGGAGCGCATGGCGGACAGCGCCTGTGATTTGCGTCCCAGCGAGCGGCGCGGCGTGCACGGCTTCTACGAGGAGTCCGCCGCCATCTGGCGCGCGGCGGGCGAGCCGTACCTGGAGGCGCCCTTCGAGGGCATGGCCGGCTTCATGACGCGCGTGGCGAAGCGCGGCGTGGGCGCCGTGCTGGCGGGGATGAAGCTCAGCACCCTGAATGATTTGGCGGAGCGGCACTTCAAGACGGACCACATGCGGCAGTACGTGGGCCGCTTCGCGACGTACGCGGGGGCCTCGCCGTACCAGGCCAGCGCGGCCTTCGCGCTGATTCCGCACATCGAGCATGCCTACGGCGTGCACCACGCGCGCGGCGGCGTGGGGGCGCTGGTGGAGGCGCTCGGGCAGGCGGTGCGGCGGCTGGGCGTGGCGGTGCACCTCAACACGCGCGCCCGCTTCGAGCGCGCCGGCAACGGCTACCGCGTGGGGCCCCAGGGCGACGCGGAGGCATTCGACAGCGTGGTGGTGAACGCGGACCCGCTGGAGTCGCTGCGCCGGGCGGACGAGCCGCTGGCGCTCTCCGGCTTCGTGCTGCTGCTGGAGGTGGATGGGCGCCCGTCGCTGCCGCACCACACGGTGCTCTTCGGCGGGAACTACCGGCGCGAGTTCGACGAGCTGTTCAGCGGACAGCTCGCGACGGACCCCACGGTGTACTTCTGCAACCCGTCCGCGACGGACGCCTCCATGGCGCCGCCGGGGCGCACGGGGCTGTTCGTCATGGTGAACGCGCCGCCCTTGCCCATGGGGCAGGCCGAGGCGGAGCGCGCCGCACGCGGCTGGGAGCTGGGGGCGGAGCGCGCCAAGGCGCAGATGTTCGAGAAGCTCTACCAGCACTACCCGGAGCTGCGAGGGCGCACGCGCGTCATCGGCCAGCGCACGCCGGTGGACCTGGCGGCGCAGGGGGCTCCCGGGGGCTCCATCTACGGCTTCCTGCCGCACGGGAAGTTCGGCCCGTTCCGCCGTCCGCGGATTCGCGGCGGCACGCCGGGCCTGTTCTTCGCGGGGGGAGGCACGCACCCGGGCGGCGGGGTGCCGCTGGTGATGCTGTCCGGGCGCTTCGCGGCGGAGCTGGCGTCCCAGCACCTGCGGAGGGGCGCATGATTCCGGTACTGCCAGACACGGCGGGCGCCTACCGGTGGTTCTACGCGGACGTCACCGCGGGGCCGTTCAGCGCGGTGTGCATCTTCATGCTGGGCTCGCTCTTCTCGCCGCGCTACTCGGTGGCGGCGCGGCGGGGCGGCCGGCCGCTGGAGCACAGCGCGGTGAACTTCGCGCTGTACCACGAGGGCGTGCGCCGGCTGTGGGTGCTGAGCGAGTACCCGCGCGCCGAGCTGGAGGCGCCGGGCCGGCTGCGCATCGGCCGCTCCACGCTGACGTACTCGGACCTGGGGACGGTGCGGATGGAGGTGGAGGACTGGACGGCGCCCTGGGGCCGGCCGGTGCGCGCCAGCCTCACGCTGCAGCCGATGACGCCCATGGGCGAGGTGGTGCAGTTGATGCCGGAGCTGCCGCACTACTGGCAGGCGCTGGCGCCGCGCGCGCGGGCCCGGCTGGAGGTGCCGTCGCTGGGCATCGAGGCGAAGGGCCTGGGCTACCACGACACCAACCACGGCGATGAGCTGCTGGGAGCGCGGCTGCCCGGCTGGCACTGGGCGCGCACGCACCGCGAGGGCGAGACGGTGGTGGACTACCACCTGCCGGACGGAGTGCCGCCCCTGCGCGTGGTGGCGCGCGAGTGCGGGGTGAAGTGCGAGCGGGACACTTCGCACGAGGCACGGCCCACCAGCAGGACGGGGTGGGGCCTGCGGGTGCCGTCACGACTGCACGCGGGCAATCAAGTGGTGGGCGAGCCCGCTTGCTGGAGTCGTCGCCCTTCTACGCGAGGCTGGAGGCGCGGCAGGGGACGCTGGACTCGATGGGGGAGGTGGCGGACTTCCGCCGCTTCCACTCGCCCTTCATCCGCTGGATGGCGCACTTCCGCACGCGCATGGGACGGGCGGCATGAGCGCGCTCGTCCTCGTCTCCTTGTCCTGGGCCGTCATGGCCACGGGCTTCAGCGGTGTGGCGCTGGCGCGGCTGCTCCGCGCGCGGCGTGTGGCCGCCTCGGCTGGCACGCAGGTGCCGGTGCTGCTGCTGCGCCCGGTGGATGCCCCCACGCCTCGCGAGCTGGAGAACCTGGCCACACCCATCGACTACGCGGGGCCGCTGGAGCAGGTGGTGGTGTCCCCCTACCGGCCCCGACTCGCCCCGGGCGTGCGCTGGCTGCCGAGCGACCCGCTGACGCCGAACCGCAAGGTCGGCCACCTGCTGTACGCGCTGGAAGTGCTCCAGATGCAGGGCCGCGTGGTGCTGGCGGTGGACGCGGACGTGGCGGTGACGGGTGCGCTGGTGGAAGGGCTCGCGGCGCCGGTAGCCTCGGGCGCGGCGCTGAGCACCGCGGCGCCCACGCCGGTGGGGCCGGAGGACGGAGCCAGCCGCGCCATGGCGGGGCTGCTGCGCTACACGCACCACAGCTTCCGCGCGCTGGATGTGATGAGCGCCGGAGCCAAGGCCGTCTGCGGCAAGGCGCTGGGGCTGTCACCCGTGGCCATGGATGCCTTGAAGGAACTCGCGGACCACATTGGCGAGGACCTGGAGCTGTCGAAGCGGCTGCACGCTCAGGGGCTCGAGGTCGCCCTGAGCACGGCCCCCGCGGTGGTGCCGCTGGGCGCGGTGGAGTCCTGGGGCACGCCCCTGGCGCGCTTCACCCGGTGGATGCAGGTGCTGGCCAGCCACCGTCCCGGGCTGTACCCCACGGTGCCGCTGCTCTTCACCCCCACGGTGCCGCTGGTGCTGCTGTCCGCGGTGCTGGGCTCGCCCCTGCTGGTGGGCGCGGTGGCGGGGCTCGTGACGGTGCGCACGCTGCTGGCGCTGCGCCTCGCCGCGCTCAGTACGCCCCGCACGTCGACGGACACCGTGGACACGGGCCTGCCGTACGCGCTGACGGACTGGCTGTTGGGCGAGGGGCTGTTGCTGGTGGCCTTCCTGTGTTCGCTGTGGCAGCAGGGCACGGTGACGTGGCGAGGGCGGACATACGCATTGCAACCCGGCGGCCGCATGGTGCGGGTGTGCCCGGAGCTGAGTGGAGGACCGGGATGACGTACGCGCGCTTCCTCGGCTTGTTCGTGGTGCTGCCGATTCTCTTCCTGGTGTGGCGCTACCGTCGCACCTTCTCCGCGTGGAGCCTGGCGCCCATGGGGCTGCTGCTCGTCGTCGTCTACGCGGCCACGTCCCCCTGGGACAACCTCGCGGTGAAGTGGGGCCTGTGGGGCTTCGACCCCGAGCGCATCTGGGGCATCAAGCTGGGCTACCTGCCGCTGGAGGAGTACCTCTTCTTCGGCCTGCAGACGCTGCTCGTGGGCCTGTGGGCGCGCGCGCGGCTGGCCCGGGTGCTGGAGAAGGAGCCCGCCGTCCCCCAATCCCAGCCGAAGGACGAAGCCCGCGCTCGGGGTGGAGCGCTGACGGGTCGCGAGGTGGCGCCATGATGGAGACGAAGTGGGCCTACCTCATCCACCTGCTCGGCTGGACGGTGCCGCTCATCCTCTTCCAGCTCATCGCGCTGGCGCGCCACTACAAGGAGCGCACGGGCGCGGTGCTCAAGGCGGTGCTGCCGCCGGCCTTCATCATCGGCATCTACCTGTCGGTGGCGGACCACCTGGCCATCTCCACGGGCATCTGGAACTTTGGCGAGGGCAAGCACCTGGGCGTGTACCTGGGGCTGGTGCCGCTGGAGGAGGTGCTCTTCTTCCTGCTGACCAGCGTGCTGGTGTCGCTGGGGCTGGCCCTGTTCACCGCGCTGGTGTCGCTGCTCCGAGAGGCGCGGGCCACGTGATTCGCGCGGCGAAAGGCGGCCCCTTGGGGTGGGCCCTGGACGCATACATCGGGCGGAAGTTCCGCTCGACGTTCCGCGGCCTGTGGGTGCGCGGCACGCTGCCTGGAGGCGACGCGGGCCGGCTCGTGTACCTCAACCACTCCAACTGGTGGGACGGCTTCATGCTGCACCAGCTCAGCCGGGCGGCGGGCTGGGACGCGTACTGCCTCATGGAGGAGGAGAACCTGCGACGCTACCGCTTCCTCGCGCGCATCGGTGCCTTCAGCATCCGCCGCAAGGACGCCGTGTCCTCCGTGGAGTCCCTGCGCTACGCGAAGGAGCTGCTGCGCCGTCCCCGCGCCGCGCTGTACGTCTTCCCCGAGGGTGAGCACCGGCCCTTCGGCGTGCTGCCGCTGCAATTGGAGCGCGGCGTGGAGCTGCTGGCGCGGGTGTCGAAGGTGGAGTGTGTCCCCATCGGCGTGCGCTACGCCTTCTTCGAACACGAGCGGCCGGACGTGCTGCTGGAGGTGGGCACGCCGCACCCGCCGGGGCCGCTGTCCCTCTTCCAGGACGGGCTGGAGGCGGTGGTGAAGCGCGTGGCGGCGGCCTCGTCGCTGGAGGGCTTCACGCGCAAGGTGGCCGGGGCGCGGGGCGTGGCGGAGCGCTGGGATGCCGCGCGAGGGCTCGCGCCATGACGCTGCGCATCCGCACCATCGCCCGGCTGACGGGCATCCGCGAGGCCACGCTGCGCGCGTGGGAGCGGCGCTATGGCTTCCCGCGCCCGCACCGCACGGAGGGCAACAACTACCGCATCTACTCGCGCGACGAGGTGGAGGCCATCCGCCGCGTGGCGCGGCTCATCCAGCAGGACGGCCTGTCGGTGAGCGAGGCGATTGCGCAGGTGCGCGCCACGCCGCTCAACGAGCTGCCCCAGCCGGAGCGGCTGACGGAGCGCTTCTGGTCCGCCGTCATGGTGCTGGACGGCGAGGAAGTCACGCGCGTGCTGGACGAGGCGCAGGCCGCCATGGACGTGGAGGCGTACTGCGACCGCTTCCTCATGCCGCTGCTGCGGGAGATGGGCGTGCGGCTGGACATCGCCCGCGAGCACCTGGCCTCCGCCTTCATCCGCCACCGGCTGCGGCAGGTGGTGGACACGGTGGAGACCGAGGCGGACGGGCCCCGCGCGCTGCTCGCCTGTCCGGCGAAGGACCACCACGAGGGCGGCCTGCTGGCCCTGGCGCTGCACCTCAAGCGCAAGGGCTGGCGCATCACCCTGCTGGGCGCGGACACGCCCGCCGAGGCCCTGCACAGCGCCTGCAACCAGATGCGGCCGGACATCATCGCGCTGTCCTTCGTGCGCCGCCGCGAGCCGGGGGAGTTCCTGGAGGTGCTGGGAGACGCACTGCGCGCCTGCGCGCCCTTTCCCGTCGTGGTAGGAGGCCCTGGCGCTCGCGAGCACCTGAAGACGCTCTTCACGCTCGGTGCGCAGTACGCCGAGTCCTCGGACGAGCTCGTCGCCATCTGGAACCAGGTCCGCAACGCGCAGAACCGTCCCTGACCTCCCACCCGCGCCATGGCTGAGCGTACCTACCGAATCCACATCGCCGCCGAGCTCTCCGGAGTCCGGGTGGAGCTCATCCGTGCCTGGGAGCGGCGCTACGGGGTGCTCAACCCCCAGCGCACCCCGGCCGGCTACCGCGTCTACACGGACCGGGACGTGGCGCTGCTCAAGCGGCTGAAGAAGCTGACCGACGAGGGCGTGGCCATCAGCGAGGCGGCGAAGCTGCTGCCCCAGCTGCTGGCCGAGCTGGAAGCCGCCCCCGTCCCGCCCGCCACGGGCAGTGGCCCGGCGCCGAACCTGGTGGGCTGGCAGGAGGCGGTGCTGGCCGCGGCCCGGGTGTATGACCAGGCGCGGGTGTCGGCGGTGGTGGACGAGGTGCTCGCGGCGCTGCCGCCGCTGAGGGCCTTCGACGACGTGCTGGCCCCCTTGCAGCGCGAGGTGGGCGCGCGCTGGCACGCGGGGCGGATGACGGTGTCGCAGGAGCACCTGGTGACGCAGGTGGTGCGCTCCAGACTGGTGAGCCTGCTGCACGCGGCGCCCAACAGCGGCGCCCGGCACGCGGTGCTGGCGTGCTTCCCGGACGAGGAGCACGAGCTGGGGCTCTTGGGCGTGGCGCTGCGGCTGCGGCACTCGGGGCTTCGGGTGACGCTGCTGGGCCAGCGCATGCCGGCGGTGGACCTGGCGCACGCGGTGGCGGAGCTGCGGCCCGACTTCGTGGGGCTGTCGGCGGTGAATGACCGCGGCGCGGAGGACTTCCAGGCCACGCTGACGGCTCTCGTCGAGGCGCTGCCCCGGGGCGTGCCCCTGTGGGTGGGCGGCCCCGCGGCGCAGACGCACCTGGAGGTGAGCGTGCGCCTGGGCGTGCGCGTGTTCTCCGCCGAGGACGACTGGCTGGAGCTGGTGGAGTAGGGCGCGTCCCCGGGGCTCCGGGGACTACGGCGTGGCGCGAGGCGCCTCGCTGACGGCGGCGGCTCCGGCCTGCAACGCCGGGGGCGAGGCGTTCAGCGCACCGACGTAGAGTCGCCCATGGAAGCCGTCCTGCTGGGCCGTGGGGAACAGCTGCACGCCCGCGCTGACCGTCGAGGCCTGGCGCGCCTGCTTCGTCGGGCTGATGGCGAAGACGTTGCACTCCACGGCGTCCCAGACGTTGTAGCGGCAGGAGAACTGCGAGCCGCGCGTGAAACCCACGTCGAGTGCCTTCACGGAGGGCAGGGCCTTCGCCAGCCGCAGGCCCATGGGCTCGTAGTCCCCGTCCCAGCCCACGTTGGTGGTGCGCACGTGGGTGCCGCCGGCCAGCACCAGCATGAAGGCGTCGGGGGCCTTGCTCCGGTGCTCCAGCAGGCGCTTCGCCATCTGCTCCTCGCGCATGTTGCCGCCGCCCTTGTCGACATCGAAGGCGACCAGCGACACGGGCTTGCCCGAGGCGCGCAGCCGGCGGGCCTGCTCCACCAGCCACAGCATGGCGCGGCTGCTGCGTCCGTCCTGGTGCACCCGGCGCCAGAACGAGCTGCCCCGCAGCAGCTCCTGCGCGTCGTGCTCCAGGCCCTCGCTGGCGAGGTACGTGTCGAGCACGGGTTGCTCGGTGGCGGGCAGCGACAGGGCCAGCACCACCGGCAGCCCCTTGGAGGACGCCTCGCACAGGATGCGCAGGGCGGCGGACGGCAGCTCCCGGGTGCCCAGCGGGTCGGCGAGCAGCAGCGTCTGTCCCCCGGCGAGCAGCGG
>JBKGHK010000047.1:0-27287 GCA_046520375.1 Pyxidicoccus sp. 3LFB2
CCGGCTCCTGGTGCCTCCGCTCGGCCGCGTCCTGCGCGCCACCCTGGAGGACGCCGCCGCGGCGCAGGGACGGGCACTCGAGGTCGCGGCGGAGGTGACCGGCTGGGAGGCGGTCTGCCGGCTCGCGGCCCTGGGCGTGGGAGTGGGCGTCATCAACGACGTGGTGGCCACCCCGGGCCTCGCACGCCTTGTCGTGCGCGGCCTGCCTCCGGTGACCTACCGGCTGCTGATGCGACGGGGACGTGGCACGCGGCTCGCGGAAGAGGTGGTGCGGGCCCTGCTTGGCTGACAATTTCTTCCAATACCGGGCGGATGACAGGGGCACATTGCCGGCCTGGCGCTGGAGGCCCACGCGTCGCCGAGGCCCGTCAGGCGTCATCCCGGCGCATCGGCTGGGCCTTTCCATACGTCAGCGACCGCCACACCCACTCCGCGGGGCCGAAGCGGAACTTCGACAGCCACAGGTGGCTCCACACCACCTGGACCGAGAAGACGGCCAGGCAGTACGCCACGCACGCCGCGGGGCCCAGCTTCGTGATGAAACCCAGTCCGTACCCGTAGAAGAACAGCACACTGATGATGGACTGTGACAGGTAGTTCGTCAGGGCCATGCGCCCCACTGGCGCGAGCAGGCCCAGCACCCGCTGCCAGGTGGCTCGCTGGAAGAGCAGTGTCAAACCGGCCACGTAGACGGCCGCGAAGCCCAGCTCGCCCAGGTTCCGCAGCGGTGCCATGGCGAAGGGCACCCACGTCGGCAGCGTCTCCGGGGTGAAGACCTTCTTCAGCATGAGCTGCTGCAGCACCAGGCCGCTGCCGCTACCAATCACCCCGGCCACGAGCCCCCACCCCAGGAGCCGGCGGAACAGCCGCAGGTGCTGGGGCACGTCGTGGAAGATGCGGCGCCGCCCCGCCAGCAGACCCAGCAGAAACCGGCCAAACGTCGAGAGCAGGATGGCGACGAGCAGCGGCAGGTAGTCGCGGAAGAAGAAGGTGCCGGTCGCCTTCGTCGCGTCCAGCCAGCTCCCGCTCGTGAAGGCCGCCAGCGTCTGCGCCCGGATGGCCGCGGATTTCTCAGTGGCGGCCTTGGCGATGGCCGCGCCGGCCTCCGGCGTGTCCGCCATCAACTGTGGGAACTTGAGGATGACCACGCCGACGACGGCCCCGCCCAGGGCGAACACCAGGGCGCTGATGAGCAGCGTCCGGTCCGAGCGCCCCCGGAACAGGAGCAGGCCGAAGCCCAGCACCGCGTACGTGCTGAGGATGTCGCCGTACCAGATGAGGAACAGGTGGGCGAGCCCCATCACCAGCATCACCCCCAGCCGCCGGACATAGAGCGGGGTGATGGAGGCCCCTCGCGCCTCGGCGCGGCCCATCTGCACCGCGAAGCCGAGGCCGAAGAGGAACGAGAAGAGGGTGATGAACTTCCCGGCCACCAGCATCGAGAACGCCTGCCAGGTGACGGTGTCAACGAGCGATGCGGTGTTCATCGCCGAGAGGACCTGCTCTCGTGGCAGGAACACCCTGCCGCTGAACCACACCATCACATTGGAGATGAACACGCCGCACAGGGCGAAGCCGCGCAGCGTGTCGAGGAGCGCCAATCGGTCGCTGGAATCCACGGGGCGGGCCTCGGCGCTGGGGGGCGAGACCGCGGAAGGGGCTGGGGTCATGCTCGGTAAGATGCGGGCAACGTGAGCCTGCCTGCTCGTATTCCCCGAGCCCCCGCATCACACGAGCAGTGCTGCGCGCGTCCCGCATCAAGGCGTTCCAGGACGATTCCTTCCAGGAAGGCGCACCGGGGCGCGAGCCTGCCCGGCGCTCATGGAGAAGAGGTCGCCTTCTGGCTGGCGCCATGGTTGCACGCTCGACGGGTGGCACCGAGATTGAGAGCGAGGACGCTCCACCCACGGGAGAGAAAGGTGGCCGTGATGACGTCTCGCCATGCCCATTCAGCGAGAGGGCGGCTGCTGGTCGTCTGCCTGAGCCTCGGACTTGCCAGCGTGTCGCTGGCGGCAGTCCAGGGAGCGCCCCCGCCCGCGGAGGTGACATGGACCGAGCGACGCGACGTGGACTCGGGCGGCGGGCACAAGGGCCCGTGGCGCATGAACGCGTCGGAGTACGACTACGTGGATGACCCCTCGGTGGCCATCGACGCGCGCGGGGCCGTTGCGTTTGCCTGGGTCGACCAGGCCCAGAAGGATGTCCTCTTCCAGCTCCATGGGCCCGAAGGGGAGCGGCGCTTCGAGCGGCCGGTGAATGTCTCCCGCAGCCCTGGCGTCTTCTCCTGGCTTCCACGGGTGGCCTTCACCGGGCCGGCCGGGGGCGAATCGGTGGCCATCCTCTGGCAGGAAATCGTCTTCTCCGGGGGCTCGCATGGAGGGGAGATCTTCTTCGCACGCTCCCTGGATGGCGGACGGAGCTTCACCGAGCCGGTCAACCTCTCGCGCTCGATGAGCGGTGATGGCAAGGGGCGCCTCGACCCGGAGCACTGGGACAATGGCAGCCTGGACCTCGTTGCCGGTCCCCAGGGGCGCCTGCACGCGGCGTGGACGGACTACGAAGGCACGCTCTGGGTCAGCCACTCCCTCGATGGTGGAGAGAACTTCTCGAAGCCAGCGCGCATCGAGCGCGGGGAGCACGCCAGGCCCGCGCGCGCTCCGGCGTTGGCCGTCGGCAGAGAGGGCACCGTGTACCTCGCGTGGACCGTGGGGGAGGACCCCTCCGCGGACATCCACGTGGCGAAGTCAGACGACTCGGGGCGCTCCTTCGGCGAGCCGCGCATCGCCGTGGACGGCAAGGGGCGTGCGGACGCGCCGAAGCTCGCCCTGGATGGTCAGGGGACGCTCCACCTGGCCTACGCGGAGAGCGCGGCCAGCTCCGCTGAGGGGGCTCGCATCCGCTACACCCGCTCGGCCGGCGGGGAGCTTCGCTTCGATACGCCGCGAGACCTCGCCGGCAGCGATGGCGCGCCGTGGCGCGGTGGCTTCCCGCACCTCGACGTCGATGGGCAGGACCGGCTCTACATCGTCTGGGAGCTCTTCCCCACTCCGGCAGCGCGGCCCAGGGGGCTGGGCTTCTCGCGCTCCATCGACGGAGGGAGGACATTCTCCACCCCCATGGTCATTCCGGGAACCTCCGAGTCGCGGCTCGGCTTCAACGGGGGCCAGCAAGGGCTGCTCATGAGGAAGCTCGCCGTCAGTCCAGCGGGCGACGTCGCCGTCGGACACAGCACGCACCAACCCGAGGAAACGAGCCATGTGTGGCTCATTCGCGGGCGCGCGCATGGCGCGAGTTCGCGAGATTGAGCTGAGCTGGAAGCTGGAGGTGCGGACAGGCGCTTCCGGCGTTGGCGGGACGGGGTCGAGCGCGTACGCTCGTTTAAACCTCTGCCCGGGACATGCCATGCAATGGGCCATCTATGCCGACCTCTCCAGAGGGCTCTCCATGGAGGAACGCCTGGCCATCGCTGAGGCCCTCGACAAGCTCGTCCCCGATAGCGGGTGCGTGGGGCCCAATCGAGCCGGCGTTGAAGAGGTGTACTTCTGCGTGGAGGCAAGCACCGAGGCTGAAGCCAGGGCCGAGGCGCACCGCTATGTGGATGCCGTCCTTCGCGACGCCGACGTGAAGGCGGAATACGGCATCTACCAACAACCCAACCCTCGGACCTGAATCGCCCGGTGTCCGTGGCCGCGTGCGGTGCATCACTTCACGCTCACGTATCTCGAAGGGCACCTGACGCTCCCGCCCGACGCCTGGTGAAGCGGGGCTGGCCCGCACCGGACGGAGCACGGCATGTATCGGCGGGAGACAAGCCATGTTGAGGGTGGGGCCTGGAGCGGAGGAGCCGAGACGGGCCCCTGCCTGCGTAGACAGCCCCGTTGTATTTCCCACAGAGTTGTTGTAGGTGAACGGTGCGCGGGGCGCCTCGTGGCGTCACACGCATCCGTGAGGGGGGGACATGGCAGCATCAAGAAGTGGAGCCGGCGGGCACCGTGCAGGGCCCCTGGTGACCTTGGAGATCCGCGCAGCGTCGCATCGCGCCTGGAACCCGGTCGCAGCCCGTCCCCATCACATTCCTCTGTAGCCAGGTGCTCATCATGTCTGCGATTCCGGCAGCGAAGTCCTCTCTCTTTGTCTTCGTGTTCCTCATGGGCCTGCTGGGCACGGGCGAGGCCCTGGCCCAGGACCGCTGGTGCCTGATTCCCGCCGCCACCTCCGGGCGGACCTGCGACGAGGCCACGTGTCTGACCATGCAGGGCGCAATCAACGCCATCTGCAAGCAGCCCGCGCCCTACTCCTGTAGCAAGATTTCGGGCTGCACCGCCCTTCAGGCGATGCGCACCCACTGGCAGAGCTGCCTCGATACCCGGCTGGCCTTCCATGCGGCCTGCTTCCCCGTTCCCAACGCGGGGCACGCCATCATCATCCAGCAGACCCGCGACAGCATCGCCAAGTGCACCGCGCGAATCGCCCTGCCCCAACCCGTCGGCTGCGCGGACGACTGTCCTCCGTAGCGCACGCGCCGCCTGCCCGGAGCACCGACCATGGAGACCGAGCTCGACTCACTCCGGAAGGAGATTCGCGAGGCCTTCGCCTGGCGCCCCCATCCCGGGGACGACAGGCTGGCCGTGCGGCACTCGGGCCCTGACGGCGATGAAGTCCAACGCTTCTTCCAGGGCAGGGACTGGCGGGACGTCACACGGGAGTCGCTGCTGGGCGCCTCGGGGCTCGACCCCAATGGCTTCATGGCCTACCTGACGGCGGAAGGCTTCGAGTACCACCTGCCCGCCTTCCTCCTCCTGGCGCTGGACGTCGGGGACGCCTTCGGGCTGGCAGACCCCCTCATCTACTTTCTCTCCCCTCCGGCCGCGGACGCGGTGGAGCCGCTCCAGGAGCGCTTCACCCATCTGCTCGCGGCACTCACGGCGCGGGAGAAACATGTCGTGGCACGGGTACTCGACTACCTGGCCAGGGAATACGAGAGCCGGGGCTTCACCCCCGACAGTTTCCGCGCGGCCCTCGAGGGCTGCTGGAAGAGAGCCGACTCATGATGTTCCGAAACAAGGTGCTCATGGCGGGCACCACCGTCGCCGTTCTCGTCACCTTCGGATGGTTCGCGGCCAATGGCCGCCTATGGGTGGAGCTCGAAGCGGCGCGCAAGGACCCGGCGAAGTACCTCGCGCGCCTCGCGAACGATGTCCGCCTGTCATTGACGCCCGCGGAGCGTGAGTACGTCCAGCAGGCGGCGACCGCGATGCAGGCGCCGCCGGTGGCCGCCTCGCCGGTGGCGACGCCCCGCTGCGCCGGGTGCCGAGGTTCCCGCGACGCCGCCCTCACCGGAGGCCGCGGTGACGTCGGAGCTGGTCTCGATTGCCAGGACCCTCGCGCAGCCGGGGCAGGAGCTCTCGAAGGTGCCGACGTCCGTGGCGGAGGCCGAGCGGCGCCTGAGGGTGCTCGACCAGACCATCGGCGCGCGCTTCGACGAGGAGGAGGCACGCATCCTCGCCGCCGACCTTCCCGGCACCATCCTCGAGCGCCAGCTGTCGGCGCGAGCCCGCTACGAAGCGGACATCGCTGCGGTGTTCAAGGACCTGGAGACCGCCCGCTCCAGCCGCGATGCTCGTAAGGTGAGCGCGGCGATTGGCGCGGTGACGCAGCGGCTGAATCAGGCCACGGACGCGCGGCGCCACCAGCGCTTCGACCCGTCGCGGATGCCCCTCCGCGCCGCGAAGCCTCGGGTCAGGACGCCGCCCGGACCGCCCTGCTGTCCAAGGCCCAGGTCAGCGCCGACGGAGCACCCGCCGCCAGCCTGGCGCCGCCGGTGCCGGCCGACCTCGCGGCCAACGAGGACGCGCAGCTCACCCCGGAGATTCGCGCCCTGGCCGCGTCGCTCGGCAACGAGCCGGTGCGCATCTTCAACTGGGTGCGCAACAACATCACCTTCGTCCCCACCCATGGCTCCGTGCAGGGCTCGCAGCTGACGCTCGACTCGAAGCGCGGCAATGCCTACGACACGGCGAGCCTGCTCGTCGCGCTGCTGCGCGCCGCGAACGTCCCCGCGCGCTACGTCACGGGCTCGGTGGAAGTCCCCATCGCCACGGCGATGAACTGGGTGGGCGGCGCGTCGACCCCGGCGGTGGCACAGGAGCTCTTCGGCACGGGCGGCGTGCCCACCGTCGCGATGACCAGCGGCGGGAAGATCACCCACCTGCGCCTGGAGCACGTCTGGGTGGAGGCCCATGTCGACTTCGTCCCGAGCCGCGGTGCCATCCACCGGCAGGGTGACACGTGGGTGCCGATGGACGCGGCCTTCAAGCAGCACACGTTCACCTCGCGCTCCGCGTACTTCACCGACGTGCCCTTCGCCAACGTGCTCGACCCCGCCGTGAGGCCGTTCGACGTGGACGAGGACCTGGGGAGAATCACCAACGTCGACGAGACGGCCCTGCGCGAGCGGCTGGCCGAGTGGGCGGAGCAGAGCGCCGACTACTTCTACTCGCACGACGTCCCGCAGACCTTCGACGGACTCCTGGGCGGCAGGAACATCGTCCCCGAGGAGCCCACCGTCCTGGCGGGCGCCCTGCCCTACAAGCTCCTGAGCCGGGGCACCGCCGTGAGCACGCTGCCGTCGCGCCTGCGCCACTCAGTGGTGCTGCGTGGCTACGACTCGGCGCTGGACCGGGCCCTGGAGAGCCCGTCCTTCACGGTGAGCGTGAGCCTGCCCGCGGTGAACAGCAAGCGGCTGGGACTCCAGTTCGACCCGGCCAGCCCGGCCGACGCGAACACGCTGCGCGCGGCGCGCGAGGGCAATGCCAGCTCGCTGCCCGTGTACCTGGTCAACGTCGTCCCGACGGTGAAGCTGGACGGCACGGCCCTGGGCAACGGCGGCGCCATCCGCATGGGCAGCGACTTCTACCTGGACGTCGTCCTCCAGGCGCCCGAAGGCCCGACGGTGCTGCCCTACGAGGTGGTGGCCGGTGATGAAATCGTCATCGGTGTCACGGGCAATGGCGTCACCCGCGAGGTCGTCGAGAAGCGCTTCGCCGCCAACCCGGTGGACAACGCCCCGGAGTACCTGCACCAGGTGCAGCTCCACTACTGGATGGAGAGCGACTACTTCGCGCAGATCACCGCGAAGGGCATGGACGTCCACATGCTGCGGCTGCCGTCGGTGGGGCTGTTCAGCTCGCCGCTCACGGTGTCCAGCTTCTTCGGTATCCCCCGCTGGGGCGTCTACCAGGGGCGGTCCATGGACGTGAAGCAGACGCTGCTGGGCGTGGTGAGCCCGGTGCCCGGCCGCGGCATCACCTTCATGAAGCAGGTGGGCATCCAGAGCTCCTATCTGGAGGGCGCCATCTTCGACCAGCTCCAGGACCGGTCTCAGGGCCAGGCCTTCGTCCGGCGGGGCATCTCCGCCATCCACCTGCTCTCCGTGGCGGCGGCCCAGGACATCCCCATCTACAACATCACGGCCTCCAACGCCGACGAGGTGCTCCCGCGGCTCGCGCTCAGCGCCGACGTGGAGAGCGACGTGAGCGCGGCCATCGCGGCCGGGAAGACGGTGCTCGTCTCGGAGCGCGACGTCGACATGGGCCCGTGGAAGGGCGTGGGCTACATCATCACCGACGAGACGACGGGCGCTGGCGCCTACATGATCTCCGGCGGGCTGGCCGGAGGCGGGCTGCTCGACTGTCTGCGGAAGCTGGTTCCCGTCTTCGAGAAGGTGGGTGAAATCCTCCTCGCCCTGCTCATCGCCGTGGTCATCATCCTCATCTTCGTGGGGGCGCTGGGCACGATGGGGCCCGCGGGAGCGCCCGTGGGCGCTGCCGCCGCGGCGGCCTTCCTGCTGCTCATCCTGGGCCGCGACTCACTGGACTCCGTCACACCGATGGAAGCCTGACGACGCTGTAGACGCGCGGGAGGGACGCCATTCGCCTGCCGCGCCACCGCGGACAGGCGAACACGTCTTCCACCGTCGCGGCCAGCGCGAGGCGCCAGCGGGCTCAGCTCTCGCGCGCCGCGGCTTCCAGCGCCGCGATGTCCATCTTGATCATGCCCATCATGGCCTGCATGGCCTTGGGATGGCTGATCAGGTCCTCGACATTGCGTGGCACCACCTGCCAGCACAGGCCGAAGCGGTCGGTCAGCCAGCCACAGGCCATGGGCTTGCCGCCCCCCGCCATCAGCTTCTCCCAATACGCGTCGAGCTCTTTCTGCGAATCACACCGCACGAAGAACGAGAACGCAGGCGTGAGCTGGTGCGCGGGCCCGCCGTTCATGAACGTCATCTCCTGGCCCTCGAGCTCGATGACGAGGGTGGCGATCTTCCCCACCGGCCAGGGCCCGACGCCCTTCGAGCGCAGCTCCTTCACCTTGCGCGCCTGCGGAAAGACGCTGAGATAGAACTCAGCGGCTTCTTCCGCGTTGTCGTTGAACCAGAGAAACGGCGCGAGCTTGCTGGGCATGATTGTGACTCCGTGAGCGGGAGGTGGAGGAAGCTGCCGTCCGCTTCCATACCGCACTGGCTGGACGGGCTGGCGGTGGTTCTCCCTTCGCCGTTCGAGGGCACACACGCCGCGGCAACCGCGGCGTCGCGCGTTGCCGATGTCGCGAGCGCGGACCTGATGCCGGCCAGCCCCCTGGGGTGAGCCCCCTGTCAGCCTTGTCACAGGGAGGCTGCTTCTGGGAAATTACGTTTTCCTGTATTTCCTGGTCATCGCGGTTCCAGGTTCCCCGCCTCCCCCACCGGGGGCATCAACGACATCGGAGGCTCCTTGCTCTCGCTGCGCATTCTTGCCCTGTCCGCTCTGCTGCTCCCTGGTGGGGTCGCGGCGGAGCCCTCCCTCCAGGGATTGGCCGACCCCGGCGCCATCATCGGGACGCTGGAGGGGGTGGTGCTGGAGGGAGACCGGTACTTCCTGCACGGGTGGACCTGTCAGCAGGGCGTGGCGGCCTCGTTGAAGCTCCATGTCTATGCCGGTGCCTCCGCGTACGACACGCCGCGAGGCCAGCTCGTGCTCGAGGGCACCTCGCAGTACATGGCCGAGCAGGCCGTCAGTGAGCGGTGCGGCGCGGGCAGCGGACGCTATCGCTTCCACGTGCCCCTGCCGGAGCAGGTCCTCGCGGCGCACGGAGGCCAGAAGCTCTACGTCCATGGGCTCCGCGTGCTGGGCACCGTGCAGAACTCGGCCCTCACGAACTCGGGGAAGATTCGCTTCCCCCATCCGCTCGGGAGCGCCCCCCGTGGGTGCATGGCGTCGCTGTGGGTCGAGCCCGCGGAGCGCAACGCCTATCCATCTGGCAACGCGCAGGCCCAGGGCCAGCCCTGGGTGTACATGGCCTGGGTGTGGCGCGAGTCGCCCGCGGTGGAGACCAACCACAGCGTCTCCGTGGCCCGGAGCCAGGACCTGGTGAACTGGTACAACACCTGCGGGGAGAAGCTCACGCTTCCCATCACCACCGAGTCCCGCGCCGTCGTGGACCCGCTCCAGCTCAACCAGGGCGTGCTCAACAACGTGAACGTCGGCTTCGACGCCGAGGGCCGCCCCGTCGTGACCTACCAGAAGTACAAGGCGGTCTACTCCGCGGACCTGCCGCCCGTCTGGACCACGCAGGTCTACAACGCCCGGCTCGAGGGCACCGGGTGGAACATCCACGAGATGACCGCGTGGAAGACGCAGCACGTGCTCAAGGGCGGCGGCTCCCTGCCGCGCACGCCGTACTCGGTCTCCTACTCCGTGCCCCGGGTGACGAATACCGGCGCCGTCGTCCAGTCCTTCGGGCGGGCGGAGGCCGACACGAGCGGCGCTCCCGCCTCGGGGAACTGGACTCTCTCCTCCGCGGGCCCGGCGCTCTCGGTGACCTCCACGCCCGGCGCGGGCATCGACTACGACACCTTCACGCGGCCGGTGCCCGGGCTGCCACCGGAGGCCAGCGTGAAGGAGCCGCGCGCGGCGGGCTGGGTGACGCCCTTCGCCCTGCGCCTCGTGCGCCCCCGGACGCAGAAGGACGCCGTCGTCATCCGGGGCAACTGGGACGGCGACGGCAATCGCGCGGGCCTCTTCCTCCGCAAGACGCGGACCTTCGTCATCCAGCGCCGGGACGGCACCGTGCGGTTCGGCTTCGGGCCGGCCACCACCCCCTTTCATCCGCTCGTCGGCGACTGGGACCAGGACGGCCTGGACACCATCGGTATCGCCGACCCGGTGGACGAGCGGTACTTCCTCAAGAACAGCCTGACGGGAGGCACCGCCGACGCCTCCGGCACGGGAGGACTTGCGTCACTCGGCGCCAAGGACGGGCCGTGGGTCTGGGACGGGCAGGACCCGGCGCTGACCCACTTCCTGCGCTGGGAGGCCATGCCCACCAACCGGGACCTGCCCTATGACTGCTCGGGGCGCGCGCTCACCGCGTACCAGCCGACGGAGACCACGTGCCCGGAGAAGTTCCTGACGGAGCTGGTGCTCTGGAAGTACGACGCGGCGGCGAACGTCTGGCGCAGCAGCCGCATCGACCGGGCCTGGGGCGGCAGCTCCGCGGCGTTCGACTTCGTGGTCTTCAAGCGGCACCAGCTCGTCGCCTACTACGACGCCAACCGCAACGTGAAGGTCGCCATCCGCAATGGAGACGGGGCATGGACCTACAAGGTCCTCGATGACCAGTTCCGGGGCTGGGACAGCCACAACTACCTCACGCTGGAAGTCGACGACAATCACGACCTCCACCTGTCGGGAGACCTGCACGGGCATCCGCTCACCTACTGGCGGTCGCGAGGGCTCGTCGCCTCCTCGTTCGCACGGCAGCCCATGGTGGGGACGCTGGAGACGCGGACCACCTATCCCCGCTTCTACCGGGGCCCGCAGGGCGAGTTCCTCTTCAAGTACCGACAGGGCTCCAGCGGTGACGGGGAGTGGATCATCAACCGCTATGACGTCAGGACGTACCGCTGGTCGCGACTGCTCGCGCAGCCCCTCTTCGGCCGGTGAGCGAGGGGGGCCCCTCGATGGCGTGGACCGGGTCGCGCTGTCCCGTCGGGTGTAACCCTTTTCAGGCGGAGTGCGTACGGGAGCGAAAGGAGAGCCCCCATGCTCACGAAGCTCCAGAGCCGCCTTCGCCAGTTCACCACTGTCGCGCCGCCACCGCCCAGGCCCCAGCTCCAGGCGCTGAAGAGCCCCGGCAAGCCCGGCCCCGACGCCATGTCGACGCCCCGGCTCACCGAGTCCCGGAACCCGGCGCTGCGGACACTCGGCGGCGACAGCGTGTTCGAGACGACCCGGTCAAAGGCGGACGAGAAGGCGGGGCCGCTCTTCCAGATGCGCGGACCTGGCGGCCTGGAGAAGCAGGACCCGGCGGAGCTCCGGGAGCAGGCCGTGGAGGAAGCCATCGCGGGGAATGGCCAGCCGGTGGACTTCGTCAACTCCGACGGAAAGACGGAGCAGGTCGCCATCGGCCAGCTGCCGTTCGCCGGGGAGGACACCTACTTCGTCCGCGTCGGGGACCAGACCTTCCAGGTGGAGTTCCAGGGCGGCACGGACGCCGACCGAGAGGCCTTCCTCGCGCAGGTCATCGACTCGTACAGCGAGACGCCTCCCGAGCTTCGCAGCTCGCTCGAGAAAATCGTCGTCACGCCGGACCAGGGCTCGGAGACCGCCACGGGGAACCGGGCGGCGGCAAGCGCGGGCGACGGCACCATCACCTTCTACGAGGACGGCCAGCACCTGAGCGAGGACATCTTCCACCACGAACTGGGCCACCTCATCGGCCGGCAGCAGGAGGAGAAGGGCGACGGCTTCTGGACGGACCTGGGCGAGGTCTTCACCGGCGAGCCGCCCCCCGTCCCCGACGGGTGGGACGAGGCGGCGATGGCTGACGGAGACTTCACCAGTGGATACGCCAAGACGGACTACCAGAGGGACGGGAACTACACCGAGGACTTCGCCGAGGCCTGGAAGCTGTACATGGCGGCCATCGACGGCGGGCCCGAGGCACTGGCCGGGTTCAGGAAGCAGTTCCCGGAGCGGGCGGAGATTCTCGAGGACATCTACCCGCCCCCCGAGCAGGACTGAGACACCCCGATGGAGGGCGCCTGGGTCGCTCGCACCGGCACAGAGCCGAGCGAGCACCTAGGATGCGCCACCATGGACTTCCAGGCGCGACTCGAGGCGCTCACGCACCAACTCCGGCCCTGGTCTCCGCTCTGGTCCCGCTCCATCCTCCAGGGCTGGCCCGCCACCGGCGCCGCCTATCCCCAGGACTGGCTGGCCTATGCCCGGTCGCTCGATGAAGCAGGCGAGCGGCAACTGGACCAGGGGGCGCTCGTGGGCGTCCCACCTCCGTCCCTGGTCGCGCTCCTGGACGCGCTCCAGGAACTGACGGCACTGCCCTGGCACGAGGGCCTTCACGCGCTGACCGTCGCACAGACGCAGGGACTCAGCGCCAAGAAGACCCACGAGCTGGAGCGGGTGCTCGCCCTGCTCGCGCAAAGAGCGCGCTTCATCCACCAGGCGGTCGATATCGGCGGCGGCATGGGCCATCTCGCCCGCCTCTGTGCGCGGACGTTCGGGTGGACCTTCCACAGCATCGACCGGGACGGCGCACTGCAGGACAAGGGCCGGCGGTGGCTGACGAGAAACCACCCCTCGGGCGGGGGCACCGTGAGTTTCATCCAGGCGTCCGTCGAGGACGGGCTCCAACCCCAGATTGATACGCTCTTCTCCGGCCGGGACCGGGCCTCCATCGGGCTGCATACCTGCGGGCCGCTCGCCCTCACGCAGCTCCGCAAGAGCCAGGGGGCGGGCTTCGTCCTGAACATCGGCTGCTGCTACGACAAGCTGGAGGCCCCGCGGGACTACCCCGTCTCCCGCTTCGGGGGCGCGCATCCGCTGCCCTTCACTCCGCATGCCCTGGCGCTGACGACGCGGGGACGGCATCACAAGAGCGAGGAGGAGTTCGCGCGGATGAAGCGGGTGTACGCGTGGCGCTTCGCGTTCCATCTCCTCTCGATGCGGCACTTTCCCGAGCGAGGCTTCGTGAGGGCCGGGGACGCGCCCCGGACGCTCTATGACGGACGCTTCGCCGTCTACGCTCGCGACCGCCTGGAGCGGCTGGGGCTCGAGCCCGGCATGACGGACGCCGAGCTGGATGCCTTCGAGGTGTCCGTGCGCGCCGAGACGCGGGACCTGCTGCTCTGCCATCTGCTGAGGGACCGCTTCGCGAGGGCGTTGGAGGTCGTGCTCCTGTTGGACCGGGCGCTCCTCCTGGAAGAGCTGGGCTTCCAGGTCGAGCTCCTCCAGCTCTTCGAGCCGCGCCTGTCTCCGCGCAACCTCGCGCTCATCGCGTCACGGAGCGCTTGAGCACGTGCCGGGCCGGCCCTGCGGCCTGACGCTGCCCATCACGGGCTCAAGAGCGGCGTTGCAGGATGACCTCCTGGCCCGGGATGGCGCTGGCCGCATGGCGGAGCTGGCCCGGCTCATGCCCATGTGAGTTCCCCCGTGGTCGGTTTTCAGGGAGTACTCACATGGGAATCTCCGGGTTACATCGCCGTGGCCGCGTGGACCGCGGGAGGTGAAGCGGTGGCCGTGCCGACGGCGTAGACGCCGTCATACCCTTCGGCCGTGATTCCCTTCTGGACGACGATGCGCGGCGTCGCCGCGTGTTCCTCGTAGCGGGCCCTCTTCAGCGGATGGACCTTGCAGGTGTCCACCGTCATGCCAGTGCAGGCCCACATGGTCCCGCCCAGGTAGGCCATGTCGAGGGTGACCAGCTCGGGCTCCGCCTCGAGCAGGTGGTTGGACATGAAGCGCAGGTTCGGGTCCCACGGCGCGCCCTTGTCCCGACGGGCATGGAGATTCCCGGTCAACACGATGAAGGTGTCCTGCGCGGCCCGGGCACGCTCCTCGAGGAGCTTCGCCGCCATGCTGGCGTCGCGGTCCTTGCCGCCCGCGTCGAAGGCGCGAATCTCCAGGGGAAGGCCCGCGCGCTTCAGCTCCCGCAGCCGGACGAGGGCTTGGAGCATGGCATTGCTACTCCGGCCGTCCTGCATCACATCGGTCCAGAGCCCGCCCGACGTGAGCGGCTCAATCGCGCCGTCCCCGCTCGCGAGGAACGCGTCGATGCGCGGCTGCTCGCCCACGGGAAGCTCCAGCCCCACGCGCACGGGCTGACCGGCCGCGGCAGCGTGACACGCAAGCCGCGTGGCGAAGAGCGGTGCTTCCTGCGTGCCATGCATCTCTCCGAGGACGATGAACGCGGCGGGCTTCAACACCGCCTCCATGCCCGGAATGGCGGGGCCACAGTCCACCTTCGAGGCGGTCGCAAGACGCGTGTCGGGCGACTGCACGGCGGGCCCGGCCGTCTTGCAACCTCCCAGCAGCGCGGCAGCGATCAGCAGATGACGTAGGGTCACTGTTGCCATTCGGTATGTGCCTCCTCTTGCCCCGGACTCTGCCCGGGTCCATGGAGGATGGATAGCTTCATGCTTCTCCGCGGCGCGTCCATCAGCGAGCCCGGCCCACGTCGCCCTCTTTATTGACCTTCATCAATGCGGGCGAGGGCGCCCTTCCCTACTTTCGAGGCCACAACGTCGCTGCGCGTTCTGGAGCCCTCGCGATGAACACCTCCCGCCTTCACTCCCGCTCCCTGGGGATGCTCTTCCTCCTCCCGTTCTTCGCCTACGGCCTCGGCACCGCGCTCGTCACCTCCGTCCTGAATGCGCCGGAGCCGCTGGCCCTGATGGCCGGGCAGAGGACGCCCTTCGTCGGGGGCGCGCTGCTGCTCGTGTTGAACTCCCTCATGGTCGTCGGGATTGGCGTGCTGTTCTTCCCGATACTCAGGGAGCGGAGCCCGGGCATCGCCCTCGCGTACGTCTGCACGCGGGTGATGGAGTCGCTCATCCTCATCGTCGGCGTGGTGTTCCTCCTGTGCATCCTTCAGCTCGGAGACACCGCGCAAGGGCAGACGACGCCGGAGCTGACGCCCCTGGTCCACCTTCTCTCTAAGGGGAACTTCTGGGCGTATCAGCTCGCGATGCTCATCCTGGGGGCCGGCAGCGTGGCGTTCTGCCTGTCGCTGTACCGCTCCCGGCGTCTTCCCCCGTTACTCCCGCTGGCGGGTGCGGTGGGCTACGGGCTTCTGGCGCTGGGGGCCGTCCTCGAGCTCTTCGGGATGCCGTGGAGCATCTTCTTCTCGGGGCCCGGGGGCCTGTTCGAGCTGTTCCTCGGCGGCTGGCTCATCGCCAGGGGGTTCCGGCCGCTCACGCCTTCCGTCGCGGCGTAGCCGGCTTGCCGCGCGTGGCAATGCGCTTTCGGATGCGGCTCAGCGACTCGGGCTTCACACCGATGTAGCTGGCCAGCTGGTACTGGGGAACCCGCTGGAGGATGTCCGGCCGCATCTTGGAGAGCTTGAGGTAGCGCTGCTCCGGGGTATCGGTGAGATAGGAAGCGAACCACTCCTGCTGTTCCGCCAGCACCTTCTGCATCACCCGCCGGGAGATGCTCTCGAAGCGCGGGAAGCGCCGATACAGGTCCGCCTCGCGCTGCCCGGTGCCCACCACCACCGTGGTGTCTTCCGCGCAGACCAGGAAGTGCTCCGCGGGCGTCTGGTTCATCATGCTGTGAATCGACAGGACCCAGTCATCCTCGGTGAAGAAGCCGTTGCTCCGCTCCTCACCGCCGACGACGGAGTACTGGCGGACGCAGCCCTGGAGGACGAAGTAGGCCTCGGTGCAGACCTGGCCCGCCATGAGCAGGTGCGTGCCTTTCGGGCAGGTCTTCACCACCATGCTGTCCAGGATGGCCTGGGCTTCCTCGTCGGACAGAGGAGCGATGCGGCGGAAGTAGTCGATGAGCCTGTGTTTCATGAGCGCCCTGCGGGGCCGGCGGAAGTGTCCGTCAACACGGCGATCAACGCGCGGGAGGCCGCGGACAGGCTTCGGTGTGGGACGTAGATGACGGAGAACGGGCGCGAGCGGCCCCGCAGGCGCGGCAACACTTCCACCAGGGTGCGCCGGCGCAGGCGTTCCGCGGCGATGAAGTCGTAGGTCTGGCACACGCCCAGGCCGTGCTCGGCGAGCGACACCACCCCCAGCACGTCATCCGACACCCGCAGCGCGGCCTGGGGCGTCCAATCGATGTCGCGCCCGTCCTCACGGAGAATCCACGGCGAGACGCGCCCGGTGCTGGGCATGACGAAGGACAGGCACGCGTGGCGCTCCAGCTCCGCCAGTGTCCGTGGCGTCCCGGCCTCCTTCAGGTAGGCCGGCGAGGCGACCAGACACATGGGGGCCTCTTCCAGTCGCCGCGCCACCAGCCCGCTGTCGGGCAGCTCTCCCAGCCGGATGGCCAGGTCGAAGCCCTCCGCCACCAGGTCCACGTTGCGATTGGCGATGCTCAACTCCACCTGCACGCGCGGATGCCGGCGCATGAAGGTCCGCAACTTCGCCGGCAGGCGGTAGTGCCCGTAGGTGGTGGGCACGCTGAGCCGCACGCTGCCGGTGACTTCACCACCCTGCCCCTGGATGGCGCGCTCGGCGTCGGCAATCAACGCGAAGGCCGTGCTCGACTGCTCCAGGTACAGCCGCCCCGCGTCGGTCAGCCCCAGGCGCCGGGTGGTCCGCCGCAACAGTTGCACGCCCAGCCGCTGCTCCAGCCGGGCGATGGCGCGGCTCACCACGGACGGCGTCGTCCCCAGTGAGGTGGCGGCGGCCGTCAGTGAGCCGCGCTCCACCGAGGCGAGGAAGGCTTCCACATCGTTCAGGTGGTCGAAGCGCCGGCCCATTCATGCCTCAATAGCAAAAGAGCCATGCCCCAGAGCCCGTTTATCCCCTGCGCCGGTGACAATAGTTTGGGTGAAGAAGCCGGGCCCGAGCGTGGGCCCCTTCCCCAGGAGCTCCGAACATGTCCGTCTTGCTTGCCGCCTCCCTGATGGGGCTCGCCGCCGCCCCCACCACCCCCGCCACGAAGCTGCCCCGGTCTGCTCCCGCGCCGGTGCTCATCGTGATGACCAGCCACGCCACCAAGGGCAGCACTGGCGAGCCCACCGGGTTCTACCTGGGCGAGGTCACCCATCCGCTGGCGGTCTTCGAGGCCGCCGGCATCCCGGTGGAGTTCGCCTCCATCCAGGGCGGCGAGCCGCCGGTGGACGGCCTGGACCTCAAGGACGCCACCAACGCGCGCTACTGGAACGACGCCGCGTTCCGGAAGGCGCTGCGCACCACCCTCAAGCTGGACGAGGTGAAGCCGGCCCGCTACTCCGCCGTGTTCTACGCGGGGGGCCACGGCGCGGTCTGGGACTTTCCTGGCAGCCCGGCGGCGCAGCGGGTCACCCGCGAGGTCTACGAAGCGGGCCGCGTCGTCAGCGCGGTCTGCCACGGGCCCTCGGCGCTGGTGAACGTCAAGCTGAGTGACGGCACGTATCTGGTGGCGGGCAAGCAGGTCAGCGCCTTCACCGACGAGGAGGAGCGCGCGGTGAAGTTGGAGAAGGTCGTCCCCTTCCTCCTGGCCACCACGCTGGAGCAGCGCGGCGCGAAGCACCAGCCCGCCGCCAACTGGACGCCCAAGGTGGTGGTGGATGGCCGCCTGGTCACCGGTCAGAACCCGCAGTCCGCCACCGGCACGGCGGAGGCGGTGCGCGACCTCATCCTCAAGCAGGCAGCGCCCGCGTCGAAGCCCGCGCCCTGAGCCGGGTGGCCCGGAAGACCGGCCAGGGGGACGCGGGCGTCATGCGGACGCCCGCGTCACCGCTTCGCTCAGGTCCTCACGACGCCATCGAAGACGCCGTAGCCCCCTGGGATGAAGAAGTCCTTCCCGGGCATGAGTCCGTAGGCGCGAAGCACCGTCGCCGCGATGTCCTGCGAGTTCGGCGTCCGCGTCACCAGGTCCCCGGACTCCTCGACGAGCCTCACCGGAACGCCCATGGGCGAGCCCTCCATCCGCTCGTCATAGCCGCCAATCATCTGGTTCCCCTGGATGCCGCCCCCCACCAGCAGGGCACACGTCGCCGGGTGGTGGTCGCTGCCCACCTTGGGGAACGTCCGCCCGAAGTCGCTGTAGACGTAGACGAGCGTCTCATCCAGCAGCGAGCGGGACGGGTCCGAGCGGCTCGGCGTCAGGCTCATCTCCAGGCACATGCGCCCCACCATCTCGAACGCGATGCGCAGGTACTGGGCATGGACAATCTGCCCGCTGACGAAGTGCGAGTCGAAGGTGAAGCCCTCGATGCTCGTCGCACGCATGGTGACGGTCGACACCAGGTCGGACTTCAGCAACTGGAGCGCGAACGCGTAGTCCCCCATCGTCTGCATCGTGCCGCAGGCATCCGCGTAGCCGGTGCAGGCCATCCAGTCCTCGGGATAGGCGGGGTCGGCCTTGAGCTTCTCCCAGGCGGGCGTCTTCTCGAGCACCGACAGCATGTCCCGGCGAATCGTGCGGCTGGCGCCCTTGTACGTGTCGTAGAGCTGCTCCATGTACCCATCCGTGCCGGCCGAGGAGGTGCCACGCTCGCGGCGCACCGCCTTGAGCAGGGCCGAGTCCACCGCCGTCGTGGGCACCGTGCCGGCCATCGGCGTGCCATCGAAGGCGAGGTTCGGCTCCTCCTTCCTCGCGCGCAGGCCGTGCCACGTGCCGTCCTTCCTGTCAGAGAGCGTGGGCTCCACCGAAGCACTGGAGGGGAGCAGCGTCGGGTTGGCCAGCGCGGGCAGCCCGAGCGCCATCGGCAGCGGCCCTCCCAGGGCGACATTGGGCAGGGGCCGGTCCGGGAAGCGTGACGCCATCGCGTTGGCGACGACGGCCTGCACCGCCGGGGCCCGGAAGGTGGAGCCGGCGACACCGGACATGCTCGCGATGAGGCCGCTGGCGTGCGCGGCCGTCCCCTGGTCCGCCCCCACCAGCAGCACTGCCTTCTCGTAGAGCTTGTACGTCGGGTTGGCCCACACGTACCCCTCCGGGCGGTAGACCTGGGCGTTGCCGACGACGGGATTGTTCCCATTCCGGTCCGCCGGGTTGGCCCAGTTCCAGTACACGGGCACGCGCAGCTTGCGCGCGGGCTCGGGGGACAGCAGGTCCACCGGCGAGCGGTCCAGGTGCTCCACCTGCTCGGGGTTGTATCCGTAGGCGTAGTTGCCTCCCTGCGCGGGAGGGATGAACTTCTGGATGGCCGCGCGTGTCATCGGCGCGAAGAAGGACTCCCAATGGAGCCCGCCCACCAGATAGATGGCCAGCATCTTCGTGGGCCGGCCCGACGCCGACTGCGCCATCGCCGACGGCAGTCCATACCGCGCCAGCAGCCCGACCTGCGCGGCCCCGAAGGCCGCTTGAAAGAGATTGCGACGAGAGAGCTTCATGGCGGGCCTCAGTAGAAAACCCAGTGCGGGTGGCGGATGAAGTACGAGCAGACACCCACGTAGGCGGGCTCGGTGTCGGTGGGCGTCGCGAGCGGCACGAAGACGTCCGTGTACAGCTCGTCCACCTGCGCGTCGCTGAAGCGCTCTCCCAGGAAGTGCAGGGACCAGCGCTTCAGCGTGGCCTTGACGTCGGCCGGGTTCGCCGTGCGCGCCACGCCCTTGGGGAACAGCGCCGTGTTGTCCGTCTTGCCCAGGGCCCGTCGGCACCAGCGCTGGGAGACCTGCGTCAGGTTCAGCGCCAGGGTGGGCGAAGGGGTCCGGTCCGCGGAGACCTGGTTCATCACCGAGCCTCCGCCCAGCCCGTGGTAGCGCTCACCGCTGATGTACTGCCGGGGGGAAGGGATGGCGTCCGGCGACTGGAGCGGGAGGTACTCCTCGCCCCGGGACTCCGCCATGTCGAAGCCGAACTCCTTCGCGTTGACGAAGAAGTCGTCGTACCCCAGCCCGAGCTGCTGGTAGAGCGCGCGCTGAATCTGGTCGGCGCTCATGCGGGTGATGCGCGGGGCGTCGCGGTTCGGCCGGGCATCGCGCTGCTGCGCGCCCAGCCCCTGGATCCAGGCGCGCACCGCCTCCACGGTGAGCGTCGCGGCGCCCTCCGAGACGAGCTGCGCGTAGGACTTCTGGCCGATGGGCATCTGCTTGAAGCCGCCGGTGCCCCGGCCCTCCAACAGCCGCACCAGCTCGCTGTCATCGGGGCTGCCCGCCTTCACCAGCCGGGGGTCCGAGACGAGCAGGCTCTGGAAGGCCTCCACCGACGCGAAGTAGCCGCGCGCGCCCGCCGCGTGACAGCCCTCGCAGTGCAGCCGGAGGCCCTCCATGACGCGCACGGTCTCCGAAGTGGCCGGCGTGCCACAGGCCGACTGCGCCTGGCTTCGAGGGGTGGACGGAGTCACCTCCGAGCTGCAGGAGGCCATCCAGGGGAGCACGAGGAGCAATGCGTAGCGGTTCATGTCAGCGCCCCCTCTGGAAGAGGTCCGACTGCGTGAGTGCCTTGACGTACGGCCGGGCCTTGCGGCCCCCGGAGATGAAGCGCGCCACCTGGTCCTCCAGGTAGCCCGCCTCGCTCGCGGGGTCGATGTCGCGCCCCATCACCTGCGCGTGCAGGTGGCGCACGACGCACCGGTCGAACGAGCCCGAGGCGACGATGAGCTTGGCGAAGCCCAGCGGCCCCACCGTCCCGTCACTCACCTGCCCCAGCAGGCGATGCTCCGGCGGGAGGAAGTCGATGAAGACGGCCTCCGGGTTCGTCTGGGCCTGCGCCTCCGTGACGGGTGTCAGCAGCGTGTCCGGCATGTACCAGCGGTTCCAATGGGTGAACGGGTCGGTGTGAAAGGGGTACTCGCTGGTGCGCCACCGCGCGGGCCAGTGCCACACCTTGCCGATGCCCGGCATCGGGTAGGTCGCGCCATGGCCCTCGAAGCCGTGCCCCACCTTCGCGTAGCGCTTGAAGTGGATGGCCGCCGGGTCCAGCCGGCGGTGGCAGTGCTGGCAGGGCCCCTCCGTCCCCGGGTCCCTCCGGTACTCGTTGAACTCCTGGCCCTGCGGCGGGGAGAGCTCCTCGCACGCCAGCAGCTCCAGCGCCCGCGCGCCACGCACGCGCTCGCGGGGGAAGGCACTGAGGAAGCCGAGGCTGGTGAGCATGCCCGCGGCGGGGATGCCCTTCATGGCCGCGGTCTGCGTGCGCGGGTCATACCGGTAGTCCCGCTCCTCCAGGAGGAAGGGGTTGCGGGCCGGGACGGAGAACTCGCGCCAGGCGGACGGGTCTCCCTGGCTGTGCTCGGGGTCCACCGGCGCGCTGGCGAAGCGCGAAGGCCTCCACCAGGAGTCGTCTTCGAGCAGGTACGTCAACTCGCCGGCAAGCCCCTGCATGACGTAGGCGGCCTGCAGGTTCGTGGGTCCCACGGAGTAGTTGCCGAGGATGAGGTCCGTCATCGGCCGGTCATGCCAGCCGAGGTGCGCGAACAGCCGCGCGGGCTCCTCGGCGACCAGCCGCCGCTGCCCCAGCGGGTTGTGGAGCCCGTAGTCCTCCCAGCCCGGATAGCTCCCTCTATCGGCGTGGCAGCGCACGGCCGCGGGCCCGCAGCCACAGTTCGCAACCGGCCCCGCGGTGGCGCAGTTCACCGTCACCGGGAAGCCGCTCGCGTCGTAGGACTGCCCCGTGGGCGCCACGCTCGCCGCGAAACCGACCAGCGTCACCGTCGTGCCCGGTGCCCACCAGGGCTCGATGGCGCGCTCCTCCGCGGGCGTACCATCCGGCTTCTTCCCCTCGCAGGCATCCTGGTCGTAGCGGAAGTACTTCCACGCTCCGGCCTTCGCGGTGCCATCCGCGCAGCGGACGAGGGAGCGCTGCTGCTGCAGGCCATACTCCGGCGGGTCCGCCGACGGCCCCACGGGCGGGATGTTGAACCAGTCGCGCGCCGTCTCGAACAGCGTCCGGTAGAAGGCGGGCTGCTGGAGCGTCCGGTCCACGAAGGCCGAGACGTACGCGCGCTGCGCGGCCTCGTCCCCGGCTGCCTCCAGCGCGGCGTACTCCGCGTCCGTCGGAGGCTCGCCCCTCAGCGCCAGCGCGGAGCGCCGCAGCAGGCGACTGGGAATGAGCACGTCCGCGGGCTCGCCCGCGTCGGCGCCATTCTCCGGCGGGGGCTCGACACAGCCGGCGTCCTCACCGCCGGGAGGGACGATGGGGCCTGAGATGCTGCCGGAGGAACAGCCCAGCCAGCACAGCAGGGGAAGGACCCACAGCAGGGAGTGCGCGCATCGCGCGGCTGCCAACCATGGAGGGGGGAGCTTTCGGTGGGAACCGGAAGTAGAGAGACACGGGGGCATCCGCGGCCACAAGGCAAGTCATATGCCAGGGTGCGCGTTGCCTGGATTCTCCTGTGAGCAGGGGCTCATGACGCGAGCCGTGCGCCCTGGAGACGTGAGGGGCCACCCCCACACCCTGGAGCCCGCGCGCCACACAATCCCTGCCTCAGGCATCCCGGTGGCGAAGGCAACTCCGTTCTCAAGAATTGGCATTCCTGCCGCTGAGACATCCGGTGACGCACCACCCGTCGCAGTCGCTCCATCGCTGCGTGCGTGGCAAGCTGCTGCTCACCGGCGGTCTGTTGACAGTCAGCCCATGCACGAGCGCAGGGCGCAGCTGTCGTTGCACACCGACGTATCAAGGCAAGGAGCTGCAATGAGAAGGGTTCTGTTCGGACTGGTGATGGCGCTGTCCGCTGGCAGCGCGAGCGCCACGTCCTATGAAGACTGGTACTCGCCGCAGGTCAGCATCGCGGGTGAAATCAACAACGATGGGCACGCCTACGTCTGGAACGCGTCGCAGCGCTGGCTCCTGAATAACTGGAAGCCGGATTGCCGAGCGGACATGCCGGGGCCGAATCGCTGCTACGCGCCGGGTGGCGGCCGGCTCAACTTCCACGCGGAGCGCGGCGGTGAATTCATCGGCCACGGCTTCAGCCTCATCTCGCACCCGGTCTCGTTCACCAACGGCCTCAGCATCGAAGTCCCCGTCACGGCCTGGTGCACGCAGGCCCGTAACGCCGAGGCAACCAAATGCGGGGTGAACATCGGCATCTGGGAGTCGGAGTGGAACTACCGGTCGATTGGCGTGAAGAGCCATCCGAGCTGCGGCACCTGCCTCTATCTGAACCTCTGGGGGCCGACGGGTGAGGCGAACTTCAACGGGCTGGCGCCGTTGGGGAACGCAATCCCAACGCCTGCCGGGGCCACGTATGTGTTCAAGGTCCAGTACTGGAACTCGCCGAGCGGCTGGCGCTGGGACTACTTCATGAATGGCGCCTGGGTGGCCGGCCATCCCGCCGCTCCGGACAATCAATTCGGTATGGGTGTGGGTCACTTTCCCAACCGGCAGGCCCGGCTCCAGCTGAGCGCGTTCTCCTACAACGACAGGCCGAACGTCGATCCCTGGACGAATGTGAACGAGCCCTACAACGCCGCCGAGGGTTGGTTCGGCAGCGTGTCGTACTCCGCCTACTGAGTCGCGCGCGGTACGTCCCCGCGTCACGGCTCCCGGATGAATGGGTTCAGGGCAGCGCGTAGACGCGGACGTAGTCGATCTCGAACACGGCGGGCAGCGTGGCGAAGAACAGGCCGGTGGTGTCGCAGCCACTGGCCCCTGGAGCGGCCTGCGTCCTGGAGCAACGGTGGACCATGGGCAGGTAGCCCAGCTGCTGGTCCGGCTCCCCCACCCACTTGCCGCCGACGGCGGTGTTCAAGCAGATGTCCCAGGTCGTGTCCGGTCCGGGCGCATGCAGCATCGCGATGGTGGCCGCATCGGTCAGCTGGTAGCTGCCGTACTGGACGCCGTCCAGGAAGGCCTTGAAGTGGATGGGCCCGGTGAGGGGGTCGCCCGCGGGGGTGATTTCCACGGCCCAGGTGTGCCAACCCCCGGTGCCCGGAGCCGCGGTCTCGAACGTCACCAGCTGCTGCGTGGTGTTGACACCGAGCGTGTTGGGAAAGTGCAGCGAGAACTTCCCGCGCCCCGGCCGGTAGTTGGAGAAGTACTCCATGATGTCGACCTCTCCATAGGACGCCCCGCCCTTGCGCCGCAGCCAGAAGGCGGGCAGCAGGCCCTGCCCGTGCGGCAGGCGGGCCCGGATTTCGTACCGTCCGTAGAGCGGGAAGAAGGTGGCCGGGCTGCCTTCACGGGTGTTGATCATCCCGGACGTGAAGTAGCGCTTGCCCGCGGGAAGGCCCGTGCGGGGCGTGGCGCGGTTGATGCCATCCGGGCTGGTGAAGGCCATGGCCGGCGCCTGGGTCGTGGACCCCACGAAGTCCTGACGGCGGGAGTGGATCTTCAGCGTCCCTCCCGAGACTTCCAGGTTCTCCGGCCGGTACCACTGCGACTCGCTGTTCCCCGCCGCGTACGTGTTCGGCATCTTGTACCACCACGACTTCACGGTGGTGCCGTCGAACTCGTCCTGCCACAGGGGCGTGCCCCATGCGGGAAGCAGCCCTGAGGTGTCACAGCCCTCGCCGGCACAGGCGCCCGGCGTCTGAGCACCCGCCACGTCCTGGGCCATGGCAGCGGGCTCCGTGCCAGCGGAAGGCTCTGCTGGCGCCCCTCCACAGGCCGCCCACAACCCCAGGCCCCACATCGCCAATCCACATCGTGCAGCACGAGATACGCGCATCCAGAAAGCCCTTTCATGAGAGGGATTCACCCAGCCCGATAGCTGGCTCTAGAACTGGATATCAAGCAAAAACCGACTATCTAGTTTCAAGCCACCCCGGCAGTGGACTGCCGACTGGTGCCGAAGCGGCGCTGGAGCCGAGCAAGGCGTGCGGCCGCCTGGGGGCGTAGCTCCCGCCACTCAAGGCAGGCGCATCTTCATGCGCAGCAGGCCGTAGGCGGAGATGCTGGAAGCATCCTTGATGCGGCCCTCGAGGACGAGCGCCTCGAACTCGGCGATGGTGACCCGGGTGACCATCAGGTCGCCCTCCTCGGGGGACAGGCGCTGGGGGCCCACGGACAGCTCCTCCGCGAGGAAGACGTGCATGCCCTGCGTCGAATACCCGGGCGCGGTGAAGAGGTGGCCAAGGTACGTCATCCGCCCGGCCACCAGCCCGGTCTCTTCCTGGAGCTCGCCCGCGGCGACAGTCTCGGGCGGCGCATCCGCCTGCTCCTCCCAGGTGCCCTGGGGGAACTCCAGCGAGCGTCTCTTCACGGGGTAGCGGTACTGCTCCACCAGATGGAACGCGCCCTGCTCGTAGGGAATGACGAGCGCGAAGTCCGGCTTGTCGACAACACCGTAGATGCCGCTCGTGCCATCCTGCCTGCGGATGGCATCCTCGCGCACGGTCATCCAGCGGTTCCGGTAGACCTCTTTCGAGGAGAGTGTCTCGATGGTCATGGGCCTTTCCTGTTGAGGGTGGCGGGCTGGAGCAGAGGGGACGGGGCGGGCCGCTGAATGCGACTGTGGGCCTGGCACCGCCGGTTATAGACATTGCGGCTCGCTGCTTCAGCCGACAACCCCTCTGCCCGGCAAAGCCGGTAGCGCCCCGTGACGTCCCCCCGGAGGAAACACCGCGTGTTCAACGCCGACGTGCTGCTGGAGAAGGCCCCTTCCCGGCCGCAGGCACTCCAGGAAGTGGCCTTCGTGTTCTTCGCCGTCTTCGCGCCCTCGGTGGTGGCCGGGCTGGGGCGGTGGGCGGTGGTCGCGGTGGGCAGCGTGCTCCTGGGCGCGGGCCTGTTCCTGCTGCGTCCTCGGAAGGAGGACTGGGGCGCCGTCGTGGCGCTCATCGTGGCCCTGGTCGCGGCGTGCGCGGGCGTCTGGGAGCTGGCTGGCGCGAAGAAGCCGGAGGGTTTCTCCCTGTCCATGGCCCCCCTGACCCTCCGCGCGCTCGGCATGTGCCTGCTGGTGGCGGTGCTGCTCTGGCGTGACGGGCAGGGCCCCGCGCAGGTGGGCGTGGTGCGCGCGGGCTGGCCCCGGGAGCTCCTCGTCAGCCTCGGCGTCATCGCCGGCACGTATGTCGTGCACATCGGCGTGGCGGTGCCCCTGGGGCTGCTCGCCATGGCCTTGAAGCTGGTCGGCGCCGAACTGGGGGCACGCAAGGACGTGGCCAGGGCGCTCATGGAGACAGGCCTGAGCGTGCCCGCATTCGCTGCCATCATGTTGGTGGTGACGGGCTTCGAGGAGTTCGTCTTCCGAGCCTTCCTCGTCCCCCGGCTCCGCGTGGTGCTGGGCCGCTGGGTGCCGGCGGTGCTGGCCGGCGGAGTCCTCTTCGCCGTGGGCCACTTCTACGAGGGCGTCATCGCCGTCTTCCAGACCTTCGCGCTCGGAGTCTGGTTCGGCTTCGTCCTTCTCTACCGGGCACGGCTGCTCCCGCTCATCCTCGCCCACGCGACCTTCAACACCGTGAGCTACATGCTCATGCTGTGGCTGGTCCGCTCGGGCCTCCTGGACACGCTGTCGACCCCGTGAGCAGGCTCCGTGTCAAAGCGCGCCCGCGTTCAATGCCAGCCGCAAGGCCCTGGAACCCGACTCAATCCGCCGAGGCGTAGATACGAGACTCCAGGGCGAACGTGTTCCTGCCTGCTTACGGCGACTCGCAAGGCCTGGAGGTGAGGCTCAGGTCCGGGGCTGCCAGGTCAGCCACTCCCCCGGGCGTGCCAGCTCCACGTTCACCTTCCGCTTCCGCGCGGCGGCCAGGAGCAGCGCTTCCGCGTCCGGGACCTCCTGGTAGTCCTCTGAGGCCGCGACGCCATAGTGGATGGGAACCAGGAGCCGGGCCCCCAGCACCACGGCCGCGGCGACCGCCTGCTCCGGTGTCAGGACGGCATGCACGTCGCTCACGGGCTTCCGCCAGCCAAAGCGTGCCCCGTTGATGGGCAGGAATGCCGCATCGAAGGGGCCGAACTGACGCCCGATGTGCCACCAGGACCCGTGCCACAGCGTGTCACCGCAGTGGATGATGCGACGGCCTCCTCCGGAGACCACCCAGGACACCTGGGTATCGCCGTAGCCGTCCGCCGCGGGAACGGCGGTGGCGGTGAAGTCATTGAGCAGGAGGGGCTCGTAGAGCGGAGCGGACCGCACCCGGAACCCCGCCGCGGCGGCCGAGGCGGCCGTGTCCGGAGCGCACACCAGCGTGCCCGTGTCTCCCAGCACCTTGCGAACGGCCACCCGGTCGAAGTGGTCGGGATGGCGATGCGTCACCAGCACGAAGCGCCCGCCATCGGCCACGTCCAGGGGGACGAGCGGGTCCTTCAGCGCGGGCCCCCACACAGCGGGGTCGAGCAATGGGTCCAGGAAGAGCGTGTCCTTCCCCAGTTGCAGCCGCACGCCGGCCCACGCCAGCCGCTGTGCGCGAAGCGCCGCGCTGTCGGCAGGCTTCGCCGCACGGCCCGTGCCTGGGGGCAGGA
>JBKGHK010000480.1:0-7771 GCA_046520375.1 Pyxidicoccus sp. 3LFB2
CGAGGCGCACCCGCTGAAGCAGCCGTCGTCGCTGGCCACGCTCTCGGGCGCGTTCGCCGCCGTGACGTGGCGGCCCTCGGAGCGGTGGGTGGTGGTGCCGGGCGTGCGCGTGGACGCGTACCACCTGGTGCCGGGCATCACCCATGCCGTGGTGGAGCCGCGCCTGGGCGTGCGCCACCAGCTCACCGAGGCGCTCGTCCTCAAGGGCGGCGCGGGGCTCTACCACCAGCCGCCCACCATCCTGCTGCACCTGCCCGCGGTGGACGCGGCCGGCCTGCGCTACGGCCTGCAGGAGGGCGCGCAGTTCGACGTGGGCGCCGAGTGGAAGGCCGCGGAGGGGCTGGAGCTGAGCGGGGACGTCTTCTACAACCCGCTGGCGCGCACGGTGGAGTTCGACGTGAAGCAGGTGCTGGAGAACCGGCAGCGCCGGGGCCTGCTGCGCGAGGACCCGGCCGCGAGCGGCCATGCGTATGGCCTGGACTTGATGGCGCGCCATCCGCTGGGCCGCAACTGGTTCGGCTGGGTCACCTACAGCTTCATCCAGAGCAAGCGGCACAAGCGCTTCGCCCGCTATGCGGACGACACCTCCGTGGTGGAGATGGTCGAGGGCGACCTGGCCTTCGCCTTCGAGCAGGCCCACGTCTTCAACGCGGCGCTCAGCTACAAGTTCGGCAACAACTGGACGGTGGGCACGGTGGTGCACTTCAACACCGGCCGGCCCGAGTCCGGGGAAATCTCCTCGGTGACACAGCGCGGGACGGTCTCCGCCGACAACTACCGCGTGTGGGTGCGGGAGGACGCGGACCGGGTGGGACGGCTGGCGCCCTTCTTCCGCGTGGACTTCCGCGCCTCGAAGTCCTGGGCCCTGGAGGACTTCACCCTGGACGCGTACCTGGATGTCCTCAACCTCTCGCTGCAGCAGGAGGTGTTCGCCTACGAGTACACGCGGCGCGCCGGCAAGCTGAAGCGCGAGGCCCTGGGGCTGCCCGTCATCGTTCCACTGCTCGGTGTGAAGGGGAGCTACTGAAGATGCGCCATCCACTCCAGGCCCTGGGGTTGCTCGTCCTCGTCACCGCCGGCTGCGAGCGGCTGCAGGACGACCCTGTCTTCGTCTACGGCGTCGCGAGGCAGCGGGATGGCTCGCCCCTGCCGGGCGCGACGCTGGCGTACGAGCGCGCAAGGGAGAATTCGCGGCAGTACTCGGCGGGCGGGCCGGCGTCCTTCCCGGAGCCCGTCTTCACCCCCCACGGCGTGACGACCACCGAGGCCAACGGGGACTTCTTCCTGGAGGCGCGCTTCGGCGACGTGCAGGCGCCGGACCCCACCTACCCCAATGCCACCATTCCCTTCCGCTTCCGCGTCTCGCGACTGGAGGAGGATGGCACCGGCACCTTCGTGTCCTTCCAGTTCCACGACGACGTGGAGCTGCCGGAGCTGCGGCCCTGGGACGCGCGGCTGACGGTGGCGCCGGGGCCTGATGGCCACGTCGTGTCCTTCGCGCCCGCGCCGCCCGTGCCCCAGGTGCCCGTCACCGGCGAGCTGGCCAATACCACCACGCCCGAGCAGGAGGTGGTGCCCTCCCCACCGTCGACGCCCGAGGCGGTGCTGCGCGTCACCAGTGGCGGGAAGACGGTGTTCCGCTGGTGGGGCGCCCCCGCTCCCTGGACGGCGAGCCCCTATGTGCTGGAGGACTTCGCCAGCCCCGAGGTGCAGCTGCGCGCGTACTCGGTGGGCGAGTGGTGGTTCTACCCGCTGGGCGCCGCCCACTCGAATCTGATGTTCCGCCAGGAGTGGCGCACGCCGGTGGTGCCGCTGCCCGCGGGAAGCCTCCGGCCCGTCAGCCGGGGCGCTCCGTGCGAGCCTTCACCTGAGGGGGCCTGCCCATGGACGGACGGACGGCTGGACGCGGTGCCGGTGCGCGCGGGCAACCAGGCGACGCAGTGGCTCACCATCACGCTGCCCGAGCCCACGCGGCTGCGGCACGCCGTGGTCCGCGGCATGGGCGGCACGAGCGGCGGGGCCTTCCGGCTCGAGGGCAGCCTGGACGGCGAGCAGTGGTCGCTCCTGGCCGTGTCCTTCCTGCTCGTGTCCGAGGGCCCCGAGGCGGGCTTCCGCCGGGACCTCGCGGAGATGACCCGGTGGGACAGCCCCTTTGACGGGCCGCTCTCCCAGCACGACAACGCCCACTTCGGGGAGTCACCCCTGGCGGACGTGGGGCCGGTCCGCTACGTGCGGCTCACCGGGACGTCGTTCGCCAACAACAACAACGGGGTGGGGCGGAGCCTCTCCACGTTGGCCGAGGTGTCCCTCTTCGAGTAGCGGCGCCTTATGCCGTCTTGAGGCGCGCCGAGTCCTCGGCGTGCTTCGCCAGCGCCTCGGCAATCTGGTCCGCCTTCCACAGCGGGTCCAGACAGGGGCAGAAGTAGCCGGGGCCGGCCTTCTCCCTCACGGCCCACTCGAAGAAGCCCCGGGCGGTGGGGTGCAGCTCCTCGGGGAGGAAGAGGGCGGCGACGTCGTACTCGGTGAAGCGCAGCAGCCCCGGCACGCGCCACTCGCGCTCCCAGTCGAAGCGGTAGCTGTAGGGCGCGTTGTGGGTGTCCCCCTGGACGTCCACGAAGGGCGTCATGGACCAGATGGGCTCGCGCTGGGGCTCCCTCGCCGACAGCGCCTGCTGCACCTGGTGCTTCAGCGCGAGGTGGGCGGGCGAGCCGTACTGGACGTACCAGACGGGGCCTCCGCCCTGGGAGAGGATGTAGCTCTTGCTGAAGGCGATGCCGTACAGGCTGCGGCGCTGGACGAGCCGGCCGAGCTGGTCCAACGGAATCTCGCTGAAGCACACCGAGCGGTGGCGGTCCAGGACCGCGGGCTCCTTGCGCATGAGGCCAAAGCCCTCCGCGCCAGGGATGAGCGTCCGCGAGCCCAGGATGCTCATCATGTTCTGGTAGGAGTCATGGTACGGCGCTCCCGGCTTCGTGAAGTGCACCACGAAGTCAGACATGTCCCGCCACTGTGGATTTGTCTGGTAACCGAGCATCGTCCCTACCCCGCCGGTAATGTCCCGGACGGGTGGCGGTGATGCAACCCGGAGTGGGGGAGGCGCCCGGGGCACGCCCGGAGTGCTTCCAGGCGGGCCGGGCCCCGCTCCCTCCCGCTGGCACGGGCAGGACGGCCGTTGCGTTGCGGTGGCGGTGCTCCGCTGGTTAGGGTTGCCTCGTGGCGACTCCTGCTTTCCAGCTCCCCGACCTGGCGTGTGCCGAGCACCGGGCCAAGGTGTTCAAGGCCCTCTCGGACCCGTGCCGCGTCCGCATGGTGGAGCTGCTGGCCGAGCGGGGCGACATGTGCGGCATCCAGCTGGCCGAGGCGCTGGGGGTGAGCGGCGCGCTGCTCTCCCACCATGGGAAGGTGCTGGAGGGCGCGGGCATCATCTCCAAGCGCAAGGACGGCCCGCACGCCTACTGCGTCCTGAACCGGGAGCTGCTCGCCAAGGCCTTCCGCGGCCTGGTGGACTGAGCCGCTCCCGAGGGCATTCAAACATTCATTTGAATGTTTGAGCGGTGCCCATTACTTCGATGCGCCATCGACGGTTCCTCGCGGAGGCGCACCATGTCGCAGCAGGCTCTCTTCACCCCTGTCACCCTGGGTTCCCTGAAGCTTCCCCACCGCGCCGTCATGGCGCCGATGACGCGAAACCGCGCGGGGGAGGGGCAGGTGCCCACGCCGCTGATGGCGGAGTACTACGCGCAGCGGGCGTCGGCGGCCCTCATCATCACCGAGGCCACGCAGTTCTCGCTCCAGGGCTACGGCTATCCCAACACGCCGGGCATCCACACCGACGCGCAGGTGGAGGGCTGGCGCCGCGTCACCGACGCCGTGCACGCACGCGGCGGGCACATCTATTTGCAGATGTGGCACGTGGGGCGCATCTCCCATCCGGTGATGCAGCCGGGCGGGGCGCTGCCGGTGGGGCCGTCCGCCATTGCCGCGACGGGCACGCTCTACACCTCCGAGGGCCCGAAGGACTTCGTCACGCCGCGCGCGCTGGAGCTGAGTGAGCTTCCGGGCATCGTCCAGGGCTTCGCCGAGGGCGCGCGCCGGGCGAAGGAGGCCGGCTTCGACGGCGTGGAGGTGCATGGTGCCAATGGCTACCTCCTGGACCAGTTCCTGCGCGACGGCAGCAACCACCGCACGGATGCGTACGGCGGCACGGTGGAGAAGCGCGCGCGTCTGTTGCTGGAGGCGACGGAGGCGGTGGCCGGCGTGCTGGGCGCGGACCGGGTGGGCGTGCGGCTGTCGCCCTTGAATCCGTTCAACAGCATGTCGGACTCGGACCCGGAGCGGACGTTTGGCTATGCGGCCGGACAGCTGGACAGGTTGGGGCTGGCGTACCTCCATGTCATGGCACCGGTGGTGGACCCCGCGACGCCGAGGACGCTGGCGCTGATGCGCGAGCGCTTCCGCGGGCCGCTGATGGTGAATGGCGGCCATTCGCTCCAGAGCGCCAACGCCGTGCTCAAGGACCGGCTGGCGGACCTGGTGTCCTTCGGCGTGCCCTTCCTGGCCAACCCGGACCTGCCGACGCGGCTGCAGCAGGGGGCGGCGCTCAACCCTCCGGACCAGGCCACCTTCTACGGCGGCGACGCTCGCGGCTACACGGACTACCCCACGCTGGGCGCGTGAGCCCTGGCGTCATGTGCCGGCGGGGCTCCGCCGGACTTTCCGCCAGGGGGCACGGACTTCGGGGCTTCGCGGCCGTCGCCCTGACGCCGGGCCCGGCGGAGGGGAATTGCGTGAGCGGGCTTCAGGGCTTCGCGGCCGTCACGAAGACGCCGGGCTTCGGGCGAAGCGTAATCGCGGGCGCGGGCGCGAGGCTGTGGCCCGGCGCCAGGTCCAGCCGCACGCGCTGGAGCAGCGTGGCCAGCACCAGCACCAGCTCCATCAGCGCGAACTGGTTGCCGATGCACTGGCGCGGCCCGCCACCGAAGGGGAAGAAGGTGAAGCGGGGTCGCTCCTTCTCGCGCTCGGGGAGGAAGCGGTCCGGGTCGAAGGCCTCGGGCTTCTCCCAGAGCTTCGGGTGGCGGTGCAGCACCCACGGGACGATGAGCACGTAGGAGCCTTTGGGAACGCGGAAGCCGCCCACGACATCGTCCTGGATGGCGGCGCGGGAGAAAATCCAGGCGGGCGGGTACAGGCGCAGTGACTCGTCCACCACGCGGCGGGTGAGCGCGAGCCTGGGCAGGTCCTCCACCGTGGGCGTGCGGCCTGCCAGCTCGCGGGCCAGCTCCGCCTCCAGGTCCTTTCGCGCGCCGGGGTTCTGCGACAGCAGCATCACCGTCCACGCCAGCGCACTGGCCGTCGTCTCATGTCCGGCCAGCAGCAGCGTCATGACCTCGTCGCGCAGCTGCGTGTCGCTCATGCGCTCGCCGGTGTCCTCGTCGCGTGCCTCCATCAGCATCTGCAGCAGGTCATGGTGCTCGCCCCCGTCGCGGCGGCGGCGTTCGATGATGCCGCGCACCACGCGATCCAACGTGCCCGCGTCCCGCGCGAAGCGCCGGTGTGAGGGGAGGGGCAGGGCGCGCGGGAGCTGGATGAGCTGGGTGAGGCGCGCGTTGGCGAAGGTCTGCACCCGGCCCAGGGCGCACCCACCGCGCGGGACTCGGCGCCCACGTCGGTGCCGAAGAGGGTGAGGCCGGCGATGCGCAGCGTCAGGTGGGTGAGGTCCTCGGCCACGTCGAAGGGCTGGCCGCTGGCGATGCAGGGCTCCAGGGCGCGGGCGAGGTCTTCGGTCGCCTCCACCATGGTGCGCGCGAAGCCCGCCAGCCGCTGGCGGTGGAAGGCGGGCTGGGCCAGGCGGCGCTGGCGCAACCAGAAGTCGCCCTCGCTGGTGAGCAGCCCCTGGCCGAGCAGCTCGCGAATCACCGCGAAGCCCCGCGTCTGCTTGTTGTAGTTGCGCGCGTTGTCCTGCAGCACGTACCGCACCTGGTCCGGGTGGGCGAGCAGCGTCACGTACGCCGGGCCGACGCGGATGCGCACGACGTCGCCGTACTGCGCCACCTGGGCGGGGAAGAAGGAGAGCGGGTCCTTTCGCAGCGCGCGCAGGTTGCCCAGCAGCGGCTCACCGCGAGGGCCGGGAGGGAAGAGCGGGGCGATGGACGGCGGGGCGACGGTGGACATGGCGGCGCATTCCCTGACGACGGGGTGTCCCATTGTCGACCCGTGCCGCGGCGGGCGGTAGTGGCTCGTGCTCCGCCGCGGGGGAGGCGGTAGCTTGGGGCGACTTCCCCTGATGGAGGCACTGCCCCTGGACTCCCTGTTCCGCACCCGACGCGTGGCCCTGGTGACGCTGCTCGCACTGGCGGTGGCCCCCGTGGCCGTGGCCGCCGCCGGCAGCCCCCGGCTGGAGGCCTTCTTCCAGAACGAGCTCAAGAGCGCCGACTACCAGCAGAAGGTCTACGCCCGCGTCGCCGGGAAGTGGCGGCAGCCGGGGGCGAAGGGCACGCCCGCGCTGGGGAAGAAGACGGTGGTGCAGGCGGTGATTGGCCGGGACGGCAAGCTGGTGTCGGCCGTGGTGTCCATGGAGTCGGGCTCCAAGACGTGGGACGCCGCCGCGCTGGCGGCCGTGAAGAAGGCCGGGCCCTTTCCGCCGCTCCCCGCCAGCTACACGCTGTCCACGCTGGATGCGCACTTCCACGTGGCCTGGGTGGCCGGGCCGTAGGGTATGGTGCGCGCCCATGGCAACTCCTCATATCTCCGCCGCACCGGGTGACTTCGCCGACGTCGTGCTGATGCCCGGCGACCCGCTGCGCGCCCGTCACATCTCCGAGCGCTTCCTGGAGGAGGCCCGTGGGGTCACCTCCGTGCGCAACATGTATGGCTTCACCGGCACGTATAAGGGCCGGCGAATCTCGGTGATGGGGCATGGGATGGGCATTCCCTCTGTGTCCATCTACGCCACCGAGCTCATCAAGACGTACGGCGTGCGCGTCCTCATCCGCGTGGGCAGCTGCGGCGCCCTGCGCACGGACGTGAAGCTGCGCGACGTCATCGTCGCCACCGGCGCCGGCACCGACTCGAAGGTGAACCGGATGCGCCTGTTGGACCATGACTTCCCGGCGGTGCCGGACTTCACGCTCGCGCGGCGCGCGGTGGAGGCCGCCGAGCGGCGCGGACGCTCGGTGCGCGCCGGCCCCGTCTTCTCGTCGGACCTCTTCTACCACCCGCAGGAGCAGCTCAACGCCACGCTGGCGCGCATGGGCATCCTGGCCGTGGAGATGGAAGTGGCGGGGCTCTATGGCATCGCCGCCGAGACGGGCGCGCGCGCGCTCGCGCTGCTCACCGTGTCGGACCACCTGCTGACGCACGAGGCCCTCACCCCGCAGGAGCGGCAGACGTCGTTCGACGAGATGATTGAGCTGGCGCTGGATGTCGCGGTCGCCGAGCCGGTGCCCACGACGCCGTAGTCGCGCTCGCGCACCTCGCGTCAAACGGCCCCGCCGCGCCTCGCCGGTCAGCAGCCAGGCAGGCGAGTGTGGCGGGGGCGCCTCACTCTGAAACTGTGAAGTGGACCGGGCCCGGCGGCCCCCGAGGGCAAGGGGGCGTCCAAAATTCCGGGGCCGGTACTTGGAGGTCGGACGGATTCCGGGTCATCCTTCGCCCCGGTGCGTTACCCAATCTGGCTCCTGCTCGTTTGCGCCGGCTGTGCCGCGCGCGTTGCCCCCACTGCTGGCACTGCGCCGGCCCTCGCCGCCGTGCGTCCCGAGGTCTCGGACGCGGC
>JBKGHK010000481.1:0-1099 GCA_046520375.1 Pyxidicoccus sp. 3LFB2
GCGGCGTCGGCCTCCTCCGCGCGCTCACCGTCCGTGGGCGCCGGCTCCTCGGCCTCGCCCTCGGCGGAAGCCTTGGCCTTCTCCAGCCCCATCAGGTCCGCGAAGACGGGCGCCGGGCCGCCGGCCAGGGCCTGCTGGGCCTGCTCCAGCCACAGCTTCACGCGCCCGTCATTGGGCTGCAGCGCCACCGCCTTGCGGAGGATGGGCAGCGCCGAGCGGTACAGCCCGCGCTGCAGCAGCACCTCACCAATGAGGTTGTACGCGTACGGGTTGTCCTTCTCGATGCTGATGGCCTGGTCGAACTGCTCCATCGCCTCCGCGGGACGCCCCAACTGGATGAGCGCCTTGCCCCACAGCACCCGGCCCACGGTGGACGTGGGGTGGTGGGAGATGCCCTGCCCGCAGACCTCGATGGCGCGCGCCGCGTCCCCCTTTTCCAGCAGGGCCTTGGCGAGCTCGACGAAAACGGAAGAAGTAGGGTCCTGCCGGAGGAGCTGCTCGTATCGCTCCACCATCGACTTGGCCATGTGCGCTCACGACTCCGGTACTCGGGAGGGGGAGCGGGACCATACCACCATGGCTCGTCCGGGGCTGCTGACGGGTGTTACCGTCCTGCGCGTGAAACGCCTGTCTGCCCTCTTCCTCGTGCTCGTCCTCGGGGCGTGCGCAACCACGTCCAAGAAATCCAACCTGGAGGCACTCAAGCCCACGGTGGAGAGCTTCCACCAGCTCATCCGGTGGCGGGACTACCGCTCGGCTGCCCGCCTCATCGTCCCGGAGCGCCGCACCGACTTCCAGCGCGCCCGCATCAACCTGCATGACGAGCGGGACCTCACCATCACCGACTACGAAATCGAGGACGTGAAGCTGTCGGACGACGGGCAGCGCGCCACCGTGCAGAGCCGCATCCAGTGGATGCGCCTGCCGTCCGCCTCCGAGCGCACCGCCCTCGTCACCTCGGAGTTCGTCTTCCGGGACGGGGCGTGGCTCTTGGAGCGACAGCTCGACGGGCCCTTCGAGGGCGAGCTGCCGTAAGAAAAGAAACCGCCCACCGTCTCGGGGCCGGCCGAGACGGTAGGCGTCGGGAGCTCCCCAATGG
>JBKGHK010000481.1:1199-7742 GCA_046520375.1 Pyxidicoccus sp. 3LFB2
CGAGACGGTAGGCGTCGGGAGCTCCCCAATGGAGCGCCCTACAAGAATCCGCCCATCGTCCCGGGGCCGGCCGAGACGGTGGGCGTCGGGAGCTCCCCAATGGAGCGCCCTACAGGTTGGCGAAAGGCGACGCTGTTTCCAGGCCCGCGTCGCCGCGCCGTTTCGTGGGTTTCCTAGAGCAATGCGAGTGCCAGCCTCCATGCGAGTCATTGGAGGGAGGCACGCCATTGGAGATTCAAGGACTTGCAATCCCAGACGCCCGGACGCTCGCCTGCTCTACCGCCCCGGTGCTGACATCACTGTCAGGGCGATGTGCAGGGGGCGTCACGCTGGGCGCGACACCGGTGTCAGGGGGCCCTCGGACTTTCCTGCCGCTACTCGCCCTGTACGGAGCGGATGGTGTCCCGCATGGAGTGGCGGGGCTTCCAGTCCACGTCCTTCACCCAACGGCTGCCATCCACGGCACACAGGAACTGGATGTGGTCCAGCTCCGGGGGCGGGAAGTTGGCGAGCCGGTACTTGAACAGCGTGCGCAGCAGGGGGCGGGCAATGGGGTGCGGCACGGGGATGGGGCTGTTGCCCAGCTCGCGCATCACGGCGGACAGGGGCACCTCGCCCGGGCCCACCACGTTGTAGACGCCCTTGGGCTCGGGGCGCAGGGCCTGCACCATGGCGCGCGCCACGTCCTCCACGTGGATGAGCTGCACCATGGGGTCGAAGCCGGCCATCACCCAGGGGCGGCGCAGGCGCAGGTAGTTGGAGGGTGCGTTCTTGATGGTGGGCCCGACGATGTGGACGGGGCGGAGAATCACCGTCTCGATGCCCGGGTGCTTCCAGAAGAAGCCATGCGCGAGCATGTCCACTTCGATGAGGTCCCTCACCCCCGAGAAGCGGCTGGCCGCCATCAGCGGCGCGTCCTCGGTGAGGAAGTTGGAGTTGTCCGGGCTGGGGCCGTAGACGTTGGCCGAGGAGAGGACCACCACCTTCTTCACGCCGTACTTCGCGCAGTACTCCAGCAGGCGCGTGGTGCCCACGACGTTGAACGAGTGGTGCTCCTCCTCGCTCATCCGCGGGTCATGCATGATGCCCATGTGGATGACGGCCTTGACTTCGTTCTTGCGGAAGACGTCCTCGGCCTTCTTCTTGCGCAAGTCGAGCTCGTACATCTCCACGTCTTTGGGCCGGCCCACGAAGGGGCGCCGGTCGATGCCGATGATGCGCTCGTGCTTGTGCAGCAGCTTGGCGAGCGTGCGGCCCAGGTTGCCGCTGATGCCCGTGACGACGACGGCCGGTCTCATGGTGCCTGCCTCCCTAGCACCTCCGTTGCCTCCCGGGCTCACCAGAACACCCCGCGACGCTCCTTGAGGCCCTGGTGCAGCATGGACTGAATGGCCGCCTTCACGGTGCGGACCTTCTTGTCCAGCTCGCTGTCCTCGTCATCCGCGCGGCCGGTGAAGCGCAGCGGGTCCCCGTAATAGAGGCGGTACTTCGTCGGCAGGGGGATGGGCAGCCCCGTGGGCGTGACGGGGAAGGACGGGAAGCCCAAAAGCTTCGCCACCGGCTTGAGGTCCATCAGCGCGGGGGCCTGCTCCTCGGCGCCGACGACGGCGATGGGGACGATGGGCGTCTGCGTCTCCAGCGCGAGCCGCATGAAGCCCAGGCCGAACTCCTGGAGCTGGTAGCGCTGGGGCCACAGCTTGTTGATGCCGCGCTGGCCCTCGGGGAAGACGAGGATGGCCTCCTCGGACTCGAGCAGCCGGCGGCAGTTTTCGGGGGTGCCCACAATCTGTCCCATGCGGGCCATGAAGGTGGACACATAGGGCAGGGAGGGCACCCACTTCTCCACCATGCTCCGGATGGCGCGCGGCGGGCTGGCCTCCAGCATCATGGAGACGCCAATCATGGCCCCGTCCAGCGGCAGCTGCCCCGAGTGGTTGGACACCAGCAGCACCCGGCCCGCGGGCACCTTCTCGATGCCGTACGTCTCCACCCGGAAGTAGTTCCGGTAGAGCCACATGAAGGGCGCCACGGCGGACAGGCTGTAGTCGAGGTTGTAGCCGAAGGGGTCGACGCCGTACTCGTTCTCCGGGCGGGCGAGCGCCAGGAGGCGGCCCTTCTGCTCTTCATTGGCGAGCCTGTCCGTCCAGTCGCGCAGGCCCTTCTTCACTCGGTCGGTCAGCCGCTCCAGCATATGGAAGGTTCTTTACACCACCCGCCCCCGCTCCGGGAGGGACGGAGTACGCTGGCGGACACGCGGGGCCCATCCGTCTCCACCAGTGGACGGAGTCATGGCACCTGCCCTGCGGAACACTGGTGAAGGGACCATTTCCCTCGCGCATGCGTGTGACGCTCGTCCTGCTGTGCGTGGCCTGGCTGTCAGGAGGTTGTGCGGTGACGACTGCCGTGGCCCGGGTGCCGGCCCCGCTCCTCGCGCCCGTGGAACAGCGCGCCCCGGTGCTGCTCGTCCATGGCATCGACGACGACGCGAGCGCCTTCGACGCCATGCGCGAGCGGCTGGAGCGCGAGGGCTGGGCCCATGTCCACGCCTTCTCCCTGTCGCCCAATGACGGCTCGGAGGGCGTGCCCGCGCTGGCCCGGCAGGTGGCCCGCGAGGCCGAGGCGCTCCGCGCGCGCACGGGTGCGCGGCGGGTGGACGTGGTGGGCTTCAGCATGGGGGCGCTCGTCACGCGCTACTGGCTGCAGATGCAGGGCGGCCGGCTGGTGGTGCGGCGCTTCATCTCCATCTCCGGGCCGCACGCGGGCACCCGGCTGGCGTGGCTGCGCCGGGGCAAGGGCATCCGGCAGATGCGGCCCCAGAGCCGGCTTTTGCGCTACCTCGAGAGCGACCGGCGCCCCTGGGGTGAGGTGGAGGTCCACAGCTTCTGGACGCCCTACGACTTGACCATCTTCCCCGCCTCCAGCTCGCGCCTGCGGGGCGCCTCCGAGCGCACCTTCCCCGTCCTGCTGCACCCGTGGATGATTACCGACGGGCGCGTCCTCGCCGCGGTGGTGGAGGTGCTCGGCTCCCCTTCCGTGGCCCGCTGAAGGCGGGCCTCACAGCGTGGCGGAGAGGCGCCCGGCGGCATCGCGCAGCGTGACGACGTCACACTCCGCCTTCAGCCAGCCAAAGACTTCGCGCAGCCGCTCCAGCTTCCGGGCGGCGCTCACGCGCAAGTCCCGCTGCTGCCGCACCAGCGCCGGGGGAATGCCGTCGGACGCGTCCAGCACGTCCACCCCGTGCAGCTCGAAGTTGAAGAAGGCGTCCTTGCGGCACGCGCGCCAGGCCGCGCGCAGGGCGGGCAGCGGCAGCGTGGTGGCGAACGTGCCGATGAAGGGAAAGCGCACGCCCGGCGTCACCGCCATGGGCAGCTCCAGCACCGCGCCCGTCCCCCGCTGGTACGGCCGCGCCGGGTCCGGCCGGTACGGCACCCGGGGCGCCAGCAGCACCCGCGGCGTGTCCAACACCGAGCGCGAGGCCGGCCCAGCACCGCCAGCGTCCCCATCACCGCCGCCTTCGCGGCGTAGTACGGCGCGGCGGGGAACGCGGACGAGCCATACCGGTACCCCTGCGCCACCGTGGCCGCGTAGAGGTCCGCGTTCAGCGTGTAGCCCGGCGCGCGGAAGCCCTCCGGACGCACGCCCGTGGCCGCGAGGATGGCCGCGTCCGCGCGGGCCAGGTCCTCCAGGATGGCGGAGGGGCCTCGGCGCGTGAGTGCGTAGTCATGCGCGTGGCTGTGGCTGGCCACTTCGATTCCCGCCGCGTGGGCGGCGCGCATCCCCGCCGCGGCGCCCGGGTCCGACTCCAAATCCTCACCAATGGCGAAGAAGGTGCCCGGCGCGCCCAGCCCGTCCAGCAGCTCGCGGAAGCGGGGCACCGCCACCGCGTGCACCAGGGTGCGGGCGCGCTCATCCAGCAGCGACTCGGGCAGGCCGTGGATGCGGCAGTAGTGGGGCAGCGAGTCGAGGTCGACGGAGATGGACGCCAGCCGCACGAGTGCGCCCTCCCCGGGCTCAGGAGCTCACGTCCCCCGGACGCGGATGACGTAGAACAGCTTGCCCACGTTCTTCAGGACGTTGGGCACGCGCTTGAAGAGGTGGATGGAGGGCTGGCGCTTCTCGTGGAGCTGGATGGGAATCTCCAGCACCTTCAGCCCCTCGCGCCAGGCGCGGATGACGAACTCGCTGGCGAACACGTCCATGTCCACCACGCACTTCTGGATGACGGGCAGCAGCGCCTCGCGGCGGAAGGCCTTCAGCCCGTGCGTGTCCGTGCCCTGGAAGCCCAGCGCGACCTTCAACAGGCCGTTGTGCACGCGCGTGGCCGCCCGGCGCACCAGCGGGCGCTGGTCACTGGCGCCCTTGGCCGCCTTGGAGCCCACCACCATGTCCGCCTCGCCCCGCTCCAGCCTCGGCAGGGCCGAGTCGTAGAAGGTGAGGTCGCACAGGTCGATTTCGTCACAGACGACGTAGGTGCCGCGGGCCATGAGGATGCCGGCCTTGAGCGCGGAGCCGTAGTTGGGCCGCTCCGAGTGGAACCAGCGCAGCCGCTCGTTCTTCGCGCACAGCTCCTCGAGGATGCGCGGCGTGGCGTCCCGGGAGCCGTTCTCCGCGAAGATGATTTCGTAGTCGAGCCCGCGCGCGTCCAGCCCCTGACGCAGCTCCTCCGCCGCCGTGCGGATGATGGACTCCTCGTTGTACACAGGGATGACGACGGTGAGGTGCGGGGCCATGGAATTGGGTCCCTGAAATATGGGGCCTGAGGCGGTGCGTCAACCGTTCAGCGTCCGGGCACAGGCACGGCCCGCGAGGATGGCGTCCTCCATGGAGGAGTATTCCCACTGTCCGTAGCGCCCGGCGATGAGGATGCCCGCGTGCTCCAGGAAGCGGAGGATTTCGGCCTTCGCCGGCCCGTACGCGTCGTCGTAGAGCACGTACGCGTGCGGAATCTCGCGCGCCTGGGCGAAGAGCACGTCGTCCGCCGAGTGAATCATCTGCGAGCGCACCAGGTCCTCCACGGCGTACTTCTCCGCCGCGCCGGGGGACAGCTCGCCGTGGTGGCTGTACTCCACGTAGAAGGTGGAGGTGTCCGGCGGGGCCAGCGGCGCATACACCGCCGAGGGCGAGCCGATGCGGTACGTGTGGAACTCCGGCTCCGGCAGGTAGATCCAATGCCAGGGCTGGCGGTTGGCCCCGCGCGCGGCCACGGCCACGTAGGTGACGGTGGTGGCGCGCAGCCGCTTCGCCGCGGCCACGACTTCGTCGGGCACGCCGGTGCCGCTCTTCGCCAGCAGCGCCACCAACCCCGGCAGGGACATGCTGGACACCAGCCCCGAGTAGGCCAGCACGCGGCCGTCGGACAGGGTGATTCTGCGGGCCTTCCAGTCGACGGAGGTGGGCTCGGTGTTGACGCTCAGCTCGCCGCCCTGGAGGTGGCGCAGCATGGCGCGGGCGAGGCTCTCGATGCCGCCCTCGCGCGGGTAGACGAAGGAGGCGTTGTAGCCCACCTGGTCGCTGCCGGCGCCCAGCGCTCCGTCCACCACCTCCTTGAGGTTGGGGCGGGGCACGAAGCGGCCCACCCAGGCGGCGGACAGCTCACGGGGGTGCACCGTCCAGAGCTTCTGGTTGTAGGGCACCATGAAGTTCTTCGCGAAGCCCTCGCCCATGTAGCGGAGGATGAACTCCTCGAAGTTGCGCGGCTCGCGCTCGCGCAGGGCGCGGCCCTTCTCGCCGTAGATGGCGTCCACGTAGCCGACGAGGTTCTCCGCCACGACGTCCGGCGGCAGGCCGTGGGTATTCACCTGGTACGGGAAGCGGGTGAACACGCCGCGCGTGAAGATGCCCGCCTTGCGCTGGATGCGGACCATCTGGTCCGGCAGCCAGAGGGTGTTCACCAGCTCCTGGATCTCCGGGTCCCTCAGGTGGAGCCAGTGGCCGGTGGGGTCGAAGTAACACCCATCGATGACCTCGGTCTTGATGAGCCCGCCGACCCGGTCCGACTTCTCGATGAGACGCCAGGGCTTCCGGAGGAAGTGGGCGGTGGACAGGCCCGCGAGTCCCGCGCCAAGGATGACGATGGGTTCCATGCCGTCCCGGGTCTACCACCTCCGCTCCGGGAGGGGGGAAGGAACGCATTGCGCTCTCCGACGGGTGGACAGAGCCCTCGCCTGCCCGCTCGGGAAACCAAGGGAGGGGCCGTTGTGGCATTCCGTGCGCGTTCTTTCCGGGCTGGAAACGGCTCTGCTACCCTGCGCCCACCGCGAAGGCGCTCCGATGCCTGCTCGCGAGCACTCGCGCCTGTCGGTCCCGTCGAAGGAAACCCATGAAAGTCTCCTGCCCGTCTTGCCAGACGAACTACAACATCGATGACAAGCGGATCCCGCCCGGTGGCGCGAAGCTCAAGTGCGCCCGGTGCCAGACGACCTTTCCCATCAAGCTCGAAGCGGTGAGCGCCGCGGCGCCGGCCGCCGCCATCCCGCTGCCGGGTGCCGCGCCCCAGGCCGCCATTCCGCTGCCGGGCGCCGTGTCCTCCTCGGAGGCCATTCC
>JBKGHK010000482.1:0-7730 GCA_046520375.1 Pyxidicoccus sp. 3LFB2
GAGCAGCCGGTCTTCGTGGGCCTCTCCGTCACCATGCCGGAGAGCGTCCCGGGGGCGCGGCTCGCCCTGGAGCTGATGCACCGCACGACGCCCCACATCCCGCTCATGGTGGGAGGCAACTGCAGCGGGGAGCTGCTCGACGAGGCGCAGGGCGCATGGACGGTGCTCGACTCCACCGGGGAGCTGCTGGCCCTGACACGGGGCGGCGCCGGCGGACATCTCCTTCCGCGCTGAGGGCCCGCGCTCACGCCGTCGAAGCGGTGGACGCCTCGCTCCCCTGGGAGGCCTGGCGGGAAGGCGGCGAGCGCGAGGGCAGCACCACGGTGAAGGTCGAGCCCTGCCCCGGCTGGCTCCGGACGACGATGTTGCCGCCATGGGCCTCAATGATCTGCTTCGCCACGTACAGCCCGAGCCCCATGCCGCCGTAGTGCCTGGGCGACACCGCGCGCTCGAAGCGCTCGAAGATGCGGCCGGTGTCCTCACGCGCGAGGCCGATGCCCCTGTCTTGCACGGACAGGCGCACCAGCTCGCCATGGCCCTCCACGGCCACGTCGATGGGGTGCCCCGCCCCGTACTTGATGGCATTCGACAGCAGGCTCGACAGCACCTGCTCCAGCCGGAGCTGGTCCCACACGCCCTTCACCGGCCCGGGGGTGTGGACCTCCAGCGGGCACCCCGCCGCTTCGGCCTCTTCTCGGAAGCGGTCCGTCACCTCGGCCGCGAGGCGGGACAGGTCCAGCTCCTCCAGCAGCAGCCCCAGCCGCCCCGTCGCCACGCGGGACACGTCCAGCAGGCGCTCCACCAACTGCACCAGCCGCTGCACCTGCGCATTGGAGCGCTCCAGCTGGTGCAGCAGGCGGGGGTCCTGGATTCCGGCGGCCATCACGCTGCGGCGGAGCGTGTCCAGCTGCAGCTTCAGCGGAGTCAACGGCGTGCGCAGCTCATGCGCGGCGATGGAGAGGAACTCGTCCCGCGACTGCACGTCCTCCCGCGCGGCCAGCTCCAGCTGGTGCGTCGTGCGCAGCTCCACCTCGGTCATCACCGAGGCCGCGAGGTCCTCGAGGATGTGCACGTCGGCTTCCGTCCAGTGGCGGGGGATGGTGTCCACGACGCAGAAGGTCCCCAGGGGCTGGCCGGCGCTGACGAGGGGAATGCCCAGGTAGGCCACCGCGCCCAGCTCCGTCACGCCCAGGCAGTCCAGGAAGCGCGGGTCCTCCCGCGCGTCCTCGACGACGAGGGGCCCGCCGACTGCCAGCGTGTACTTGCAGAACGAGTGGGTCAGCGGCAGCTCCCGCTGGCTGCGCCACGGCTCCGGCAGGCCGATGCAGCTCTTGCAGAAGTGGCGTCGCTCGTCGAGCAGGCTCACCAGGCCGATGGGGGTGTGGAGGATGCGGCAGGCCAGGCGGGTGAGGCGGTCGAAGCCCTCCTCGGCCTGCGTATCCATCAGGGCCGTCCGGCGCAGAGCCGCCAGGCGCTCGGGGGAGCGCAGGATGCTCTGGACCTCATCCAGCACGGTCATCGCCTCCCCGCGGTAGCACGCCCCGTCCGCCCCCTCCCAGCGGAGGTGCGCTGCCAGCCCTCAGCTAGAGATGCTCAGACGCTGGCGGGCGGGCCAGAAGCAGGCAGACGCGGGTTCCTCTGGCCCGCCGGAGCCATCCATCCGAGGCCGGAGGGCTTCGACGGGCCCGCTGGCTGGTGCCACCCGGTGGCGACCGCCCCCTACTCCCGCGGTGCAGGCTGGCCCGGGGGCGGGCGCCGCGTCCCCACCCTTGCCGCTGCCACCAAGCCCCGTGAGGTCCTTCGCGAGCTCGCGCAGGAGGTCCGCGACCTTTTCGTCATCGGCGCCGCGCCGGGCCAGCTCGCCCATCAACGCGGTGAGGACGTCCGGGTCGGAGAGGAGGATTTCGGAGACCTGCGCCCGCCGCTCCCGGAGCGCCGCGAGGAAGGCCTGCCGGGCCTCGGGCCGCTGCTGGAGCGAGTCCACCAGGGCGCGGGTGATGGCGGCGACGCTCTCGGGCCGCGACGTCACGGTGGCCGCGGCGAGCTCGGGCTGCTGCTCCATGGCGAGCGCGATGGCCTGCTGGGACTCGGGCTTGTCCTTGGCGGCCACGAGCGCCTGCTGCATGACTTCGGTGAGCGGCTCCGGGTGGCGGACCAGGTGCCGGGCCATGAGCGCGGCATACTGCGGGTCGTCCAGGCCGCTGGCATTGATGGCGAGGAAGCGGTTCATCGCCGGTGGATGCTCCAGCAGCTGTGCGAAGAACTCATCGACGTACTCCGGGTGCTCGTCGAGCACGCGAAGCGTCGCCTCGAAGGCCTCCCGGCGCGCCGGCTGCTGGTCGACGACCTCGTCCAGCACCTTGCGCTGGGTGTTGACGCTGGGATGACACGCGAACAGGGACAGCGACACCGTGAGGCCGACCAACCGCGGATGGAGGGGCAGAGGGAGCCTCCTTTCCAACCGCGACAGTGGTGATGGTCTCACCCACCGGCAAGCAACCGCAGCGAGCCATCACTCCTGTTGCACGAAGGGACAGTGGCGGCCTGGGCGGCTCAGGCCGGGCTCTGGGCGGCGCCGTCCTCGCGGCCCAGCATCGCGTCCAGGTCGCCCTTCTCGTCCAGTGCGTCCAGGTCGTCCGCGCCGCCCACGTGGCGGCCACCGATGAAGACCTGGGGCACGGTGGTGCCCCCGCCCGAGCGCTCCACCATCTCCTCGAAGCGGGACTCGTCCTCCGTCACGTCGATGTCATCGAAGGCCACCCCCTTGGAGCGCATCAGCTCGCGGGCGTGCTTCGAATGGGGGCAGTACGTCTTCGTGTACATCGTGACCTGGGCCATGGCGCCGCTCCTGGAAGGGGGTGGTGCTGTCCCTCCAAGCTAGGCATGCCCCGCCTGGCGCCATCCCTGGTCGCCTGCCTGCTCCTCCGTCCGCTAGCGGAGCACGCTCACGTGGATGGGCGGCGTGCGGGCCTCGGTGGCGCGCTCCACCACCCGGCCCAGGCGCAGCAGCAGGTGCTCCTCGTAGGGGCGCCCGGTGAGCTGCAGGCCCACGGGCAGGCCCGCGCGGTCGAAGCCGGCCGGCACGGACAGCGCGGGGAAGCCCGTCAGGTTGGCCAGCCGCACGAAGCGCATCAGCGCGTCCACCACGGGCAGGTTGGACTCCCCGTCGGGCAGCGTCGCCTCTGGAATCACCGGCGCGGTGCTGGCCGTCGTCGGCGTGACGATGACGTCCACGCCCGCCATGAGCGCCAGCAGCTCGCGCGTCAGCCGGTGGCGGTGCCGCAGCGCATGCACCAGGTCGGTGGCCCGGAAGTGCCGGCCGATGGCGAGGTTGGTCCGCGAGTCGAGGCCGAAGTCGGAGGCGCGCGACTTCACGTGCGACAGCATCGCCTCCGCCATCTCGCTCAGGATGATGCAGCTGTGCGTCCACAGAATGGTGTTCAGGTCCGGCGCGGGAATCTCCACCACCGTGGCGCCCGCCTCGGTGAGCGCCCGGACGGACTCGCGGCAGCGCGCCACCACGTCGGCGTCCGCGTCCTCGAAGTAGGGCCAGCAGATGCCGAGCCGCACGCCCGACAGGTTTCCATTCTCGTAGCCCGACAGGTGGTGCACGGGCTGCGTCTGCGCGACGAGGTCATGCCCATCCGTCCCGGACACGAGCGCATACATCGCGGCGACGTCGTCGACGGTGAGCCCCATGGGGCCGACGTGGCCCACGTTCCAGCACAGCGGCGGCACGCCCGTCTCGGGGATGCGGCCCCAGGTGGCCTTGAGGCCGACGATGCCGCACAGCGCGGCGGGGATGCGCACCGAGCCACCACCGTCCGCGCCAATGCTCAGCGGGCACAGCCCCGCGGCCACGACGGCGCCCGAGCCGCTGGAGCTGCCGCCGGTGATGTGCCCCCGGTTCCACGGGTTGCGCGCGGCGCCATGGTGCGGGTTCAACCCGATGGGGTTGATGCCAATCTCGTTCATGTTGGCCTTGCCGAGGATGAGCGCCCCGGCGGCCTTCAGCCGCGCGGCCACCGTCGAGTCCGCGGTGGCCACCTGGGTGCGAAACTTCGTGCCCAGCGTGGTGGGGAAGCCGGCCAGGTCCACCTCGTCCTTGAGGACCACGGGCACTCCGTCCAGCACGCTCAGGGGCCGCCCGGCGCGAAGCCGCTCGGCCGAAGCCTCCGCGGCCCTCAGCACCTCCTCGGGCTTGCGCGCGACGAAGAGGCCCAGGCGGTCCTTCCCGCTGTCGAGCCGGGCAATGGCGTCGTGGATGCGCCGCACCACCGCGACGGGGTCCACCCCACCCTCACGGTAGGCGTGCGCGTAGGCGGAGACGGTGGCCCGCTCCTTCGGCAGCGGGGAGGCGGCGATGGCGCGCGCGGCCTGCTCGTGCGGGGACTGGGGCTCGCTGGCGGGGGCGCCATGCGGGAGGGGGAACTGGAGCGGCGGCGCGTCTCCGGCGGACAGCTCGCGCCAGCGGTCGATGCCGCTGTCGCGTACCAGCTTCTCCAGGACGACGGACCCGACTCCGCTCTCCAGCGTGTTGACGAAGGCCTTGAGCGCCACACCGGAAACACGGGGCGCCTTCACCGGGCTGCGTTGGTAGGTCATGAGGCGGGACACTACCGCTGTCAGCCCCCTCGCGGCGCGCGGTGCGCGCCCGGCCCGGGAGTCCGCCGGGCCGGGGTGCATGCTTCAGGACACGCCGCTCGCCTCGGGCACCGACTCCTGCGCCGGTACCTCCCCGGCCTTCTTCCCATTCAAGTAGGGCTGGTAGTAGCGCGTCAGGAAGTCCTGCTTGTAGTCCCGGTAGGAGCTGATGGCGCCCAGCCACGCCCAGCTGCGGATGAAGAGCCACGCCAGGTCCAGCTGGTACGGCAGGAAGCCGCTGCGCGCGCCGCTCGGGTACAGGTGGTGGTTGTTGTGCCACTCGCCCGCGACGTAGCCCGGCCAGAGCTGGTTGATGGACTGGTCCCGGGTGTTGAAGTCGATGCCCTCGCGCCGCTTGTCCTTGCCGCCGCCGTGCCCGTCGAAGTTGAACGTGCGCACGCCGATGGCCCACACCCCGGCCATGCCGAAGAGGGCCAGCGCCAGCGCGTGGCCGCCGATGAGGAAGAACGCGCCGTACCAGAACGCCCAGTTGAGGGCGAAGTGCGCCACCGTCCACCCCGGGTGGCAGAGCGAGCCCCACCGCTGGTACCCCTCATAGCTGTTGAGGTGCACGCCCGTGTGCTTCATCAGCTTGCACAGCTGGGCGTAGTCCTTGCGGTCCAGGTTCTTGTTGATGCCCTGGTGGTTCGCATCCGCCAGGAAGCAGTAGAGCCAGCCCGCGCGCGCGTTGTACGGGTCTCCCGGCTGCTCCACCAGGCTGTGGTGGACGTGGTGGGAGATGACATAGGCCTCGTCCACGACAATCTTGATGACGAGGTTGCGGCACAGCTCGCGGAAGAACGCGTTCTTGAACTGGTACGCGCCATGCGTCGAGTAGCGGTGCAGCCAGATGGTGCCGTGGGTGCCCAGCGCCACCATGCTGTAGACGAAGCCCAGGGCCAGCAGCCACCAGCTGAAGTGGTACGTGAAGAAGAGGCCGAGGGGGATGGCGAAGCTGAGGCTCGTCACCCAGCTGAAGAGCGCCACCCAGTTCTTCCGGGAGCGCGTGATGTTGAGGCGGGCGAGGAACTCGCGGCCGAGCTCACGATGGGTTGGCACATAGAGCTGACCGTCTCGCTCGTAGCCATAGCTGGGGGGTTCCAGGATGCGATCCAAGAAAGCCATTCATCTCCTTCTGCTTGCTGCCAGTCCCGCGACAGAGGTGTGCGATGGGGAGTGCGCAGGAGCGGCTCCGCATCCGACAAGAGGTCGGTCACGTTGGGGAACCGGGACTCTTTCACACTCCCGGGGAATCCGCTCGGAACGGACGTTCGAACCGCCCCAAGCAGGGCATCCGGGCATTGAACACCCGGGAATGCGGCGGCTGTCACCTGGGAATGCCAGGGATGTTACGAGGGCGGAACAGCATGAATGAGGGAACCATGAATGACGGAGCGCGGCTCGAAGGCGTGCTGCGGGAACGCTTCGGGCTGACGGAGTTCCGGCCCGGCCAGCGCGAGGTGCTCACGGCGCTCCTGGGGCCCGGGGCGGCGGCGCTCGCCGTATTCCCCACGGGCGGAGGCAAGTCGCTCTGCTACCAGCTTCCCGCGCTGCTGCTGGAGGGCATCACCGTGGTGGTGTCCCCGCTCATCGCGCTGATGAAGGACCAGATTGACGCACTCGGACGCAGGGGCATCCGCGCCGCGCGGCTGGACTCGTCGCTGTCGCTGGAGGAGTCGCGCGAGGTGACGGAGAGCCTGCGCACCGGCGCGCTGAAGCTGCTCTACGTGGCGCCCGAGCGCTTCAACAACGAGCGCTTCACGGCGCTGCTGCGCGAGCTGCGCATCTCCCTGTTCGCGGTGGACGAGGCGCACTGCGTCTCCGAGTGGGGACACAACTTCCGCCCGGACTACCTCAAGCTGGCGCGAGCGGCGAAGGACCTGGGCGCCGAGCGCATCCTCGCGCTCACCGCCACGGCCACGCCCGCCGTGGTGCGCGACATCCGCCAGGAGTTCGGCATCCCCGAGGCCAACGCCGTCGTCACCGGCTTCTACCGGGAGAACCTCACCCTGGAGACCACGCCCGTGCCCGCCGACGCCCGGGACGCGCTGCTCGTCGAGCGGCTGAAGTCGCGCCCGCCGGGGCCCACGATTGTCTACGTCACCCTGCAGAAGGCGGCGGAGCGGGTGGCCGCGTTGCTCTCCGCCGCGGGGCTCCCCGCGAGCGCGTACCACGCCGGGCTCGAGTCCGAGGACCGCGAGCGCGTGCAGGAGGCGTGGATGGCCTCCGACCGGGGCATCGTCGTGGCCACCATCGCCTTCGGCATGGGCATCGACAAGGCGGACGTGCGCGCGGTGTACCACTACAACCTGCCCAAGGGCCTGGAGAGCTACAGCCAGGAGGTGGGCCGCGCGGGCCGCGACGGCGCCCCGTCCGTGGTGGAGCTGTTCGCCTGCCCCGAGGACGTGCCCACCCTGGAGAACTTCGCCCATGGCGACACGCCGACGTCCGAGGCGCTGGAGGGGCTCGTCACGGAGGTGCTCGCCGGAGGGCCCGAGCTCCACGTGGACCTGTACGCGCTGGGCAACCGGCATGACCTGCGGCCGCTCGTGCTGCGCACCGCGCTGACGTACCTGGAGCTGGAGGGCGTGCTGCGGCAGGGCACGCCCTTCTACGCGGGCTACAAGGTGCAGCCGCTGGTGCCGCTGGAGGAGCTGGTGGGGCGCTTCCAGGGGGAGCGGGCGAAGTTCATCAGCGACGTGTTCGCGAAGGCGAAGAAGGGGCGCACCTGGTACTCGCTCGACCCGACCGAGGTGGGCGAGGCGCTCGGTCAGCCGCGAGAGCGCATCGTGAAGGCCGTCGACTACCTCCAGGAGCAGGGGCTGGCGCAGACGCAGGTCTCCGAGCCCCGTCAGCGCTTCACGCGCCTGCGGCCCCGCGAGGACGCCGCCGCGCTGGTGGCGCTGCTGCGCCAGCGCTTCCAGCAGCGCGAGGCCCAGGAGGTGGGGCGCGTGCAGCAGGTGCTCCGGCTCGTCACCCACGCGGGCTGCCAGAGCAACGCCCTGGTCGCGCACTTCGGCCAGCAACGCGAGCGTCCCTGCGGCCACTGCACCTTCTGCCGCACCGGCAGGGCGCAGGTGCTGCCC
>JBKGHK010000483.1:0-7703 GCA_046520375.1 Pyxidicoccus sp. 3LFB2
CGCGACGAGCGCCGCGCCCAGGCCGAGGTCCGCCGCCGAGGAGAAGCGCCAGCGCCAGGAGGAGGCCCGCGCCTCCCGCGACAGCCGCAAGCAGGAGACGCTGGCCATGGCCGAGCCTCGCGAGCGCCCGCGCCGCGAGGTGTCCGGCGGCTCCGACGCCTCGGTGGAGGTGTCCTCGCGCCGCAAGACGATGACGCTGGTGGGCTTCCAGCAGCAGTCCGGCGCCTCGCGCGTCTTCATCCGCACCAACGAGCCGGTGCGATACACGGCGAGTGAGGACGGCCGCGCGGTGGTGGTGGAGCTGGAGAACACCCGCATCGACCTGAGCAACAACACCCGCCCGCTGGACACGTCCTTCTTCAGCTCTCCCGTCACCCGGGTGGAGGCGGACTCCGCCGGCCGGGGGGTGCGTGTCACCATCCAGCTCCGGGACTCGGTGCCGTTCCAGGCGCGCCAGGAGGGCAACCTCATTTCATTGGACTTCCAGCGCACGGGACGGTGAAAAGGGCGCGCGGCGCGGCCCGGGCGCGGCATACCCTGCACCCCTGAATGAGCATCCTCGTCCCGCTCGCCGCCGCGCTGCTCGTGTCGACGGCGCAGATTCCCCTCGCCACGCAGGTCCAGCTCCCCACCGGTGAAACGGTGGAGCTGGCCGCGGACTTCGTCGCCTACGAAGCCGACAAGCAGGTCCTCACCGCGCGCGGCCACTGCGAGCTGCGCACCGGCGACATGCTGCTGCGCGCCGACGAGGTGACGTACGACGAGGCGGGCCAGGTGGCCACGGCCACCGGCAACGTCATGTTCGTGGGCCCGGGCGGCATGGCCGCGGTGGCGGACTCGGTGCGGGTGGACATCCGCTCCTTCGAGGCCAACCTCCAGGGCGGCCTCTTCATGCAGAAGCGGGGCGTCACCCTGGAGGCCATGCTCTCGGCGAAGACGCCGCAGGAGCTGCGCGCCATGGGGGAGACGCCCGTCATCCTCAGCGGCACCCGCATCCGCCGCACCGGGCCGCAGTCCTTCGTCGTGGACGACCTGGCCTTCACCCCGTGCGAGTGCGGCCCCGGTGAGCCCAGCTGGCGCGTGGAGGCCAGCTCCGCCAACGTCGTCCTCGGCGAGCGCGCCACGCTGTCGTGGCCCGTGGTGTACGTGCACTCGGTGCCCGTCTTCGCGGTGCCGTGGCTCTACCTGCCGCTGGCGGAGCGGCGCTCGGGCCTGCTCATGCCCAAGCCCTCGTTCTCCGGCATCAACGGCTTCACGCTGGAGCAGCCCGTCTTCTTCACGCTCGGCCGCAGCTACGACGTGACGTTCACCCCGGGCTACTTCATGGGCGCAGGGGACCAGGAGAAGACCCTCAACAACCCGGAAACGGGGACGGCGGACCTCGTCCGTGAGGACCCCGACCGCGGCGTGAAGGGGCCCCGGCTGCTCACCGAGTTTCGCTACACCCCCAGCGAGCGCACCCGGGGGCGGGCCACGCTGGGCCTCCTCTACGACCTGCGGCCCATCCGCAACCCGATAGACGGCGGGTACTTCCGGGAGCAGGTCGGCGACGTGAGAACCCTCAACATCGTCCCGGAGGCTCGAGGCCTGCGCGGCGAGGCGTCATGGCAGCACCTCCAGGAACTGGGCAGCGGCTGGTATGACCGGGTGGACGCCTCCATCCTCTCGGATGGCTTCTACACGGCCGACATCACCGCGGACATCATCGCGCGCGAGTACCAGTACCTGCGCAGCACCGCGGCCCTCTACAAGCGCGAGGACGAGCTCTATGCCGGTATGGATGTCTCGCTGCGCCAGGACATCCGGTCCGGCTTCCAGTACTTCCAGACCGACCGCGTGCCGGCCAATGCCTGGGGGGACATCCCGCCGGGGACGGAGCTGAAGCGGCCCATCACCTTCCACCGCATCCCCGGCATCACCTTCGCCCTGCCCGAGCGTCCGCTGGTGGGCGGGCTCATTGGCGGCCTGCGGGTGGAGTACTCCCGGCTTTCCCCCATCTTCGGTGGCTACGGAGATGAAGGCATCGACGGCATCTTCCGCATCCGGAATGACTACATCCCGCCCTGGAACTCACCGGAGGCGGGGCCCGTGCGGCCAGACCCCCTGCAGCTCGATGGCGTCTTCAACGGAGCCGACCGCGAGGCCCGGGACCGGGTGGACTTCTTCCCCCGGGTGTCCACGTCCTTCGGGCTGGGACACTACGCCCGGATCACCCCATCGGTCGGCCTGCGTCAGGACGTGTGGGTGGGGGAGCAGTCTGGGAAGACGTGGCAGCGGGGCTACCCCATTGCCGGGCTGCTGGTGGACAGCCAGGTGGCCACCACCTGGGCGGGGCGCGGGGACGCGAAGTATCGGCATGCCATCGCCCCCTCGCTGGAGATGCGCTACGTGCCGGGCGGGTGGGGCCGCGTGCCTTCCGCCGGTGCCTCCGACAGCGGGGTGCCGCAGCCCTATGACGAGGTCGACGCCGCGGTCCCCCTGCGAGACGACGGCCGGACGCGCGGCTTCCTGCACGCCATCCTCGCCGTGGACCAGACGCTGCGCCTGAAGCGTGGCAACGACATGCGCGAGCCGCTCCGCCTGCGAATCGGCCAGGGATTCGACTTCACCCGGCACGGGCCGACCACGCTGGGTGAGAGCGCCACCGGCCCGGTCCTACGCGACACGTTTGCCCGGCTCAGCGCCAGCGCAGGGGTGCTGACCGCGGGCGGGCAGATCCGCCTGGACCCCACGACACTCCGGGTTACCCAGATCACCGCGGAATTCAATGTCGACAACGGGAAGGGCGCTGCCCTGTATGCCCGCTTCGACGACCTGCTGACCTCGCGGGGCTGGCCGAACAACCCCGTCGACTACGGGGCTGATCCGCTCGCCATCGGCCCGGATGCCGTGCGCCGCCGGTTGGACACCCTGGTAGGCCCCGCGTCCTTCGAGACCCCGATACCTGCGCTCATCGAGGCCGGCATCTCTCCGGCCGAGCGGGTTCAGACCCTCATTGCGGGTACGCGTTTGAGGCTCGGATTTGGGCTGGGAGTGCGGTACGAAGCGTATGTGCAGCCGTTGTTCGAAGATCCGAACACACAAGAATCACTTCCCCTCGCTCAGCAGACTCTCGGCCTCTCGTATGGGCCGGCCTGTGACTGCTGGCGTATCGAGGGAGTGATGGTCCTTCGCCGGGGTCTGGCGCCGGAGTTTGGCGGCATCAACCTCAGCGTCGCGGGCTTCGGAGCCTTCGGTGCCGGTGGCTAGGAATCACCCGCCGTGCGTGGGGGTTCCACCAACCTCGAATCAGCCAGGAGATGTAATTTCGTGTCGGACCTCGGAAAACGAATCGGCCAGCGCATCCGCGAGCTTCGCACGCAGCGCCCGGAGCGATGGACGCAGGAAGAGCTCGCGGAGCGGGCTCAGATCAGCGTCTCCTTCCTTTCCATGATCGAGCGCGGCGAGCGTGTCCCCCATGTGGAGACGCTGGCAGCCCTGGCGAACGCCCTCGGCGTCAGCCTGGGAGAGCTCTTCACGGGAACGGAGCAGACCCTTGCTCAGACGGAGGACCTGCTGCGTCCCCTCTCTGACTTCGCGCGTGCCCGCGGCCTCACCGCGCGGGACGTGGACCGCCTGCTCGGGGTCGCCCGGGTGATGTTCAGCGGCTCGGCCGCCTGACGTCTCCCACCCCCCTGGAGCCAGGCCCGGCTCGCAAGTGGACTCCGGTCTTCCTGCCCTGTCCTTGACTGGACGGTAGGTGGCCCGGGAAGATGCTGGGGCTTCGCTGTGCGCCGCTGGCGCACAGCGCGCTTTCTTCATCATCTTCAAGGAGTTCCGCTGATGCGTCCGGGTCTGGCCCCATGGGTCGCCTTCGCGAGCGTAGTTATCGTGGCGTGCTCGCCGCCGGCCCCCGCCACACTGGAGTTCGTGGACCAGTCACCGGCACAGCCGCGACTGGGTGAAATCACCACGCTGCGCTTCCGAGCGGTGGACTCTCGCGGTGGGCCCCAGGCGGGCACGCAGGTGTCCTTCTCGCTGGAGTCGCCCGTCCCCGGGGTGGAGCTGTCGCCCGAGGAGGGCACCACCAACGCCACCGACGGCATCGTCTCCGTGCAGGTGATTGCCCGGGGCGGCCGCGTGGCCTCCGTCGTCGTCGTGGCCACCGCGGGCACCGGCGCCGAGGTGAAGACAGCCATCAGCCCGGTGGTCAGCTTCGCCGGCACCAACTCCAGCTCGCGGCAGCTCACCTTCCAGTGCGGCTCGTTCTCCGGGCCGGGCTCTGGCCTGCACCACGCCATTGGCGCGTGGGACAACACGCGCAACCTCATCGCCGGCGTGAAGGTGCGCTGCATCGCCCACGTGGGTGACCGCAACGGCGACGGCATCACCGGCGCCCAGGTGTCCTTCCTCACCGAGGCGGGCACCATCGGTCCCAGCGCCGTCTCCGTCACCGACGTGGTGGGCAACGCCGAGGTCCTCTACAAGTCCTCGTTCCCCCTGCCGGAGGACGTGCCCCCCGAGAGCTTCACCTGGACGCCCACGAATGACGACACCCACACGGGCGAGTACATCGCCCCGCTGTGGATGCACCCCTTCCTGTGGGAAGAGAACCCGATTGCCTCCTACAACGCGACGCCCCGGCCCTACGAGGTCCGCCCGGAGCCGCGCCGCAATGACCCCATCCGCCCGGGCATCATCAACAACCCGCGTGACAACCTCGTCGCCCTGGTCGCCATCACCAGCGGCGAGGAGGCCTTCGACGACAACAACAACAACGGCCAGTGGGACCAGGGCGAGCCCTATGTGGACCTGACCGAGCCCTTCGTCGACAACAACGACAACGGCACGTGGGACCCGCATGAGCGCTACGTGGACGCCAACGGCGACGGCAAGTGGAACGGCAAGAACAAGCAGTTCGACGCCTCCACGCTCATCTGGGTCCAGGAGCGCATCCTCTGGACGGGCTGGCCGCACGGCCTGGATGAGCCGCAGGTCCTCCGGCAGATCCAGCCGCCGCCCGACCAGGTCCCCGCCAACTTCATCGTCGAGCACTTCGGCGCGAGGACGGTGCAGTTCCTCGTGTCGGACCCCTGGTTCAACCGCATCGCCCAGAACGCCAACGACGACGGCTGCACCGGCGGCGCGTCCGGCCCCGTGAAGGTGGCGCCGACCATCACCGGCATCGCCATGACGTACCCCTCGTTCAAGTTCGAGAGCTACTCCGTCGAGGACGTCCACGAGCAGCCCTCGGAAGGCTCGCCTCCGCCGGAGAGCAACCCGCCGGTGCCCTGGGAGGTGTCGCCAACCTGCTACTACACCGCCGCCCAGAATGAAGGGCACCGGGTGGGCATCGTCGGCCCGCTCGTGCGCGGCGTGGTGAAGTAAAGCAGACGGTGGGGCCCTGGGCGTGCCGCAACAAGGCATTGACCCCAGGGCCCTGCCTCCGTAGGTTCCGCCCTCCGGCTGACTGGTGAGTCAACCCGCCGGTGGAGGACGTCGTGGGCCAGCAGAGCAAGACGGCGGCGGAGAACGGCTCGCGCGAGAGCGAGCGGCGCCGCACCATCCTGCGCGCGGCCATCGACGTGTTTGCCCGCAAGGGCTACCACGGCTGCCGCATCGCGGACGTGGCCAAGGAGGCCGGCGTCGCGTACGGCCTCGTCTACCACTACTTCAAGAACAAGGACGAGCTGCTCGAGACCGTGTTCGACACGGGCTGGAGCGGCTTCGTCACGCGCGTGCGCGCGGTGGTGGAGACGGAGGGCACGCTCGCCGAGAAGGTGCGCGGCATCGTCGACGTGGCCTTCGAGGCGTACCGGGTGGACCCGCGCGCGGTGAAGGTGCTCATCCTGGAGATTGCCCGCAGCCCGGCCGGCTCGCGCATCAACCGGCAGACGGCCTTCGTGGACGCCATCCGCCTGAGCTCGGGGCTGTTCGCCCAGGCGAAGGAGTCCGGAGAGCTGCGCGCGGACATGGACCCGCAGCTGGCCTCCGCGCTCCTCTTCGGCAACATCGAGATGGGGCTCACCGCCTTCGTGGTGGGGCTGACCGACTCGCGTGACGTCGCCGCGCTGGAGCGGGCCAAGGCGCAGATCGCCGACTCCTTCCTTTACGGCGTCCTGACGGGCGCCCACGGCGCGGAGGCGTCTGCATGGAAGTCGTCGGAGAGTCCGCCGGAGAAGTCCGCTACGAAGTCCAGGGCGCCCAAGCGCACCTGACCATCGACCGGCCCAAGGCCCGCAACGCGCTGTCGCCCTCGGTGGTGCGGGGGCTGATGGCGGCCCTCGAGCGCGCCGAGTCGGACGCCGCGGTGCGGGTGGTGGTGCTCACCGGCGCGGGGGAGAAGGTCTTCTGCGCGGGTGGAGATTTGGGCACCATGGCGGGCGACGAGGGCTTCCTGGCCACGCACGACGGCCGGCGCTCCTACGGGCGGCTGCTGTCGCGCTTCCAGGAGCTGCGCAAGCCCACGGTGGCCCGCGTCAACGGCCACGCGCTGGCGGGCGGGCTGGGGCTGGTGCTCGCGTGTGATCTGGCCGTCATGGTGGAGGGCGCGGACCTGGGGACGCCCGAAATCGACGTGGGGCTGTTCCCGATGATGATGATGGCGCTGCTGCAGCGGCACGTGGGCCGCAAGCGCGCGCTGGAGCTGGTGCTCACCGGTGACCGGCTGCCGGCGCGCGACGCGCTGACGCTGGGGCTCGTCAACCGGGTGGTGCCGGCGGCGGAGCTGGACGCCACGGTGGCGGCGCTGGCGGGGAAGCTGGCCGGCAAGAGCCAGGCGGTGCTGGCGCTGGGGCGCCGCGCCTTCTTCACCGCCGAGGACATGCCGCTGCCCACGGCGCTGGAGTACCTCGCCTCGCAGCTGTCGCTCAACGTGCTGGCCGACGACGCCGGCGAGGGCATCTCCGCGTTCCTGGAGAAGCGCCCGCCGAAGTGGAACGACCGCTGAGCGTCAGGCTCCGGGCCCGGGCCCGCTAGGGCGTGCCCAGCTGCGTGGACCCGGAGGCGACTCCGGGCGTCGCGGGCTGGAAGAAGTCCAGGCGCAGGAGCAGCTCGCCGTCCACCCAGAGGTCATCCGCCTTCACGCCCCAGTGCAGGTGGGGGCCGGTGACGCGGCCGGTGCTGCCCACGAGGCCCAGCTTCTGGCCCTGCTTCACGCGGGCGCCGTTCTTCACGTTGATGCGCGAGAGATGGAAGTACGTGGTGTAGAGGCCCGCGCCGTGGTGGACGATGACCGTCTTCCCGGCGGAGAAGTTGTCGCGCGCCATCACCACGGTGCCCTCATTGGCGGCGGACACCGGCGTGCCCGGGTCCCCGTCGATGTCCACGCCGAAGTGCTGGCTGGCCAGCTTGCCGTTGAAGGTGCGGCGGTCGCCGTAGGGCGCGGTGACGCTGTCCTGCCGGGGCCAGGCGAAGTTCTGCGCGAAGGCCGGGGGGCTGAAGGGCTGGGAGAAGGCCTGCGCGAAGGCGCGCCGGTCCGCGGCCATGCGGGCCTTCACGTTGGCCGGCGGATCCACGTGCTTGCCCTCCACCTTCAGCTCGCGCTCGCGGTAGCCCGGCTCCATGACGTCCAGCGTGCCGGTCAGCTCCAGCGCGCCGCGCCAGGCGCCGCGGGGCCCAGCACCTTCACCGTGGCGGCGCCGGGCGCCATCTCCACCGGCAGGCCCGTCACGGCGAGGAAGCCCTCGCCCCAGGGAAAGAAGCGCAGGGCGCGCCAGCGTGCC
>JBKGHK010000484.1:0-7691 GCA_046520375.1 Pyxidicoccus sp. 3LFB2
CTGGGAGGCGTCGCACTCCACCGCCGCCCCGTCCCAGGCCTGCTGCAAGGGCGCTCCCGAAGTCGTGGAGCAGCCCAGCCAGGACACGGCCAGCAGCGACAGCCAGAGAGCGCGAGGAGCTCGCATCGGGCCCTCAGCTCCCTCCCGCTGCCTTCAACCGTGCTCCAGTCCCTCCGATGCGCGAGAGGTCCGTCTGGATTGCCTCGAACTGCTCCAGGGCCGCGCGCAGGTCGTCCACAATCTCCCCGGCAATGACATCCGGAGCGGGCAGGTTCGCTGAGTCCTCCAAGGACTCGTCCTTGAGCCAGAAGATGTCCAGGCTCACCTTGTCCCGCTGGAGCAACTCCTCGTACCCGTACGAGCGCCAGCGCCCCTCCGGAGCCTTCTTCTCGGACCACGTCGCCTTGCGCTGGTGCCGGTTCTCCGGCAGGTAGCAGGCCACGAACTCGTCGAGGTCCCCCCGCTTCAGCGGGTTCGTCTTCAGCGTGAAGTGCTTGTTCGTGCGTAGGTCGTAGACCCAGAGCTTCTCGGTCCACGGCTTCTCCCGGCCCGGCTTCTTCTCGAAGAACAGCACGTTCGCCTTCACGCCCTGCGCGTAGAAGATGCCCGTCGGCAACCGCAGCAGCGTGTGCACGTCGCACTCGTGGAGCAGCTTGCGGCGAATCGTCTCCCCCGCACCGCCCTCGAAGAGCACGTTGTCGGGCACCACCACCGCCGCCCGCCCGTTCACCTCCAGCAGCGTCTTGATGTGCTGCACGAAGTTGAGCTGCTTGTTGCTCGTGGAGGCCCAGAAGTCGTCGCGCACGACGGTGAGGGCCTCCTTCTCCTGCTCGCCCTCCTCGTTGATGACGGTGACGGAGGACTTGCGGCCAAAGGGCGGATTGGAGAGAGCGATCTTCCACCGCTTGCCCGGGTCGCTGCGAATGGCGTCATCCACCACGACGACGGGCGTCTCATCCCCGCCGATGCCGTGGAGCAGCAGATTCATCGTGCACAGGCGGGCGGGCGTATCGGCGATCTCCCACCCTCGCAGCGCCTCCAGCTTGAGGTGCTTCTTCTGGTCCTTGTCGAGCTTGTTGTTCCGGGCAATGTAGTCGTGGGCCGCGAGCAGGAAGCCGCCGGTCCCCACGGCCGGGTCCACGATGGTCTCCCCCGGCCTGGGCTGCACCACGTCCACGAGGGCGCGGATCAACGCTCTCGGGGTGAAGTACTGCCCGGCCCCGGACTGGGTGGCCGTCTTCTCCAGCAGGCCCTCGTAGGCGTCGCCCTTCACGTCGGCGTCGAGGCTCGACCACTGCTCGCGGTCCAGCAGGTCCACGATGAGGCGGCGCAGCTTCGCCGGGTCCTGAATCTTGTTCTGGGCCTTGCGGAAGATGAGGCCCAGCGTCCCCTTCGACTTGCCCAGCGTCTCCAACAGGCGGCGGTAGTGAGCTTCGAGGGGGTCGCCCTCCTTGCTCATCAGGCTGGGCCAGTCGCAGCCCTTGGGGACGGGCGATGGACGGTTCCACGGAGCCTGGGTCTGCTCGTGGGCCATCTTGAGGAAGAGCAGGAACGTGAGCTGCTCGATGTAGTCGCCGTAGGAGAGGCCATCGTCTCGGAGGACATCGCAGTAGTTCCAGAGCTTCTGGACGATTTGGGTCGAGTGGTTGCTCATGCCTAGAACTCAGTCAGACAGTGACGCGCCTTGAAATCCGCCGCTTTGATGCAACTTCTGAACCGGCAGCTCTCAGAGGCTCCGGCGTATGCTGGTTTGCCCGAATACGCTGGAGAAGGGAACTAGCCGACTCGTCAGAAGGATCTGGAGGCACAAGCCGCCCATCGAACGCCTGCTTCAAAATGGAGGCACGGAGACGATTTGCTCGCGCAAGATGGGATTCAACTTCTTGCTCCACAGTCCCTACGACCGACAGCACTCGTTCAACCTCCGCAACAATCCTCAATTGCTCTGCCAGTGGAGGGAGGGGCACAGCAATCCGCTCAAGCACCTCAAGATTGATGTTTTTCTGCGCCGTGGCCGGAGCAAAACGCGCAAGCTCCCCCTTTGCTGTCCGCAGGAAAAACTCTACAAATCGTGTCGAGATGCCACTATTGGCACAGAACCCAACAACACTGTCCGGGAAGCAAGCATCAAACGCCAGGATTCCGGTCTCGGCAATGTTGCCTGCAATTGTTATACAGAGAGTTTCGGCTGGCCAAAGTCGACTCTGTGTCAGTCCCATCTCGCTATATGTCTGCGTGTAGCCAGTAATCGTTCCTTCAGACTTTCGCACATCTCCCGTCTGAATGAAGGGATAGGGCCCACCATACAAACGTGGATCATCACGGGGTCGGTGTTTGGACCTTCCTCGACCGAGCTCTCCTAATTGCGTCAGCGAAGCCCAGCACCAGCCATTTGGTAAGTTCGGCAAGCCCTGAGAGGACACACCAGATGGGTCTTCATAATTCTTTTTCCATCCCTCTCCAACGGACGGCTTCCCCTCTGCCCTCATCCTTGCGAGTTGCTGAACCACCCAAGACTTTTTGCGCTCCTGAAGGATGCGCGCGAGGAGATTGTCCGCAGGCTCGTAGTCGCGCTTCTCGCAGCGGGCGAGTTCGGCCTCGGTCGGAACCAGCCGCCCTTCGCACGCAGCCTTCAGGACCGAAGCCCGGTAGCGCTTGAGCTGGGCCTGTACGCGCTTGAGGGAGGCGACTCCGGCATCAAGGCGGGTGAACTGCTTCTCAACCTCGGCGACAATGCGGCCCTGCTCCTCGACGGGGGGCACCGGAACCGGGAACTCACCGAGCTTGGTCAGATTGATCGATGCGAGATTGGTCGTCTGCTTGCCTTGGTCGGAAAAGTAGGCAGCCCCAACGAAGTTGGCGTACCAAGAGACAAGCTTTGGTTGCAGGTCGGTGCTGCGGAGGCGAGCGCGGAAGACGTGATTCTGGTGGATGCACTCCGGGAGTTCACCGCGCCAGATCCACCCACGGCCCAGCTTGTCTCGGTCCCCACCCTCATTGAAGAGGATGTCTCCCGGACGCAAGAGGAGATCGGCGATCTCGCTTTCTTTCGCCTCAATGGTCTTCACTTCGCTGAGGTCGAGGAAGGCGCGCTGAACATTTGCGACTCGTAGGTAGGGTACGGAACGGACCTTGGCGCCATTGGAGCGGCGTAGGCCTTTCGTGATGCCTCCCTTGAGGTCAGCCAATTCCCGCAGTGTTGCCCACGCCCACCCCGTCGGTAGTTTCTCGTGTGTCATGCCACCAACACCTCATTCAGCTCTTCGAGCAGCTCATCGAGCTTGCCCGAGAACACCTGATGGACCCGCCCGAGCCCGCCCTTCTGGTTGAAGGGCACGTCGTCAAAGTCGTCTCTCTCCATCCTGAAGCTCGCGGCGACGTGATCCTTGATGAGCGCGAGCCACTGGCGCTGCTCATCGGAGAACTTCCGCCCCCGGTTCTCCTGCTGGGCCAGCCAGTTCTGGAACCGCTCCTCCACCTGGTCCGTGAAGGGCACCAGCTGCCGGTCCTTGTGGAGCGCGAAGCGCACCAGCGACACGATGTCCGTGAGCAGCCGCGTGCCCCCAGCCCCGCGCACCTTCGCCTTGTCGAGCGTCTCGTACGCCTGCCAGAGCGCCTCGGGAGTCCACGTCCGGGGCGGGGCCTTGATGTCCTCGGCCAGCGCCTTGATGTCCTTGAACGTGAGCCGCTTCGCGTACGGCTGCGAGTACAGCACCTGGATGGCGGTGAGCTCGTCCTTGTGCTCCTCGATGTACTGCTCGAAGGATTGCACCAGCCCGCGTGCCCTCTCGGTGGCGGCGGCGTCGAAGCCGGCTCCCAGCACCGTGTCCACGCTGACCGTGTCGAGCGTCTGCTCGAAGCTGCGCTTGATGAAGGCGAGCTCGTTGCGCAGGTCCGGGTTCGCCGCCAGCGGAGCCACCGCCACCCGAATCACCGCCTCCGCCGCCCGGGAGACCTGCGCCGCCGTGGGCTCTTCTCCGGTGAGCAGCTTGTTGGCCACCCGCGCCGCCTCGACGTGCCTGTCCGGGTCCAACGCGTCCATCAGACCGCCCACCAGCTCTTCCAACGACTTGCCGTGCGCCAACCGAGCGAGCCGCTCCTTCTCGGGCTTGCCCAACCGCAGGTTCATCCGGGCCAGGCGGCTGGCCAGCGAGGAGATGACCTCGCGGTCCGTGCCGCCAGCAGCCACCACCTGGAGCAGCTTGTCGAAGGCCACGGCAGGGTGCTTCTCCAGCGGGCGGGTATCGACGAAGTCGCTCTCACACATGCCCACGCAGTCCACGAGGATGAAGTGCGTCTTGGCGGGAGCGTCGGGCGTCACGGACTGGAGGTCGCTCGTGTTGATGACGCGGACCCCGCGCCCCTTCATCTGCTCGAAGAAGTTACGGCTCTTCACCGTGCGCATGAACATCACGATTTCCAGCGGCTTGATGTCTGTGCCGGTGGCGACCATGTCCACCGTCACGGCGATGCGCGGGTTGTAGGAGTTGCGGAACGAGGAGAGCAGGTCCTCGGGCTTGATGCCGGTGGACTTGTAGGTGACCTCTTCGACTTCCTTGCCGCTGGGCCCCTTCTTCTTGGTGACGATGCGAGCGGTGCCGGTGCGGTAGGTGATCTTCTCGCAGAACTCGTTGCCCTTGCCGAACTCCTCCCGGAGGACGCGGACGATGTCGTCGGCGTGGGAGTCGTCCTTGGCGAAGATGAGCGTCTTGGGGACTTCCTTCCGGCCAGGGAAGATCTCGGTGAAGAGCCGGTCCTTGAAGGTGCGGATGACGGTGCGCAGCTGGTCCACCGCCACCACGTCCCGGTCGAGCTGGCTGGCGGAGTAGGTCAGGTCCTCATCGAGCTTCTGCCACCGGACGGCCCGTGACTCGCGGTCGCGCTTGTCCACGAAGAGGCCGGCCTCCACCTTCGAGCCGCCCTCGGTGATGCGGGTGCGGATGCGGTACACGTCGAAGGGCACGTTCACCCTGTCGCGGACGGCGGCCTCGTGGTCGTACTCCATGACGAGGTTCTGGTTGAAGAAGCCGAGGGTCTGCTTGGAGGGCGTCGCGGTGAGGCCGATGAGTGACGCGTCGAAGTAATCCAGCACCTGTCGCCACAGGTTGTAGATGGAGCGGTGGGCCTCGTCGGTCCACAGGAAGTCGAAGAACTCGACGGGAATGCTGGGGTTGTAGGGGACCGGAAGCTGCTCGGTGCTCAAGTCGGTGAGCGTGGTGAAGGCGGAGAGCTCCTCTGCGTCTTCCTTCAGCTCCTGGCCCGAGAGCATGGAGTAGACGCGCTGGATGGTGGCGATGCAGACCTTGGCCACCGGGTCGAGCTTGTTCGAGGTGAGGTGCTGGACGTTGTACAGCTCGTGGAACTTCCGGCCGTCGTCTGGAGTGACGTACTGCTGGAACTCCTTGAGCGTCTGGCGGCCGAGGTTGGCGCGGTCCACGAGGAACAGGACTCTCTTGGCGCCACCGAACTTGATGAGCCGGTAGATGGAGCTGACCGCGGTGAAGGTCTTCCCGGAGCCGGTGGCCATCTGGATGAGGGCGCGCGGCTTGCCGTCGTGCAGGGAGGCTTCGAGGTTGCGCACGGCCTTGAGCTGGGCGGGCCAGAGGCCCCTGGGCTCGACCTCGGGCATCTGGCGGAGGCGCAGCCGCAGGGTGGAGGGCAGGAGGCTGCGCGGCGCGGGCTCGCCATTCTCGAGCGGGAGCAGCGGTGGTGGGTTCTGCTCCGGGTCGAGCCACTCGGCCAGAGTCTCGGGCTTGTGGAAGTGGAAGAGGCGGCGGCTGCGGGGTTCCGGATCCAGGCGGTTGGTGAACTGCGTCTCCACGCCCGTGCTCTCGTAGAGGAACGGCAGCGGGATGACGTGGGCGGGGAAGAGGGGCGGCACGCCGCGCGCGTACTTCTCCGACTGAACCTCGATGCCGGTGAGGAGGGTGCCCTCCTTCTTGGCCTCGACGACACCGGCCAGCTTCCCGGCGACATAGAGGGCGTAGTCGGCCTTGCCGTGGCCGCGTGCCAGGGGGAACTCGCGCACGGCCACCCCGAGCCCGGCGGCGAGGTTGAGCTGGGCGAAGTCCTGGACGTGCCAACCGGCGCTCTGAAGAGCAGCGTCGATGTTCTCGCGGGCAGCAGCTTCGGGCGTCGGCATTGGGGACCGATCTTCGCTGAAAGCTCCGCCCACTGCGATCTTGAAGCACCCTGGCGGACTGCTGCGTCAGTCGGCCGGGTGGGCTCGGCCCGCACATCAGCCCTTTACTCTCCGGCTTGGTAGAGATTGCGCCGGGTGCGCAAGCGACCCGGCCTGGCTGCTTCCACGACGCCGGCGATGAACCCTTCTTCGTCCCTTCCTGCTTCACCGCCTGCCCGGCAGCCCCCTCCAACACCTTTGCGGCCTGGGCACGCGTGTGCCTCAAGGGGCTGCACGGGTTCTACACTGGCCCGGAGTACACGTCAGGCACTGGAGCCGTTGGCTATGGACCGCCGTCTCGATCCGCGGGGCCCGAGGTGGCAGGGCGTGGCTTGACCATGACGGGGAAGTAGCACGCGCTCCTATATTCAAAGCCGCCCGAATCATCACAATCCTTTAGGTCCACGCTCAGCTTCGTCCAACAACCGCCGTTGATGGTGACCTGCACCTTGCCGGGACAGCGGCCGGTGACGTCCGGGCGCCACTGCCCGGGGAGGGGTTTCGGTGGCACGTCCACCGCGATGGATGTCCACACGGAGGGGGCTTGCTCGGGCGCCACGGGCGCCGTCAGTGCGGAGTCCCCAACGGCCACGGTGCCGCCATCCCGGGACTCTTCCTGCTCCTCAACGTGGGAAGCTGTTGTCTCCTCGGAGCGACTCCCGCTCAGCTCTCGGGCGCTCAGCACGAGTGCGCCTGCGAGGCCGGCAGCCGCGAACCAGGGCCATCTCGGCATGCGAGGCGGGCGCCGCACCGTGACGCGCTGGGGGAGGGGAAACAGGCCTGCGGGCCGGAACTCCTCTCCGGTGAAGAGCGGTGCATCCGCCTCGCGTCCCGCGCTGCGTGCAGCCTGCTCCAACGCTTCGGCCACCTCCCGCGCACTCCCTCGTGCCTCGGGATGGGGCGAGAGCATGCGAGCCACCAGCGCGCTGAGCTCCGGAAGGCAGCGGGGGTTGGAGACTCGCGCCGTCCAGTGCGCCAGCTCCTCGGGGCGCCACAGCCAGGCGTCGTCATCCCCCGGGTGCGCGCACGGTGGGTACTTCTCGGTGATGAGGCGATAGGCCGTGACACCCAGAGCGAAGAGGTCATCCGCGGGCCCCGGCGGATACGGGACCAGGGGCTTGCTGGGACGCGTGACGAAGCGCCACGCCTCGGGAGCGCGGTAGGTGGAGGTACCAGGAGGAAGAGCCTGCGAGGTCAGCGTGGCGGCGCCCAGGTGGTGGCCGGAGCCGAAGTCCAGGAGGAAGGGCTGACCGTCTGCGCGCCGGACGTGGACGTTGTCCCCCTTCACATCGCGGTGGAGGCCTCCGGCCGCATGGGTGGCCTCCAGGGCTCGGGCCAGTTGGGAGAGAAGCTGGAGCACCTGGCGTGAGGAGGGGCGCTGGGCCTGGGCCCATGCGTAGAGCGGCATGCCTTCCACCCACTCCATGACGAGCCACGCGTAGGAGAGGTCCTCCTGGGGCTGCCAGTGGCCAGCGTCGATGAGGCGGGGGACGGCGGGGTGGCGGATGCG
>JBKGHK010000485.1:0-7687 GCA_046520375.1 Pyxidicoccus sp. 3LFB2
GCAGCTGGCCGGCCTTGAGCTTCTCCTCCGCCGCCAGGCGGATTTCGCGCGACATGCTGCCGTGGTGGGCCGCCACGGTGCCCTCGCCCAGCCGCTCGCCCAAATCGTGCGCCACGCGCTCCGCCATCTTCCGCGTGTTGACGAAGATGAGCGTGGTGCGGTGCTTGCCCGTCAGCTCCACCAGCCGGTCATAGACCTGGCCCCACATCTCATGGGTGGCGAGCGAGGACAGCTCCGCGTCCGGAATCTCCAGCGTCAAATCCCACGGGCGCAGGTGGCCCACCTCCACGCGCTTGCACTCGCGGTGGGAGGCGCCGGTGAGGAAGCCGGCGATGGCCTCCAGCGGCTTCTGCGTGGCGGACAGGCCGATGAGCTGCGGGCGGACCTCCGTGAGCGCCTTGAGTCGCTCCAGCGACAGCGCGAAGTGGCTGCCCCGCTTGTCGCGCGCCAGGGCGTGGATTTCGTCCACGATGACGGTGCGCACCTTGCGCAGCGTGGCGCGGGCGCGCTCGGCGGTGAGGTAGAGGTAGAAGGACTCCGGCGTGGTGATGAGGATGTGCGGCGGGCGGCGCACCATCTGCGCGCGCTCGGAGGCGGACGTGTCGCCGCTGCGCACCTGCACCCGCAGCTCCTGCGGCGTGTAGCCCTCCGCGCGGGCGCGGGCGAGCAGCTCCTCCAGCGGCTGGAGCAGGTTCTTCTGCACGTCGTTGCCCAGCGCCTTGAGGGGCGACACGTAGAGCACCTGCGTGCAGTCCGGCAGCGTGCCCTCCAGCGCCAGGCGGAAGAGCGAGTCCAGCGCGGCGAGGAAGGCGGTGAGCGTCTTGCCGCTGCCCGTGGGGGCGGCGATGAGCACGTCCTGGCCGGCATGGATGAGGGGCCAGCCCTCCACCTGCGGCCGGGTGGGCTCGCCCAGCCGCTCGGCGAACCAGCGCCGCACCACCGGGTGGAACAGCGCCAGCGCGGGGTGCGCCGCACACTCGGCGGCGAAGTCGAGGCTGATCTGCGGGGCCATGCACACCTCTCCAACAGCAGCCTGAACACAGGTGCAGCCCGGCGTCAACGCGGCGCCACTGGCCCGGAGGACTACGGGTCAACCGCACCCGAGGCGCGTGCAACCCGCTCCAATGTCCATGCAAACGTTGAACACGCGTTCCCTCGCGGACGGGTGCGCGGCGGCGGTGTCACCTACTCTCCATGTGCGGCGACGCGGCGCGGCGGGGTGAGAGTGTCGGAGGCGCTTCGCGTGTTACCTGTCTTCCCAATCCCCCATGGTCTCCTCCAGCCGCTACGCGCTCGAAGCGCTCAACCCCGATGGCTTCCTCGCCCTGCGCCCCGACGGAGGCAGCGCCGAGGCCCCCTCGGATTTCCTCTGTGACTACGCCAACCCGGCCGCCGAAGCGCTGCTGGGCCCGGGACTGAGCGGCCAGCCGCTGCTCTCGAGCCGGCCCGCGCTGGCCGGCATGCGCGCGCCGTGGACCGCCACCCTCGTCACCGGCGAGCGCACGGAGCACGTCTTCAGCTCTGGCGAGGACGAGGCAATGCGCCAGGTGCGCGCGCGGGCGGTGCGCATGGAGGACGGCCGCCTGGCGGTCTGGCTGGCGGACATCACCGAGGAGGCGCGCTTCGTGGTGGAGGCGGAGGCCTTCGAGGAGCGGATGAGCGCCTACGTCGAGTCCATGCCGGACGCCTTCCTCGCGCTGGACGCGGGCTTCCGGGTGCGCCACGCCAACCGCGCCGCGGAGAAGCTGCTGGGCTTCAGCCGGGACGAGCTGCTGGGCCGCGTGCTGTGGGACACCTACGCGGAAGACCCCGAGTCCACCCTGCGCCGCCAGCTCCAGCGCGCGCTGAGCACCGGGCGCACCGTGGAGTTCGAGGAGTGCCTCGTCACCACGCAGGTGCACTGCCGGGTGACGGCGGTGCCCGCGTCGGGCGGCGTGCTGGTGTACCTGGCCGACATCACCGCGCGTCGGCGCACCGAGGACACCCTGCGGCGCACCAGCGCCCTCTTCAACGCCGTGCTCCAGGGCTGCACGGACGCCATCTACACGAAGGACCTGGCGGGCCGGTACACGCGCATCAACGCGGCCGGCGCGCGGCTGATGGGCAAGGCGGTGGAGGAGGTGCTGGGCCACACCGACGCGGAGCTGTGGCCGGAGGAGGCACGCACCACGGCCTCGCATGACCGCGAGGTGCTCGCCTTCCGCCACACCTTCACCTACGAGGAGGCACAGCGCGGCCCCAAGCCCCGCGTGTGGCTGTCCACCAAGGGCGTGCTCAAGGACGACTCCGGCGCGGTGTTCGGCCTGTTCGGCATCAGCCGCGACATCACCGACCGCAAGGCCATGGAAGAGGCGCTGCGGCGCAACGAGGCGCGGATGCTCCAGGCCTTGTCCGCCGCGTCGCTGACGCTGTTCGACTTGCGCCTGCCCGACGGCACGCTGCACTGGGAGCGCAACGCGGCCTCGCTCTTCGGACAGGCGGAGCTGCCGGTGGAGGAGCAGCTGGGGACGTTCCTCTCCCGCATCCACCCGGAGGACCGGCTGGGCGTGGCCGAGCGGCTCGCCCGCTGCGCCGAGTCCCCTGGCGAGGTGGTGCTGGACTACCGCGTGCTCATGGCCGACGGACAGGTGCGGCGTCAGGCGCTGCGGGCCCGCTCGCGCGCGGAGGACGGGCGCATTGGCCGCGTGCTCGGCGTGCTGGCGGACATCACCCACCGGCAGCCGTCCGCCAGCGGCGTCATCCAGGCGGCTTGAGGCACCCTGACGCGCCCGGGTGGCGCGTCACGTCCCAGGCTGGCCCTGGTTCCGACGGAGTGAGGCTCAGGAGTTCGAGCTGACCACGGTGAGGGGCGCGCGAGCCACGCCCTTGACCCAGGTGAGGCGGAAGGTGGCGGCGGTGCCGTCGAAGGCAATCGGCTCCACCTTCACCTGCCCCGCGCCCGCGCACTTGAGCGTCTCCGCGAGGAAGCCGGCCGCGAAGTACGGGTTGTCCGCCGTCACGTCCTTCATCCACAGCGTGGCCGAGTCCTTCGTGGACTCCTCCACCCGCACCTCGTTGAAGTTGTTGCCGGCCCGGACGTTGTAGGGCACCCGCTCCAGCGTGCGCTGCGGGCCCAGGTGGGTGACGAGCGACATGCTGGAGCGGCCCGCCGACGTCTGCCGGAAGCCCTGGAGGTAGCGCGCGCCCAGCTCGAAGCAGGCCTCGTGCGGCAGCAGGCCGGGGTAGAGGTCCTGCGCGGCCACCCTCAGGAAGGAGCGCCACTGCTCCACCGTGTAGTGGGGGCGGAGCGGCTCGGACAGGTCCAGGCCCACCGCCTTCAGGCGCTGACGGCCGTCACGGGTGAGGTGCGGCCCCAGGGCCCGCACGAAGAGGGCTTCCACGGACTGAGCGAAGATGAGCTTCTCGGACGCCATGACCGGAACGTGGCAACAACCCTGTCCGAGAGCGAGGGTCGACGCACCGCATTCGTCAGCTGGTCATCATCGGGGCAGACGCACCGTGAAGGTGGTGCCACCCGGAGCACTGGAGATGACCTCCACCTCCCCCCCGTGGCCACGGACAATCTGGGAGGTGATGTAGAGCCCCAGCCCCAGGCCCGCGGCCGAGCCCCCTTCCGTGCGCGCCTTGCGGCCCCGGCGCCACGCGCTGAAGACGTGGGGCAGCTCCTCGGTGGGGATGGGCGCCCCCTGGTTGTGCACGCGCAGCACCGCGCCGTCCGGCAGGCCCTCGGCGTGGACCGTCACGGGGCTCTCCGGGGGGCTGTACTTCAGCGCGTTGGCCAGCAGGTTGCCCAGGGCCTGCTCCAGCCGGTCCACGTCCCAGTCCCCCCGGCCGTCGCCCTGCACCTCCAGTTGCAGGAGCCGCCCGGGGTGGCTGGCCCGCAGCTCGTCCACGGCGCGGCGCACCACGTCGAACAAGTCACAGGGCGCGCGCAGCACGGGGATGCCGCCGCCCAGCCGCGCGCGGGCGAAGTCCAGCAGCTGGCGGATCATCCGGTCCATCCGGTCCGAGCTGGTGAGGATGCGGCGGGTGAGCAGCGTCTGGCGCTCATCCAGCCCACCCCGGCGGTGCAGCTGCTGGGCGGACATGGACAGGGCATTGAGCGGGTTGCGCAAGTCGTGCCCGAGCATGCCGATGAACTGCTCGCGGAACTCCTCCGCGCTGCGCTCCTCGGTGACGTCGCGCGAGGAGGACATCACCGCCGCCACCTTTCCGTCCGGGCCCACCGAGGGCGACACCACGAAGGCGAAGTGCCGGGGCCCCCGGTCCGAGGACAGGGTGACGGTGCCGCGCTGCACCTGCCCCGTGCGCAGCGCCGTCTCCAGGAGGCGGATGTAGGGCTCCAGCGAGGGGTCCTTCTCGAGCATCTCCGCGGGCGTCCGCCCCGGGCCGTGCGCGGCGTGGCTGCCACGCGCCGCGTACAGGGCCTGGTTGGCGAACACCACGCGCCCGGCCCCGTCATAGAGGATGATGGGGTCCGCCGCGTTGGAGATGGCCAGCTCCAGGAGCTGGCGCTGGTGCTCCACTTCTTGCGACAGCGCCCGCACCTCGCGCTCGGCCTTGCGCAGCCGCAAGAGGGCGTGCACCTGGGCCACCAGCTCCTCCGGGTCCACCGGCGCCACGAGGTAGCCGTCCGCGCCATGCTCCAGACCCAGCGCCCGGTCGCCCGGCCCCACCGCCTGCGCGGACAGGTGCAACACGAGCACATTGTGGGTGCGCGGCGCCGTCTTCAGCCTTCGGCACACCTCCAGCCCGCTGATGTCCGGCAGGCGCACGTCGAGGACGACGAGGTCCGTGTGCTCGTCCGCGAGTGACAACGCCTCGAAGCCGGACGCGGCGTCCACCACGCGGAAGCCCGCCAGCCCCAGCACGCGCGAAGTCACATACCGGCTGGCGGCGTCGTCGTTGACGTTGAGGATGACCGCAGGCGTGGAAGTCATTCGATGGAGAGGACTCTTTCGTACCTGCGACGCCTACCGCACGCCAAGCGTTACCGCCCGGGGAGTGTCCGCTTCCCGGGCAGGCAACCCGCCAATGGATGCCACCGAGCCTGCAAAAAGTGCAGAGGCGCTCCCGCGAGCGGCGGATTCGGAGTAGTGAGAGCCCCATGCGCCCTCCCTGTCGCCCCCTTCCCGCGGACGGCCGCTTCCTGCAGGCCGTGGGTCCCACTCCGCTCGTCCCGGTCCGCCTGGAGGCGGAGGGGCCCACCATCTGGTGCAAGCTGGAGTTCCTCAACCCCAGCGGCTCCACCAAGGACCGAATCGCCCGGTACATGCTGGAGAAGGCGTGGCGGCTGGGGGATTTGTGCTCGGGCGGCGAGGTCATCGAGGCGTCCAGCGGCTCGACGAGCATCGCCCTGGCGCTGGCCTGCGCGCAGATGGGGCTGCGCTTCACGGCGGTGATGCCGGAGGGTGTCACCGACGAGCGCCTGCTCACCATCCGCGCCTATGGCGGTGACGTGGTGCTGGTGCCGCGCGAGACGGGCGTGCGCGGCGCGATTGCGCGGGCCGAGGAGCTGGCGCGAGAGCGCAAGGCCTTTGCCCCGCGCCAGTTCGAGAACCCGGACAACGCCGAGGCGCACCGGGTGTGGACGGGGCAGGAAATCCTGTCGCAGGTGCCGGGCGGACTGGTGCACGGCGTGGTGAGCGGCGTGGGCACGGGCGGCACGGTGGTGGGGCTGTACCAGGCCTTCGCCGAAGCCGGCTGCGCGGTGACGGCCTTCGTGGCGCGGCCCATCGCCGGGCTGGGCTGCGACATCGAGTGCTGCAGCTTCAGCCCCCGCGTGCCGGGCGTGGTGGACGGCATCTCCAAGCTGTACCGCGACGCGGACATGCCGGGCCGCGTGGAGCTGGACGTGTCGGACGAGCTGGCCATGCGCACCGCGCGCGCGCTCATCCGCCGGGGCTTCCCCGTGGGCCCTCCTCCGGCCTCAACTACGCGGCCGCCGTCGAGGCCGCCAAGCGGCTGGGCCCGGGCGCCCAGGTGGTGACGGTGTTCCCCGACCGCATGGAGCGCTACTTCTCCACCGAGCTCATCCAGCAGCCGAAGCCCGCGACGCGCGGTACGGCCTGAGTCACTGACAGTCCGGGACCGAGGCCGTAAAGCCCCGGACTTGCTTGGGTTCGCAACTTCCCGGGGCTGGGGGCGATAATTGGCGGAAGGATTTCCCTCTTTTCGAGAGCGCCCCCCATGAGCGTCCGCCTCCCCCCTGCCTCCATCGCGACGACGTCCCGCCCCGCGCCCGCCGCGCAGGCCAACAAGGCCGCCGCCGCGGCCACCGTCACCGCGCCTCCCGCCGGTCTGCGCAAGGGCGCGGAAGGCCCCAAGGTGAAGCAGCTCCAGGACGCGCTGGTGAAGCTGGGCTACATGACGAAGGCCCAGGTGGCCACCGGCCCCGGCATCTTCGGCCTGAAGACCGAGACGGCCGTGAAGAAGTTCCAGGCCGACAAGAAGCTGCCCACCACCGGCTACTACGGTGAGCTGACCCACGCGGCGATGAAGAAGGCGCTGGCCAACGTGGACGGGCCAGTGAAGCCGCCGCCCACCCAGGGGGGCAAGTTCCCCAAGCCGCCCGTCATCAGCGCGCCCTCGCCCAACTACAACGAGCGCGGTGGCAAGGACATCGACACCATCGTCATGCACCACACCGCCTCGAACAACGGCGCGGGTGACCTGGCGTGGATGCGCAACCCGAAGAGCGACGTGTCCGCGCACTACATGATCGACCGCGACGGGAAGATCTACCAGCTCGTCGGCGACGAGAAGCGCGCGTGGCACGCGGGCAAGGGTGAGCTGCACGGCGTGCCCAGCGACATCAACAGCCGCTCCATCGGCATCGAGCTGGTCAACGACGGCAGCGGCAAGACGGCGTTCCCCGACGCCCAGTACAAGGCGCTCATCCAGCTCACCGGCCACCTGAAGCAGAAGTACAACGTGCCGATGAAGAACATCGTCGGCCACGCCGATGTCGCGGTGCCCAAGGGCCGTAAGAACGACCCGGCGCCCAACTTCGACTGGAACCGGCTGCGCAACGGCATCTCCTGAGCCCGCGTCCGGGTTGAGCTGGCGGGGCGTCGTGGAGGGGGAAGCACACCCTCCGTGACGCCCTGTCGCGCGTTCCGTCCGGAAGCGTGGTAGGAACGGACCCGGTGCTACGAATCTGGCTCTGCCTCAGCCTGCTGCTGTTCGCCCCCAGCGTCGGGGGGCTGCTGCCCACCCTGTCGGGCATCGCGGGCGAGGTGTGCACCCAGCAATGCGCGGATGACGATGAGCAGGGCCAGTGCGCGCCCGACTGCGTCGACTGCACCTGCTGCGCGCACGCGCGCTCCGTGGCCGCGCCGGTTCCCATGCCCTCGCTCACCCCGCGCCTGGAGCGGCCGTCGCGCTTCGCGCACGAAGAGGCCGAGCCGCCCTCCGCCGACGTGGGCGACATCCTGCACGTCCCCATAGCCGTCCTCGCGTAGGCCGCGTCCGCCGCCTTTTCCGTTCGCCTGCGTCCGCCAGGACGGGTGTGCCCGCGTGGCATGCCTGCGCCCGGCGCGCGCCGACTTCCGCGAGGTCCTTCCCCGTGTCCCATCGTCTCGCGACGGCCGCCCTCGGGCTCGCCTTCGCCCTGCTGCTGCCGCGTCCCGGCGTGGCGCAGCCTGCCGAGCTGTCCCTCGAAGAAGCCCTGGCCCTGGCCCGCCAG
>JBKGHK010000486.1:0-7672 GCA_046520375.1 Pyxidicoccus sp. 3LFB2
AGGGCGGGGCGGGCGGGCGGCGGGGCGTCCCCGAGGGCCTGCCCGCAGAGGACACAGGCGGCCGAGCGGGGCGGATTGTACCCGTCACAGTTCGGGCAGACCACGGAGAGGGCGGACAGCAGGAGCTGTGACATGGGAGGGGACGAATTTAGGGGCCCGTAAAACGTCGGGTCAACGAAAGCGAACGCGCCGGGTGGGATACTCCGTACGCCCCGGAAGTAAATTGGAACACGTCAGTGTGGGGCGACGTTGCCCCCCCATGGGGTCAAAGTTACGATTGCCCCTCCCTCGATGATTCGCCTGAACGACATCCTCCAACGGGTCTCCTCGTATCACCCCGACCCTGACCTGGACATCATCAAGAAGGCCTACGTCTACTCGGCCAAGGTCCACCAGGGCCAGCTGAGGAAGTCTGGCGAGCCCTACCTCGTCCACCCGCTGGAGGTGGCGGGCATTCTGGGAGAGCTGAAGCTCGACGAGGCGTCCATCGTCACCGGCCTCCTCCACGACACCATCGAGGACACCCTCGCCACCGCCGAGGAGCTCACCGAGCTGTTCGGTGCCGAAGTCGCCCAGCTGGTGGACGGCGTCACCAAGCTGTCCAAGTTCTCCGCGTCCGCGACGCTCTCCCAGGAGGAGAAGCAGGCGGAGAACTTCCGGAAGATGATCATCGCGATGGCGCAGGACATCCGCGTCATCCTCGTGAAGCTGGCGGACCGCACGCACAACATGCGGACGCTGGACCACATGTCCGAGGAGAAGCAGGCGCGCATCGCCCAGGAGACGCTGGACATCTACGCGCCGCTCGCCAACCGGCTGGGCATCTCCTGGATCAAGACGGAGCTGGAGGACCTGAGCTTCCGCTACGTGAAGCCGCAGGAGTTCTTCGCGCTCCAGGAGAAGCTCAACAAGCGCAAGAAGGAGCGCGAGAAGTACATCGAGGACACGTGCGACCTCATCCGCTCGAAGCTGGCGGAGCGCGGGCTGAAGGGCGAGGTGAGCGGCCGCTTCAAGCACGTCTACAGCATCTACAAGAAGATCAAGGCGCAGGGCATCGACTTCGACCAGATCCACGACATCATCGCCTTCCGCATCATCGCCCCCGCCGCCCCCGCCTGTTACGAGGCGCTGGGCCTGGTGCACGAGATGTGGAAGCCGGTGCCCGGGCGCTTCAAGGACTTCATCGCGATTCCCAAGCCCAACATGTACCAGTCACTGCACACCACGGTGATTGGTCCCTTGAGCGAGCGCGTCGAGGTGCAGATTCGCACCGCGGAGATGCACAAGATCGCCGAGGAGGGCATCGCCGCCCACTGGAAGTACAAGGAGGGCAAGGCGGTCATCTCCAAGGATGACGAGAAGTTCGCCTGGCTGCGCCAGCTGATGGAGTGGCAGCAGGACCTGAAGGACCCGAAGGAGTTCCTCGAGACGGTGAAGGTGGACCTCTTCACCGACGAGGTTTTCGTCTTCACGCCCAAGGGCGACGTGCGCTCGCTGCCGCGCGGGGCCACGCCGGTGGACTTCGCGTACGCCATCCACTCGGACGTGGGCAACCGGTGCGTGGGCGCGAAGGTGAACGGGAAAATTGTCCCGCTGCGCTACAAGCTGAAGAACGGCGACACGGTGGAAGTCCTCACCAGCCCGCAGCAGCACCCGTCCAAGGACTGGCTCACCTTCGTCAAGACGAGCCGGGCGCAGCAGCGCATCCGCGGCTTCATCAAGCAGCAGCAGCGCGACAAGAGCCTGCAGCTGGGCCGCGAGCTGACGGACCGCGAGCTGAAGCGCTTCCAGCTCAACTTCAACCGGCTGCTCAAGTCCGGGGAGATGAAGAAGGTCGCCGAGGAGCTGGGCTTCCGCGTCGAGGACGACCTGCTGGTGGCCATCGGCTACGGCAAGGTGACGCCGCAGCAGCTGGTGCAGCGGCTGGTGCCCCAGGAGAAGCTCACCGCGGCGGAGACGGCGGCGGCGCGCGGCGACGGCAGCGGCAATGGCGTGCCCGGGGGCAACTCCGGCGGCAACTCCATGCTGCCCGGCCTGTCCCGCGTCACGGACCTGGCCAAGCGGCTGGTGGGCCGCAGCAACCGCAGCGGCGTGCAGATTGGCGGCGTGGACGACGTGCTGGTGCGCTTCGGACGGTGTTGCAACCCCGTCCCCGGCGACCCCATCGCCGGCTTCATCACCCGGGGACGGGGAGTGACGGTGCACACGGTGGGCTGTGAGAAGGCGCTGGCCACGGACCCCGAGCGGCGCGTGGACGTGTCCTGGGACGTGCGCGGCGACTTCAAGCGCCCCGTCACCCTGCGAATCCTCACGGCGGACCGGCCGGGCCTCCTGGCGGACATCTCCAACACCTTCTCCAAGAAGGGCGTCAACATCTCCCAGGCCAACTGCCGCGCCACGGGGGATGACCGGGCGGTGAACACCTTCGAGGTCACCATCTCCGACCTCAAGCAGCTCACCGACCTGATGCGCACCATCGAGCGTCTCAACGGCGTCTACTCCGTCGAGCGAATCTGACGGCCGCCGTTTCGTGCTAGAGCGCCCCGGAAACCCCAGGGCGGCCCTTCTGGCCGCCTCTACTTCCGAGGTGCGCCTCATGGCTCGCAAGGCAATCCACTCCGACCAGGCCCCCAAGGCCATTGGCCCGTACTCGCAGGCGGTGCAGGTGGACGCGGGGAAGATGACCTTCCTCTCCGGCCAGATTCCCCTGGACCCCTCCACCATGGAGATGGTGCAGGGCGACGTCGTCGCGCAGGCCGAGCGGGTGATGGAGAACCTGAAGGCCGTGCTCGCCGCGGGCGGGTTGGACTTCTCCCACGTGGTGCGCTGCACCATCTTCCTCACGGACCTGGGCGACTTCGCCCGGGTGAACGAAGTCTATGGCCGCTACTTCACCGGCGCGCCCCCGGCCCGCGCCACCGTGCAGGTCTCCGCGCTGCCCCGCGGCTCCAAGGTGGAGATCGACGCCATCGCCGTGTCCTGACGTGACGTGACGTCCGGGCCCGGCTCGCACGGGCCCTGGCGGACCCCTGAAAAGCACAGAGGCCGCCGGACCTTGAACGGTCCGACGGCCTCTCGTGCTTCAAGCCCTGGGGGCCGGAGCGGGGACTACTTGGCGTCCGCCGCCACCGCGCCGCCAGTCTTCTTCAGCTCCTCGTCGATGATGCGCTTGAAGGCCTCGAAGGGCTGCGCGCCGACCAGGGTGCGGCCGTTGATGAAGAACGTCGGGGTGCCGTTGGCGCCCAGGCGCGAGCCCTCGGCGGAGTCCGCCTCGATCTGCGCGGTGTACTTGCCGCTGTCCAGGGCCGCCTTGAACTTGCCCATGTTGAGGCCCAGCTCCTCGGCGTACTTCTCCAGGGAGGCGCGGTCCAGGGCGCGCTGGTTGGCGAACAGCTTGTCGTGCATCTCCCAGAACTTGCCCTGCTCGTTGGCGGCCAGCGCGGCGGCGGCGGCCGGCTTGGCGTTGGCGTGGAAGGGCAGGGGCTGGTTCTTGAAGGCCAGCTTCACCTTGTTGCCGTACTGGTCCTCGATCTGCTTCATCGTGGGCAGCACGCGGCTGCAGAACGGGCACTCGAAGTCGGAGAAGGCGACGATGGTGACGGGGGCGTTCTTCGGGCCCTTCACCGGGGCGTTGCCGACTTCCACCTTCTGGACCGCGGGCTCGGCCGGAGCGCCCGGGGCGGCGCCCGCGGGAGCGGCCGGGGCCGCGGCGATGTTCTGGGCAATCAGCTTGCCGTAGAGCTCTTCCTGCTTCGTGCCGCCGGCGAGGAGCTTGTCGGCCTTGGCGATCTCCTCGTCGATGAGCTTCTTGAAGTTCTCGAAGGGCTGGGCGCCGACGAACTCACGGCCGTTGATGAAGAAGGTGGGGGTGCCATTGGCGCCCACCGCGCTGCCGGCGGCCATGTCCGCCTCGACCTTCGCCGTGTACTTGCCGCTGTCGAGGGCGGCCTTGAAGGCGCCGACGTTCAGGCCAATCTCCTGCGCGTACTTCTCCAGGGAGGCGCGCTCCAGGGCCTTCTGGTTGGCGAAGAGCTTGTCGTGGAACTCCCAGAACTTGCCCTGCTCGTGCGCGGCCATGGAGGCCTCGGCGGCGAGCTTCGCGTTCTTGTGGAAGGACAGGGGCTGGTGACGGAACACCACGCGCACGTCCTTGGCGTAGTTCTTCTTGATCTCCGTCAGCGTGGGGCCCACGCGGCTGCAGAAGGGGCACTCGAAGTCGGAGAACTCGACGATGGTGACCTTGGCGGTGGCCGGGCCGAAGGCAGGGGAGTCAGCCGGCACGTCGACCTTGCGGACGGCGGCGGCGGCCTGCTGCGCGGGGTTCTGCTTCGGGGCGGCCTTCTCGGCGCCATTGGCGATGATGCGCGCGTAGACCTGCGACGCGGGGACGCCACCCTTCACGAGGGACTCGGCCTTGGCCAGCTCCTCGTCGATGAGGGCCTTGAAGTTGTCGATGGGCTGCGCGCCGGAGAGGAAGCGGCCGTTGATGAAGAAGGCCGGGGTGCCGCTGGCGCCCAGCTGGCTGGCCTGGGCCTGGTCCTTCTGGATGGTGTCCTGGAACTTGGGGTTGGCCAGGTCGGCCTTCCACTTGGCCATGTCCAGCTTCAGCTCCTGCGCGTACTTCTCCAGCGACGCGTCATCGAGCTGCTTCTGATTGGTGAAGAGCTTCTCGTGGTACTCCCAGTACTTGCCCTGCTCACCGGCCGCCATGGCGGCGACGGCGGCGGGCTTGGCGCGGGGGTGGAACGAGAGCGGGTTCTGCTTCATGACCACGCGGAGCTTGTTGCCATACTGCTCCTGGAGCTTGCGAACGGTGACGTCCGCGCGGCTGCAGAAGGGGCACTCGTAGTCCGAGAACTCCACCAGCGTGACGAGCGCGTCGGGGCTGCCCTTCACGGGCGCGCCGTCGATGGCCACCTTGAAGACGGTGGGGTCCACCGGGCGGCGGTTCTGTCCCGGCGCCTGTGCGGCGGGGGCGTTCGCGGAAGGCTTGGCTGCATCAGTCTTCGACGGGCCGCTGAAGACGCGGCCGCCAAAGAAACCGAGCACCAGGCCCACGATGAGGGCCACGATGACATTGGGCTTCATGGGTTGGTCATGCTCCTTCGCCATGGGTCCGACTCCGGGCCCGAGCGTGGGGGTTTTTACAAAGGCAGAGGGCGGGGTACTTAACAGAGGGAATTCCAGACACGCAAGCAAGCCGGCCTGACCTCTGCGGGGGTTCTGCGTCCCTCAGGGGCCCGGAAACTGGGGAGTTTTTGGAAAAATTCCGTCAGAGTGAGGATCATGGACGAAGCAGTCCGCCTGGACACCTCGGGGGCGTTGTGCCCCATGCCCATCCTCGAAGTCGCGAAGGCCATGCGCCGCCTCGCGCCGGGCACGGTGGTGGAGCTCATCTCCACGGACCGGGGCCTGGAGGCGGACCTGCCGGCCTGGTGTGAGGCCACCGGCCATCCGCTCCTGCGCATGGAGCGCAGGGGGGAGCACTACGTGGGGTGGGTGCGCAAGGCCGGCTGAGCGGTGCGTGGCCGGCCCGCCTCCCGTCAGAGCAGCTGGAGGACGCGGTCTTCCAGGCGCTGGCCCCGGCTGACGCCGAGAATCAGCACGCCGGTCTGGATGAGGTGGCCCACTACGCGGCTGATGACCTCCTCGGGCTTCACGCCGCCCCGGATGCGCACGCGGAGCACGGACTCGCTCTCCATGCGCGCGTCGGTGACGTCGGGCAGGGAGGCAATCTCCGGAATCAGCACGTCGCCCCGGGCAATCTGCACGCGGAACTCGGAGCCCTGTCCGGTGAGCTCGGACATGGTGCCGGCCTGGGCGAGCGAGCCCTTGTCAAGGATGGCGGCGGCGTCGCACAGCTCCTCCAGCTCCTGGAGGTTGTGGCTGGAGACGACCACCGTCTGCCGGGCGTCCTTCATGTTCCGGATGACCTGGCGCACCTGGGCGGCGATGCGCGGGTCCAGCCCGGCGGTGGGCTCGTCCAGGAGCACCAGCGGTGGGCGCCCCATGAGGGCCTGGGCCATGGCGGCGCGCTTGGCCATGCCGTGGCTGAGCGCCTGCGTCTGGACCTTCCACGCCTCCATCAGCCCCACCTGCTCCAGCGCGTCGCGGGCCTCGCGCTCCGGGTCGGCGAGGGCGGACAGGCGGGCCCAGTAGGTGAGCAGCGCGCCCGTCTCCCAGCCCGGAGGCAGCACCGCGTCCTGGGGCAGCGCGCCCAGCTTCCCCTTGAGGGCGCCGGGCTGCGAGGGGTCCACGTCCATGACCTTCAGCGTGCCGTCGGACGGGTAGAGGTAGCCGCACATCATGGAGAAGGTGGTCGTCTTCCCGGCGCCGTTGGGGCCGATGAGACCGAACACCGAGCCCCGGGGCACGGCGAAGCTGACGGCGTTGACGGCCACCTTGGGGCCGAAGCGCTTGGAGACTCCGAACAGCTCAATCGCCAGGTCGCTCACAGGTCCCTCGCGCGCAGGACGCCGTAGGCGCCCAGCAGGAAGATGGTGGCGAAGGCCGCATACGCGGCGCCGCTGGCACCGAACTCGGCCAGCCGGGGGTGCAGCAGATTCCCCGCGTAGTACGACGGTGACAGGTAGCGCAGGAAGCGCACCGGGCTGTCGTCCCCGGCCCACCGGCCGATGGTGTCCATCAGCCAGAAGACGAACAGGAGGATGAAGTTGAAGACGAGGCTCACCGCCGGGGCGCGGAAGAGGCTGGAGCACAGCGTGGTGAGCGACACGTAGGACAGCGAGAAGACGATGGCCGCCAGCCAGAACTTGAGCAGGTTGAGCGCCACGTCCGCGAAGCCGAAGTCCGGGTTGGCGAAGCGGGCGTACACGAAGATGGCCAGGTCGATGATGAGCACCAGCCCGAGCAGCAGCGTCGCCTGCGACAGGAACTTGCCCAGAAGCACCGACGAGCGGCGCGCGCGCACGGTGAGGTAGCGCATGGAGCGCGGGCCCACCTCGCCGGAAATCTGGTCGAAGCCCATCAGCGCCACGTAGGCCGGGAGGAAGAAGAGGGTGATCTTGAAGACCACCAGTACTTCCATCGGCACCTGCGCGAGCGCCTCCATCATCGCGTTGTCATTGTTGGTGAGGAAGCCCAGCATGCCCTTTCGCATCTGCTCGTTGGCCTGGGCCGAGACATCCGCGCCCGCGCCAGCGGCCTCCACCTGCTTGCCCACCTCCGCGCGGACCTGGGCCGCGAGCCAGCCCACCACCATCAACACCAGCGCGGAGAACATGCTGTAGAGGCCGAGCAGCACCACCGCGCGTCCACTGCGCACGGCGCGGCGCAGCTCGGCGCTCCAGATGACCAGGGTTTCTTTCAATCCGTCCAAGGTGTGGGGGAACCTAGCGGAGTTGCACACCCCTCCGCCAAGTTTCTAACGCCAGCGGCTGGAGGGAAGCGACCGAGGAAGCGTCCGTGGACAGCGCGCCGCCAGCCGGTAGGATTCGCGCTCAGCTCATCTCCGGGCGCGCCTCGTGGCGCCTCCGGAGCCCCCCTGGAGCCCCTGCGCAGCAATGACGATCCGCCGCCGTCTCCTGTCCGCCGCAGCGCTGTTCCCCCTCGCCCTGCTGCTCGGGGCCAACGAGCCACGGCCGGAGGCCACGCTGGCCGCCGCGGACTCCGGCGACCCCGGACGGGGGCCAGGTCACCGCCGGGGCCGCCG
>JBKGHK010000487.1:0-7665 GCA_046520375.1 Pyxidicoccus sp. 3LFB2
CGAGCCCGGTGCTGCGGGGCGCGCCTGCGCGGACGGGGCTCCCTGACTGGGTTGGAGGGAAGGCCCACGCCCCGTCATGGGTGCAGGTGCGGCAGCACCGTGCGCCGTGCGCGTTGGAGTGGAGGTCACCGGACAGAGAGGGAGACCCACGCCCCGTCATTGGCGAAGGCGCGGCAGCACCCTGTGCCGTGCGCAGTGGAGCGGAGGCGCCGGACTGGGAGGAAGACCCACGCCCCGTCATTGGCACAGAGGCAGCACCGTGCGCGGTGCGAGGCGGAGCGACGTCCCCGGCCCGGGCTTGCGGTCCACGTCCCGCCACCGGCGAAGCACCGTGCGCCATACGTGGCGGATGCCCGTCTCCGACTTCCGCCCCCGCGGCCCGGCCCTGGCCTTGAGCACCGGGGCGACCACCGGCTCGACGGACTTCCACGGAGGCACATACCCCGGAGGCGTCACCGCGCGGCCCGCATCGTCCACGGCGAGCATGCCCTGGGCCGGCGTGGTGCGCGGCCTGGCCACCGCGCCCTCCGTCCGAGCCTCGCCACTCCGCGAGCCCTGCCCCGCCGTGCCGCCTTCAGAGCCCCCTGCCCCCGTGCCGATGCACCCTCCAGCTCCACGGGCAACTCCACGCCACTGAGCTTCAGGCCAGCCACCACCCGCCGCAGCGCGGCCTTGCGGCGCTCGGGCGCGGGGTCGTCCACATAGGGCAGCGCCGTGCGCAGGTGCTCCAGCGCCTGGGCATCCACGCCACTGGCCGTCGCGAGGACCCGCTCCAGCATCGGACGCAGCCCCTTCACGGTGGCGAGCGTCGCGAAGTCGCGCTGGCACGCATACCGAAGGGGTCCAACGAGGCTGGCGAGCGGATGGTTCACGCGCGGGGTCCGTCACACATCCTACGGAAGCGGGGTGACGTCTCCCAGAAAACGAGACCGGGGGAGCAAGCCCGTGCTCGCTCCCCCGGCAGCTCCCCTGTGGGAGACCTGCTCAGCCCTCTCCGGACGACACACCCTCGTCCGGGTCCTCGAAACGGACCTGCGTGATTTCCAGCTCACGCGTACCGCCGGGGCTCTGCACCGTGGCGATGTCGCCCACCTTCTTGCCGATGAGCGCGCGCGCCACCGGCGAGGTGACGGCAATCCACCGCTTCTTCAGGTCGGCCTCCAGCTCGCCGACGAGCCGGTACGTCACGGGCTTGTCCGTCTCCGTGTCCACGAGGTCCACGGTGGCCCCGAAGACGACCTTTTCCCCGCCCAGCTTGCTCGTGTCGATGACCTCCGCCCGGGCAATCCAGTCGTTCAGGTCGAGGATGCGCCCCTCGATGTGCGACTGCTTCTCCTTGGCCGCGTGGTACTCCGCGTTCTCGCGGAGGTCACCGTGGGCGCGGGCGACCTCGATCTCGCGCGAGATCTTCCCCCGCTCGACGGACTGGAGGTGCTTGAGCTCCTCCTTCAGCTTGCGCAGTCCGGACGGGGTCATCGGGATGTTGTCGCTCCCGCTCATCGAAACAGCTCCTTCCACCACTCCTCAGGTTCAATACACAGAGGGCCGGTACCCCTCACGGAGCCCGGCCCCCACGAAAGACCCAATGTAGGGAACCACTGACAAGTTGGTCAACGAAAGCCGTACAGGGAATGGCCGATACGCTGTGCGCACGCCCGGCGACCCGGTAGTCTGCCCGCGTGCTGTCCGTCCAGGAACTGCGCGCGCTCGCCGCGAGTCTTCCCACCCCCACCTTCCAGCGTCAGCTCGGCCCCTTCGCGCTCATCCAGCGCCCGCCCTCCGACGCGTCCTCCGCCGTCAACGCCCCCACCCGCATGGCGGCCACCGAGGACATCCAGCAGGGCATGCTCACGCTCCTGTTCGAATTCGAACACCTGCGCGTGGCCACGCTGCCGCCGCTGCTGGCCACGGACCGGCTGCGCATCGGCCGGCGCATGGACTGCGACCTGGTCATCGACGACGCGTCCGTCTCCAAGATGCACGCGGAGCTGCGCTGGAGCGAGGCCGAGCAGCGCTGCACCGTGCAGGACCTGGGCTCCACCAACGGCACCTTCCTCAATGCCCAGACGCTGGGCCAGCGGGAGGCGGTGCTGCGGGATGGGGACATCCTGAGCTTCGGCAACGTGCAGTTCTGGTACCTGCTGACGGGCACGCTCCACGAGCGGCTTCGCGCGCTCGACGCATCCGGGTTTGGCTCGCACGGCGGTTGAGCGGAGGCAGCGAAACGCCCATGGCCGGAGAGACGAACCTCGACGTGCTGCTGAAGTCGATGCGGCCGGTGCTCAAGGACGGCGAGTTCGTCTTCTGCACCCTGCCCCACCCCGCCTCGCCGGACCTGGGCGCGCTGGGCCCCATCGGCTTGTTCCACGAAGACGAGGGCCTGACGCTCATCCTCCGCCGCGAGCGCGCGGACGCCGCGGGCCTGACGTATGCGAGCACCTTCCGGATGGTGACGCTGGCGGTGCACTCCAGCCTGGACGCGGTGGGCTTCATGGCCGCCGTCTCCACGCGGCTGGCGGCCCAGGGCATCGGGGTGAATCCGGTGGCCGCGTACTTCCACGACCACCTGTTCATCCCCTCGGCGCGGGCCGCGGAGGCCGTCGCCCTGCTGGAGTCCTTCGCGCGCTGAAGCGTCAGCGCTTGTGGAGGATGCCGGCCTCCCCCACGAGCCACAGCTCCGATGCGGACGCGGCCCAGAGCCCCCGGAAGACCTGACGGGAGCCGGCGCGCGTGGGAACCCACTGCGTGCCCTTCAGGCGGAGCAGCGTGCCATTCGCGCCCGCGACCCAGGCCTCGGTGGCGGACGTGCCCCACACCGTTTCCAACTCGTGCGGCGTGCCACTGCAGGCCGGCGTCCAGGCGGTGCCGTCGAAGTGCAGCAGCGTGCCCTCGGAGCCCACGGCCCAGATGTCCGTCGGTCCGGAGCCCCAGACGCTCTTCAGCGTCTTCGTGGTGCCGGAGGTCATCGCGCTCCAGGCGCTGCCGTTCCATTGGACGATGGTGCCGTTGCGGCCCACCGCGATGGCCAGCGTGGGCCCCTGCACCCAGACATCGAGCAACTCCTGGGTGATGCCCGTGGGAACCCGCGTCCAGGCCGTGCCGTCGTGGCGCAGCGCCTCGCCGCCCGCGCCCACCGCCCAGACATTCTCACGCGAGGACCCGTGCACCGACGTGAGGCCGAGCTGCTCCTGGGAGTACTCACGGCTCCAGGCCGTCCCATTCCAACGGTGGATGGTGGCGCTGGACGCCTCACCCGTCACCACCCACGCCGCGTCCGGCGAGGCCGCGTAGACTGCCCGGAAGTTGTTCCCCGAGACGTCGGCCCGGGTCCACGTGCTCCCGTCCCAGTGCCGGACCTCGTCGCGACCCGCCGCCCACACGTCCGCCGGGCCCGTGCCGTGCACGTTGGACAGCGGCTGGTAGTGCGCCGGATTCTGGGTGGCCCAGGTGCTCCCATTCCAGCGTGACACGCCTCCCCAGGGGGTGAAGGACCAGACATCGTCGGGCGCGGCTCCGGCCATGACTCCCAAGCCCGGGCCCGGCACGGAGTCCCAGGTCGCGCCGTTCCAGCGGTAGTTGCGCTCGCCGTTGACGAGCACCATCGACGGAGAGGCGGCGAACACGTTGAAGAAGCGGTCCGAGGTGCGCAGGCGCTGCTCCAGCCCCGACGGGGAGACGCGGTAGACGATGCCGTAGTCATCACAGAAGAGGCAGGGGTCGTCCGAGGTCACGGACCAGACGTCGTTGGGGCCGGTGCCCGTCACCTCGTACAGCGGCAGGTCCGTGCCCGAGTCGACGGCGTGCAGGGTGGTGCCATCGTGGTAGCGCACCGTCCCCCGCGCTCCCACCATCCAGACCGCGTCCGGGCCACTTCCCCAGACATCGTTGAAGCCCTGCTCCGTGCCCGTGCTCTGCCGCTGGAAGCCCGCGCCCCGATTGCGCAGGACGGTGCCCGCATGCCCCACCACCCAGACGTCCTCGGGCCCTGGCGCCCAGACAGAGGTCAGGGTGATGCCCACGCCCGCATCCACCGCCGCGAAGGTATTGCCCGAGGAGCGCACCACCGTTCCATGCTCACCGACGGCCCACACCTCCGTGGCGGAGATGGCGTGGATGCCCTTCAGGTCCTCCGTCGTGCCGCTGGGGACGCGCGTCCACCGCTGTCCATCCCAGTGCTGGAGGTGGCCCAGCTCGCCCACGGCCCAGCCGTCATCCCGGGCCCGGAAGTGCGCACCCTCGAGGGTGTAGCCATGCGGCTTCGGAACCTCCCAGCACCAGCAATCCGCGCTGCACAGGCCGCCCGCGTCGGCGAGCGCGCAGCTGCCGGTCGGCGCGGGGTCGCCACACCGGTCCGGGTCCGTGCAGGTGCGGCACTGAGCGCCCCCGTCATGGGAGCCCCCCGCGTCGACGGACGTGCCCGCGTCCGAGGGCCCCGAGTCCTCGTCGGAGTCACAGCCGGTGACGCCCACCGCCGTGACGAGCATGAGGACGAGCGGGAGCGCCGCCCGCATCGACGAGGCCTGGTGGGGCTTCGGGTACCGGCCCGTTGCGCATACCGCGGTATCTCGAAACATGGGTCCTCCTGACGACTGCGGAAGGCAGACCCGGGGCGCGAGCGGCGCCCGGGGGACACGTGCGTGAGGGATTGCGACAGCGGGAGCGCGCCGTCAGTTCTTGTGGAGGATGGCCGAGACGCCGCCCAGCCAGAGGTCGGAGCTGGAGGGGGCCCACAGCGCGCCCAGGTTGCGAAGGATGCCCGTGCGCTCGGGGACCCACTGGGCTCCGCTGCGCTTGAGCAGCGTGCCATTGTCGCCCACGGCCCAGGCTTCCGTGGCGGACACGCCCCACACGGCCGTCAGGTTGACCTGCGTTCCACTGGCCACGGGAACCCACGCGGTGCCGTTGAAGTTCAGGAGGGTGCCGGCCTCGCCCACGGCCCACAGGTTGGTGGCGCCCGTGCCCCAGACGCTGAACAGGTCGTGCTCGGTGCCCGAGGTCATCGGGCTCCAGGCGCTGCCGTTCCAGAGCATGATGGTGCCCGCGTTGCCCACGGCCACCGCCAGCGACGGCCCCTGCACCCAGACGTCGTTGAGCGTCTGCGTGGCACCCGTGGCGTTGCGAGTCCAACCGTTGGCGTCCCGGTGCAGCGCCTCGCCGGCCGAGCCCACCGCCCAGATGTCCGTGGCTGAAGAGCCGTGAATGGCCATCAGGCCCTCGTGCGCCAGCTCCGGCTCGTCGCTGAACCCCGTGCCGTTCCACCGGACGATTTCGTCATCCCGCGAGTGGGTCACGAACCAGACCTCGGACGGCGTCGCCGCGTAGACGCCCTGCACGTTGGCCAGTAGGAGCTGGATGGGTTCCTGCGCGCGCCAGCCGCCGCCATTCCAGTGCAGGACCCTGCCGGCGTTGTCTGTCACCCAGACGTCGTTGGGGCTGCTGCCGTGGATGTCCAGCACCGTGCCCAGCTCGCGCTCGGGGACCGTCGTCGACCAGGCGGAGCCATTCCACCGCTCCGTGCGGCCATTCCTGCCGAAGAGCCACACGTCCTCCGGGCTCGCGCCGGCCATGGGGCCATCGCGTCCAGACGCCGGCTTCTGCCAGGCCGCGCCGTCCCACCGGTAGCGAGCGCCCTCGCCCACCACCAGCACCGTCGACGGGGCCGCAGCGAACACATGGAAGAACTGGTCCGAATTGCGCAGGCGCTCCTCCAGCCCGGAGGTGGAGACGCGGTACACGACGCCGAAGTCATCGCAGAAGAGGCAGGGGTCGTCCGAAGTCACGGCCCAGACGTCATTCGGACCGGTGCCCGTCACCTCGTACAGCGGCAGCGTCGTGTTCGTGCTGATCTGGGTGAGGGCATTCCCATCATGGCGCTGCACGGTGCCGCCCGAGCCCACCAACCACACGTCCTCCGGGCTGCTGCCCCACACGTCGTTGAAGCCCTGCGCCGTGCCCGCATCGATGCGCTGGAAGCCGCTCCCGCGGTTGCGCATCACCGTGCCGGCGGCGCCCACCGCCCAGACGTCGCTGGAGCCTGAGGCCCAGATGGACGCGAGGTCCTGCTGCGTCCCCGCGTCCACCGCGGAGAAGGCGTCCCCGGACGAGCGCAGCAGGGTGCCGCCCCGCCCCACCGCCCACGTCTCCGTGGCGGAGACGGCGTGGACCCCGCGCAGCTCGGCCGTCGTCCCACTGGCGACGCGCGACCACCGCGTACCGTCCCAGTGCTGGATGTGGCCATGCTCGCCCACGGCCCAGCCATCATTGGCCGCGCGGAAGTGCGCGTTGCGCAGCGTGTAGCCATGCGGCAGCGGATACTCCCAGCACCAGCCGTCCTCGCTGCACAGGCGATTGGCGGCCGGAATCGCGCAGGTGGTGGGGTTGCCCCGGCCTCCGCACACCTCCGGCGCAGCGCAGGGGCCACAGGTGGCGCCACCGTCGCTTCCCGCGTCCCGCCCCCGCGCCCGCGTCGGTGCCCGCATCGGTGCCCGCGTCCCGCCCCAAGCCCGCGTCCCGCGTATCGTCGGGAGGAGGCTCGTCCGGTTCCGAATCACAGCCGGCGAGGGTCCACACACCCACGACGAGGAGCGCGAGCGACAGGGCCGCCCTGCCCGCGCGGGGCTTCCTGGGCGCCGCGCCTGGCTGCGAAGAGGATGCCGCACCTGCTGCGAAGGAGGTGTCGCGGATCATGGCGTCTCCGTGGCGACTGCGAGGACAGACCCGTGGCGCCGGGGGCGCCGGGGACTCCTGCTCGGAGGTGTATTGCAATCAACGGTCCCGGCTGGATCCGGACCGCCGCCTTTTCGGCGCCTGCGAGAGGCCGGCTCCGCATGTCGCCCGATGTGAGCGGTCCTCCGCTCGCCCGTGGCGCGAGCACGCCGCGAGCCCCGGCCTGGAGCCCGCTGGCCGGTCAGCCCTGTGCCCTGGTGGACACCGCCGTGCGAAGGCCGCATTGCGTCGCCAGCTCATAGGGCATACCCGCCTCCTGAAGCAGGCCTGCGCATTTCCCCTACAGCAGGCGCCAGTCCTCCCCTGTCCGACACCATGAGCGGCATTCCTCCGTGACGCCATCCCTCGCACATGCATCGGCGCGCACGGCGCCGTGGCCCGTGCAGGTGCTCATCGTCGGGCTGCTGCTCTGTGGCTGCGTGGCGGTGTCGCTGGGGCTCGACACGTTCACCCACAGCGCCCCTTTTCCCATCTTCCTCGCGGGCATCCTGACCGCGGCCTGGAGCGGCGGACGGTGGCCCGCCCTCTGCCTGACGGTGCTCGGGACGCTCGCGCTCACGCTCCTGTTCCTGAGCCCGCGGTGGACCCTCGCCATCGCCAGCCCGGGCGACTCGGTGCTGCTGGCCACGTTCTGCCTCGTGGGCGGATTCATCAGTGTGAGCGTGGGCCTGCTGCGCGAGGCCCGCCTCCGCGCGGAGCAATTGCGGCGGCTCACCGAAGCGCTCGCGCGCACGTCCACCCCCACGGAGCTGGCCGCGGTGGTGAGGGCCCAGGCCTTCGCCCTGCTCGGAGCGTCCTCTTCCGGGCTCTGGACGATGCCGAGCGACCAGGGGCCCGAGGCCGCGCGCCATGTCCCGGCCTCGTCCACCGAAGCGCCCCCCCGATGCCGCCCCTGCCGCCGCACATCACCCTGGACCAGGCGAAGAACTACACCCAGGC
>JBKGHK010000488.1:0-7663 GCA_046520375.1 Pyxidicoccus sp. 3LFB2
GACGCATGCTGTGGACGCGGAGCGCCGCCGCCGTCCCGCCGCGCCGGCCCAGCCAGTCCTGGATGCGCCGCCGGTGCGCTCGAAGCCGTCGGCCTTGAGGAGCCCATACAGCCCGGCGGCCAGGACGTGCATGCCGTCATCGGCGCGTCGCCAGCGCTCGCGTGCCGGGACGGCGACGCCGAGCCGCTCGTTGATGAGCTGCTCCAGCGCCTCGGCGGTGTCCTCGTCGAAGAGGCCTTCCAGCGTGGTGTAGCCGAAGCTCGGGTCATGGTCCGCGACGATGCGGGTGAGCAGCGGGTCTCGATGCAGCACCTCCAGCGCCGCGCGAATGGAGGGATGCTCAACATCGAAGGGCGGGTGCAGGATTTCGTGGGCCGCGTTCCGGATGACCAGCTCGTCGGAGTAGGTCAGGTGCGTCAGGAACCGCTGGCCGATGACCTTGATGCCGTGCGGCTTGGAGAAGTGCATCAGGTCGATGGCGATGTCCTCCTTCAGCCGGCGCCCCAGCAGCCGCTCCTGCTCGGCGATGACGTCGACTCCGGCCAGCCGCTGTCGCAGCGCCGCCGCGCGTGCCTCCACGCGATCACCGAGCACTTCCCGGCGGAACGTGGGGAAGCCGGCGGCGTCCAGCGCTTCCAGCACGCGGGCCAGCCCGGGCCGGGCCGTGAGGAACCAGTCCCAGGCCTCGGGCTTCCAGTAGGGACTGGCGCGAAAGCCGGGGAGCAGCTGCGCCTCGGCGCTCGCGAGCGCGCCGCGCAGGTCCGCGAGCGTCGCCGTGGGCCCGGCGGAGAACAGCAGGCAGAGGAACGGCCCCATCAGCCGGTCCTGCGCCTTCGAGGAGTCCTTGAGCCGCTGGAGCGTCGTCACGGCGTCCCCCGCGAAGCCGGGGGTGAACCGCGCCAGCTCCTCGGCGTAGTAGCGCGTGTAGAAGGCATCCCCGGATAGGGGGTTGAGGAAGCACAGCGCGTCCATGCCCTCGGAGCCGGCGACGTGCCAGCGGGTCCGGGATGGGATGGCGGCCGCCGGGGCCCGCGTGTTTCGGGAGGAGCAGCCCACCGTGGCGGCGAGCGGCAGGGTGAGCAGGGCCGAGAGACAATCGCGTCGGTTCATGCCCCGTGGGTGTAGCCGCTAGCGCCGGGCCATTCTTGAAGCCAGTTGACCCTCCGCGAGGAGTGCCGCGCGCCGCAAGGCCGAGGGCGTCCGCCCCGTCAGGGCGACGACGTCGCGAGTCATGTGCGCCTGGTCCGAGAACCCCAGCGCGAGGGCTAGCTGCGCGAGCGGCAGCGTCGAGCGGGGAATCAGCCGCCAGGCCTGGAGCGCGCGCACCTCGGAGCGGTAACGCTTGGGCGAAACGCCATACGCCCGCTTGAAGCCGCGCGCCACCGTCTCCACCGCGAGGCCCAGGGCCTCCGCCTGGTCCATCAGTCGCAGCGAGGGGTTGTCGCGCAGCGCCGCCGCGAGCAGGTCCGGCCAGTCCCCCGGGCCCGACACGGGCGTCACCAGTGACGACGCGGCGAGGTCCGCCGCTTCCCTCGCGTCCCGCTCGGCCATCCGCACCACGGCGTCCACGTCCCGCAGCCGTCCCACGGCCACCTCGGGCGCCGCGTCAGGCAGCGGCAGGTTGAGGACGACCGCACCGGTGGTGCCGAACTGGTCCGCGTGCGCCTCGAAGGCGCTGTGGAACACCACCGAGCCCGCCTCCAGGCGGAAGCGTCCCGAGTCCCCTGCCTCGACATAGCCGCCCGCCACGACGACGGCGGTGTACCCCGTCACATGCCGGTGGCGCTCCAGCCGCGTCGCCGTCGTGAAGCGCTGCCGTGTTGCCGGTTCCGTGGCACCCATGAGGCGATTGAAGCACGGTCGGCGTTCGTCGTGCCCCGTCGTGACGGGTGCTGCCTGACGTGAGACCTCCTGGCGCAAGCCTTGGGAGGCCCTCGCTCACCCGGCCGTAGGGGCGTTGAACACCGCCAGCTGCGCGGCGAACGCGCGCTGGTAGGCCGGCCGCGCTTCGGCGCGGGCGACATAGGCCGCGAGGTTCGGATACGCCTCGAGAATGCCCGCCCCCTGCAGTCTGCGCAGGACCGTCACCATGAGGATGTCGGCCGCGCTGAAGGCGCCGTCGAGCCAGTCGGCGTCTCCCAGGCGCGCGGAGAGGTCGTCCAGCCTCTTCCGGATGAGGTCTTCCACCGCGCGCAGGCGATGCTCGTACCAGGGCTGGTCGCGCTCGAGAATCATCACCATGCTGCGGTCGAAGATGGACGGCTCGACCGTGTTGAGCGCCGCGAACATCCACGCGATGGCGCGCGCGCGGCCATTCGCATCTTCCGGCAGCAGGCCGCCATGGCGCTCCGCGATGTGGAAGACAATCGCGCCGGACTCGAACAGGGCGAGCTCGCCCTCCTCATAGGTCGGAATCTGACCGAACGGATGCAGCGCCTTGTGCGCGGGCTCCTTCATCGCGGCGAATGACAGCAGCCGGACCTCGTAGGGCTGGCCCACCTCTTCCAGCGCCCAGCGCACCCGCATGTCCCGCGCCAGCCCCCTGCCCCTGTCTGGCGAGCGCTCAAAGGCGGTGATGGTGATGGTCATGTCCTGCTCCTTGCTCGCTCAACGGACGATTCGACGACGGCGTCTACCTAGCACACGGCAGTCAGCCGTGTGCCGCGGCGCAGACCCTGTTGCGGCCGGTGTTCTTCGCGGCATAGAGCGCCTGGTCGCCTCGGGACAGCAGCATGTCGAGCCGTTCGCCTGGGAGCCACTCCGCCACCCCCACGCTGACCGTGAACGCGAGCGACTTCCCGCCCTCGGGCACCACCACCTCGGAGAGGGTCTGCCGCAGCCGCTCGGCCACCCGCAGCGCCCCTTCCGCGCCGGTCTCCGGCAGGATGATGGCGAACTCCTCACCGCCCAGCCGCCCGAGCACGTCCACGCTGCGCAGCGCGCTCTGGCTGGTGCTCGCCAGCGTGCGGATGACCGCGTCCCCCGCCGGGTGGCCATGGGTGTCGTTGATGCTCTTGAAGCGGTCGATGTCCACCATCAGCAGTGAAACCGGGCGGGTGGTGCGGCGCGCGCGGTCGAGCTCGCGCTCGGCCAGCTGCAGGAAGCTGCGCCGGTTGTGCGCTCCGGTGAGCGAGTCACGCGTGGCCAGCACCTCGAGGTCCAGCTCCAGCCGGAAGGAGCGCCGGGCGAGCCGCTCCGAGAGTGCCGCCAGGATGACGCCCGCTGCGGCCCCGGAGGTGAGGAAGACGTTCACCGCGAAGAAGAAGAGGTGGCTCGCTCCGAAGACGAGCCCGAGCACATTCACCACCGCGAGCAGGAGCCCATGGCTGATGAGCGCGTGGCGCAGCGAGGTCGTCAGCGCCGCGAGCATCACCACCATCAGGAGCAGCGAGCCCACCGCGAGCATCTCTCCGAAGCGCAAGCCCACCGAGAGCCGGGTCACCGACGCGGCCCCCACCCCCACTCCCGCCAGCAGCAGCAGCTCCACACGAGCCCGCGCCGGCTCCCAGCGCACCAGCAGGTGCAGCACCAGGTACGCCCCCACCGCCAGAAGCCGCACCACCATGTTGCGGCCCAGCTTCTCGGGGTCCAGCTGGTAGTCCAGCCCCATGAAGGCGAAGAACAGCGTCGCGGCCACCAGGAACGTCCAGCGCAGCTTCGCCTGGAGCTCGCGCGAGCCCCGCTCCGCGTAGCGTTGCTCCTCCTCGGCCGTGAACACCGTATCCATCCCTATCCCTGTCCGTGACATACGAGGCGGCGGACTCCCGGACGAGATGGGCGCAGGATTGCGCCTGGCAGCTTCCATGTGCGCCCCGGTGATTGCGCAAGCTCAGCACATCGGTGGATGGAAGAGCAATGCGGGCTCCCAGCGCCAAGGGCCGCATGCCCGAGCAACGTGGCATGCGGCCGAAGCTGGCTTGGAACTACTGGCAACCTCCCTGGTTCAAGGGGAGTCGATGCCGGAGTACGAGAAGTACGCGCTCCACTGCGCGGCCGGGGAGTAGGGCTCGGAAGGAGAGTTGTTGTACCGGCAGTAGCCCTGGCGGATCTTGGCATGGTTGGACGTGCCCAGGGCGCCGATGCACAGGCCGCTATGCTTCACCTGGAGCAGGTTGCTGAAGAGGTGGCGCCGGAACAACTGATTGTCTCCCGTGCCGCAGGTGTACTGCTGGACCACGACGCCGCCGCCCGTGAGGGCACCACGGACATCCAGGCACTTTCCGGAGTACAGATTCCGGATCATCCCCCAGCCGTAATAGGAGTCGGTCTGGATGAAGGCCCACTGCTGGTTGTCTCCACCGTTGCAGCTGTAGAGCTGGACCTCGACCTTGTTGTCCCGGCTTCCGGCCGGAACGTCCAGACACCTGCCAGGCGCGTAGAGGGACTCGATCGGCGCGTACACCTGCGCGGAGGCGTCAAAGGAGAAGAGCAGCGCGCATGCAACGACGGCGACGAACGTTCCACTGAGTCGACTGCTGTACATGAGACCTCCGGGTGAGGCCATCTGGGCGGGGATGGCGACCACGTGTGCGCCCATGCCGGGGAGTCACGTCCCGGCGCTGGAAGTCGCACGGGCTTTCCGAAAAACGAATGGGATGGGTGGGCTCCCACCCCCGGTGAGCCTGCGGCAGGAAAGGTGCAGAATGGGGCCTCGTGGCCGCCACCCCTTCCGCTCCTCCTGCTCACGTGCAGCATCCCCGGGCCCTGGGGGTCGCCCGGTTCGAGGGTTCACCGTATGTGACGGCTCGGGAGGGCCGGCTCGTCATCACCCGCGTGCTGCTCCACGGAGACGACGAGGCCGAGGTGGCCTCCCTTCGCCGGGAGAGCGATGGGAGACCGTACGTCTACTGCCCGTTCTGCGGCGCGCACGGCCTGTACAGGCTGCCGCAGAGTGAGCCGGCGAGCATCATCCCCCACTTCGCGCACGCCCATGACGACGAGTGCGCGCCGGGGCTCCTGGAAGGCATCCGCCATCGCAGGGCCAAGCGCGCCCTGCTGGACGGACTCCAGTCCCTCCGCGAGCAGGGCAGGCCTTTGCTCGGCAAGGTGGACTGCCATCGCTGCAAGCAACCGTACGCGCGGGAGTTGTTGCCCGCGCGGGGGTGGGTGGAGGAGCGGGAGGAGGTGGAGGACTCCGCCACGGGACGAAAGCCTGACGTCGTGGCCTTCGAGGCCGGAGGAGGACTCGCCTTCCTCTTCGAGGTGCATGCCACCCACGCGGTGGACTGGGAGAAGGCACGCGCCTACGAGGAGGGGCCCACCGCGGGTGTCGAGCTGGACGTGGACGTGCTGGTCGACGGGCACGGTGCCGTGGTGTGGACGGGCAGCGGCCCGCTGGAGAAGCTCCGCTCGGCCTGGCACCTGGAGCGCGCCCCCCGCGACTACAGTGTCTGCGCCACGTGCCGCGCGCTGCCGCAGGGGCTCGCCGAGTTCGTGGACCTGGCGCTCCTGCTCCAGCGCGTGAAGCCCTCGACCGGGTTGGATGTCCTGCACACCGCCGCCGAGACCGTGGGGTTCAGGGGCCACGTCGTGGTGGCGGCGGGAGCGCAGTCGCTGCGCCAGGCCGTGGAGCGCCCCGAGGCGCTTCGTGAGCCGTGGGGCGAGGCCGCTGCCGGGTTGGCGGCACGGCAGGCTGAGTGGCCGCCATCGACTTCCCTCCTGACGCGGGGGTTCAAGCTCAAGGAGACGCCCTGGGACGCCCTTCCCCTGCCCTCCGTGCTGGACAACCCCTACACCGCGCTGTGCGTGGCCGTGTCACAGAAGCGCCCGGTGGCCGAGGAGATACTGGAGGTCGCCGACCTGCTCGCCGAAGTGCGAGGGCTGCGCCTCCCCGTGGAGCGCTGTGTCGCCTACGCGGGGCTGGAGCTGGTGCGGGCCTTGAGAGACGGGCACGCGGCCTGCCTCGTGGACACGCTGGCGAAGAGCGTCGCGAAGGCCCTCCCCGGCAGCGCGGAGGCGCAGGTCTCCCAGTGGCTTCGCGCCGCCGCCCAGGCCGGTGACTTCCTCGTCGGAGGGAACTGGGAGCAGCAGCAGGCCATCGCACTCAAGGCGGTGGCGGACGTCGAGGCCAGCGTGAGCCGCGGCGTGTGGCAGCGCCGCAAGTGGAGACCCTCTCCCCCGAGTCAACACCGGCTGCGGGGGCTGACCGAGGAACAGCACCAGGCGGTCGAGATGGCTCTCCGCTTCCAGCTGTCTGTCATTACCGGCGGGCCGGGCACCGGGAAGACCCATGTCGTCAGCGGCATCGTGCGGGAGTCCTGGCGCCGGGACAGGGACGCCACGTGGTACCTCGCCGCGCCCACCAACAAGGCCGTGCAGCGATTGAGGCTGAAGACCGATACGCATGCGTGGAAGGTGCGCACGGTGCATGCATGGCTCAACAAGAAGAAGGACCTGGAGGAGAAGCCGCCCTACGGCCTCATCGTGGACGAAGCGAGCTTCCTGGACCTGGAGCTGATGGCGGAGCTGCTCGAGCTCGCCCGGGGCATCAAGCGCCTGGTGCTGGTGGGAGACCCGCACCAGTTGCCGAGCGTGGGCTACGGCGCGGTGCTCAAGGACCTGCTCGGCAGTGGCAAGGTGCAGACCGTGAAGCTCACCCAGGTCCACCGCGTGGACAAGGGGCGGAATGCGCTCATCACGGCCGCCGAGGCCCTCCTGCGCGGGGAGCTGCCCCCTGACGGAGAGGGAGTCCGCCTCGTCACGCCCCGGGAAGACGTCGTGGATGTGGCCTTCCGTGAGTTCGAGCGTCTCGTGGAGGAAGCGAAAGGCAACCTGTCCGAAGTGCAGGTGCTCGCCCCCAACCGGGACATCGTGAAGACGATCAACGAGCGCATCCAGGCGCGCTTCAACCGCGACGGCCAGCCCGTGCCGTGCGCCCCCAGGCTGCGCGTGAAGGACCGGGTGGTGTGCACCGAGACGGTCTACGGCACGGGGCTCTTCAACGGACTTCAGGGCGAGGTGGTGGGCGGCTCGGCGGAGGGACTCAGCATCAAGCTGGAAGGCGAAGTGGCCGCCGTCACGGTGTCCCCCCAGGATGCGCGGGTGCTCTCGCCCGCCTACGCGATGACGGTGCACAAGGCACAGGGCTCGGAGTGGGCGCACGTCCTCATCGTCGCCGAGCGCTACAGCCGCATCTTCGACAGGAACCTCCTCTACACGGCGGCCACCCGTGCCCAGCGCAGCCTCACCCTGGTGGGCCCTCGCGAGGAGTTCGCCTCGGCCGCGAGGAAGGTGCGCCCGCGGGTGACGCTGCTGGAAGGCCTCCTCCAAAGCCCTCCCGAGGCGCCGGTGACTCCAGTCGGTGCAGCCCTTCCGGCACCGCGCGGAACGCCGCGAGAAGCTTGAGCCAACGTCCAGGGATGTGACGCAGCCAGGCAAAGACGCCTGGGTGGGTGCCCTTGACACATTGTATCTGCATGGCTCACAAGTCCCCCTCCCACCGGGTGCCAGCAAAGGGCAACTCGGGAATCGCCACCGGTTACATCGACCCAGAAGGGGAATTCGACATGCGTGGAGGGCCGTCGTCATTTCGAAGTTGGAGCCGAAGGGGCGCAATGCTCCTGATGCTCTCAGTGCTGAGTGCCACGGCTTGTAAGGACCCGGTGGAGCCGCCGGAGCCGCCGCCGGAGCAGCCGGAGGAGCCCCCTCCGCCGCCTCCCCCGCC
>JBKGHK010000489.1:0-7662 GCA_046520375.1 Pyxidicoccus sp. 3LFB2
GCCGCCCCCTCCCCCGCCGCCTCCGCCGCCCGGGCCCGTCACGAAGAACTTCACCAATCCCTTGCAGATCGCGGCCCCTGGTGGCGGGCGTGTCGAGACCTGCGCCGATCCCACCATCATCCGTGGACAGCAGCAGGGCGACACGGGCTGGTACATGTACTGTACGACCGACCCCCTCAACGACCAGGACAAGGACTCGGCGGGCCGCTACAGACGGCACCTGATTCCCACCCTCCAGTCCTATGACCTGGTGAGCTGGACCTACGTCGGAGACGCATTCTCGGCGCCCCCGGCCTGGGCAAAGGCAGACACGGCGCTCTGGGCGCCTGAAATCACCTTCTTCGGGGGCAAGTACTATCTGTATTACACGGTGGTGGACACGCTGGCCGGGGGCAGCGCCATTGGCGTGGCGACCAGCACCAGCCCGATGGGTCCCTGGACTCACGCCGACCAGGCCACCGTGGAGCCCCACAATGCGCCCTGCTGCAACGAGCGCCGGTGGGTGTTCGACCCCGAGGTGCTCATCGCCGCCGACGGTAACAAGTATATCTATTACGGGAGCTATTTCGGCGGCATCTCCGTGCGCCAGCTCTCGGAGGACGGCCTGACTTCCACTGTCGCCTCGCAGATGGAGGTCACCATTCCCAACCGTTACGAGGCCGCCAACATCATCAGGCACGGGGACTACTACTATCTGCTCGGCTCCTCGACCAACTGCTGCAATGGCCCGCTCAGCGGCTACAGCGTGTTCGCCGGGCGCTCCCAGAGTCCGTTGGGTCCCTTCGTGGACCGCGAGGGTGTGCCGCTGACCGCCGGCCGCGTGGGAGGCACCCCGGTGCTCAGCCTCAATGGCAACCGCTGGGTGGGCCCGGGCCACAACACGTTCCTCACGGACCTGGGCGGCCAGGACTGGATTCTCTATCACGCCATCGACAAGGCAAACCCCTACATGGCGCCCACCGAGAATGGCGATCTGCTCCCCAGGCGCCCGGTGTTGATGGATGCACTGGACTGGGTCGACGGATGGCCGGTGGTGCGCGGCGGCCAGGGCCCCTCGGACACCGAGCAGCCCGCGCCAGCGGGCGAGGCGGAGAACACGAGGACCCGCTACACGATGGTGCTGGCGAAGCAGGACGAGCCCGGGGCGCTGCTCCCCGCGGCCTCGGACGAGTTCACCGGCACCGTGCTGGGCGCGCAGTGGAATTGGGTGCGCCCGCCGCCTCCGTCCGACTTCGGGCTGGAGGATGGCACCTTCCGCTTCAACACCCAGGGAGCCGACCTCTTCGAGGACGTCGACAACGCCTCCATCCTCTGGGAGGAGGCCCCCACCGGAAACTACCTGGTCGAGACGAAGCTCAAGCTGAACCTGCCTCCGGAGGGCTGCTGCCAGAACTACGTCCAGGCGGGGCTCGTCATCCACAGCAACGAGGACAACTACGTGAAGCTCGTTCAGTTCTCGTACTGGGATACGCGCCAGGTCGCCTTCGCCAAGGAAGTGGGCCCGGGCGTGCCCGCGCGCTACCCGCGCTACGGAGAGACTGCGGGAGGCCCCGCCGATGAGACCCTGTGGCTGCGGGTGGCCCGGCGCATCGTGGGGCAGGAGGAGCTCTTCACCGCGTACTCCAGCCGGGACGGCAGCGACTGGACCCGCGCGGGGACATGGTCGCATGAGCTGGGCACCGGGGCGCGCATTGGCCTGGTGTCCCAGGCTGGAACGGGCTTCGTCGCCCACTTCGACTATGTCCGCGTCTACGAACTGAAGGACTGACCCGTCACCGCACGCGAGAGGCGAGCCCCCCACGTGTGGGCTCGCTTCTCGGAGGAACCTTTTCCGTCCTCCTCACGACAATGGATGGCTGGCCGATGTGGCCAGAACAGAGGGGGAAGTTCCGATGCCGTTTCGCAAGTGGCTGCTGTGCAGCCTTGTCGTCGTGTATGCGGGGTGTGAGCCCGTACAGGTGGATTCCGCGGTGCGCGAGCTGCCTACGGCCCAGGCCGAAGCCGAGCGCCTCGTCGCAGCACGCGGCTTCGATCTCCGGGAGGTCTCACTGGTCCAGGCACGGGACGAGAGGGGGAACCGCCATGAGCTGCACTTCCAGGGCGTTCCCATCTGGGGCCTGGAGGCGAAGACGGCGCACGGAGTCACCCTCTTCCCCCAGGTCCGCTTCGAGCCGGCCGCCGCTGTCGACACGCAGCCCCGGGTTCCCCAGGCCCGCGCCGAGGCCGTCGCGCTGACCGGGCTGAAGGACGCGTCCGGCCGGGTGGAGCAGGGCCAGCTCGTGCTGCTGCCGCGCGAGGAGCGGCGGCTCAAGCCAGACGCCCCCGCCTCCGAGCGCCCCAACGCCGAGCACTTCGAGCGCGTGGTGACGGGCCTGACGCTCATCTACCGGCTGGAGCTGTCCACCGGGGAGCCGGACTCCGCGGGGCACCGGCGCTGGCGTGCGGAGGTGGATGCCCGCTCTGGAGCGCTGCTGTGGCTGGGGCCGCTCGAGGTGCACGCCTTTCCCCTTCCCGGTACCTTCCGGAACGTCACCGGCCGCGGCCGCTACGCGGGCACCTTCACCTTCTCCACGCGCTTCGACACCGACGACAGCACCTACTGGCTCTCCGACCCGCGAGGGAACACCTACCTGGCGACCTTTGTGGGCGAGAGCAAGGTCATCACCTACGGCGATTACTACAGCGCCGATGCGAGCTTCGGCGACGGGAACTTCTTCGCGTTCAACGCCGCTCCGGACAGCGTCAACGGCGAGACCGCGGCGGTGGATGCGGTCCATGCCGTGAGCCTCACGTGGGCCTTCTTCGAGACCATCCTCGGAAGGAACGGCCCCGCCGGGAATGGCACGCCGTTCCTGGTCCGGGTCCACTATCCCCTGAACAACGCCACCTACACCCCTCAGCCCCGCGTGCCGTCCATCCAGCTTGGCTACCGCGTCCATCCCCTGAGCTCCGGAGTCATGAAGCCCCTGACGACCACCGACGTCGTCGCCCACGAGCTCGGCCATGACTTCTTCATGCGGGAGCTGGCCGGCGACCCCACGTTGTTCTCGACCACGCGCTCGGAGCAGGCCGGGATGAACGAGGGCACCGGGGACATCATCGGCTTCATGACCGAGCTCGGCCGCGACGCCGTCCGGCTGCGGCGGACGTGGAGCGACCTCGACACGGTGACTCCTCGCGACTCGAACTTCACCCTGGGGGAAGAGACAGGCCTGTCCTTCCGCAACTTCCGCTCGCCGCTCTACGACGAGTGGTTCAGAGACATCGGCAGTGTGGAGACCCACGAGGCCGGCGGTCCGCTCGCCCGGATGTTCGTGCTGCTGGCCTATGGCTGCGCCCCTGGAGCGTGCCACCGGGTCCCCAACGGTTTCTCCGGCGTCGGTCCCACCAAGGCCGCCCGCATCTGGGGCAAGGCGGTGGAGCTGCTTCCGCTGGGCACGGACTACGTCGGTGCCCGCCAGGCCGCGCTCGCCGCGGCGACCGCCCTGGAGGGCTTCCATGGTGGGCCGCTGAAGAAGGCGACGGCCTTCGCCTTCGCGGCCATCAACGTGGGCTTCCCCCCCGACACCACCCCGCCCCAGGCCACCCTGACGTGCCTCCAGTCGCAGTTGGACCTCGAGTGCACCGGCACCATCTCCGACGCCGAGACTCCCAACCAGTTCCACACGCCTCCCCAGCTCGTGGTCGACGGCGGCGCTCAAACCCATACCCTGACGGGCTGGCAGTTCACCCAGCGCATCTCCGGCGCGGCGCTCGCTACCGGCAGCCACACCGTCCAGCTCAGGGCCTGGGACGTGTGGAACAACGAGGTCACCCGCACGGTGACGGTGTTCCTGGACAAGGCGGGGCCCACCGCCTCGGTCTCCCGCTCCGGCCCGCCCAAGCAGCCCCTGCTCACCGTCACGGCGAATGACCCCTCTGGAGTCGCCATGGTCGAGTTCCTCAATGGCGCCCAGGTGCTGGGCACGGTGTTCGCACCTCCGTACCAGCAGGGCCTGGACACCTCGACCTGGACCGACGGCACCTCCAACTTGGTCATCAAGGTGTACGACGCCTACTTCAACGTCACCAGCCTCGGCCACGCCCTGAAGGTGGACAACACCCGGCCCTCCGTGACGATGACGGTGGGGACCGGCAACCCGCCCTTCAGCGTCAACGCCTCCGTGTCGGACGCCTCCACCATCACCCGCGTGGACTTCAAGGTGGACGGGCTGGTCTTCGCCACGCGCACGAACTCCGCGACGTCGTACCAGGCGTCGTACTCACCGCTCGACGCGCTGGCCCACAACCTCTCCGTGGAGGTCACCGACTCCTTCGGCAACAAGGGCGTGGCGATGCAGGCCGCGCCCCGCGACCTGCAGCCGCCCACGGTGAGCCTCAACACCAGCCAGTTGGGCATTCAGGTGACGCTCACCGTGGGCGTCTCGGACACCTGCGGCCTCACCTACCCGTATGCGCTGTACGTGGACGCCAACCTGGTGGCCCAGCCCACCACGCCCGACTACGTGCTCACCTTCGGCACCTCGATGACCCCCGGTGTGCACACGTTCCAGGCCCTCGTCCGTGACTCGTGCGGCAACACGGCGAACTTCCAGACGGTGTTCACCAAGCACTTGAGCCCGCCCGTCATCACCGGCATCGCCCGCGACGACAGCCAGCCCAAGAAGCCGAAGTTCACCGTCCAGTGCGCCGACGCGGAGGGCGTCAATCACGTCGAGATGCGGGAGAACGGCGTCATCGTCCAGTCGGACAACACCGCGCCCTACCAGTTCGAGGTCGACACCTCGAATCGGGCGGACGGGGACTACACGGTGCTGTTCCACTGCTCCGACAACTACGGGGCGGCGAGCAGCCCGGAGACGCGGACGGTGACTGCGGACAACACCGGCCCCGGGTTCCAGTTCAGCATCTTCGGCGCCGGGCACTCGTACCTCGTCTCCGCGGGCAACGTGACCGATCCGCATGGCGTTCAGTCCGTCCGGATGACCGGGCTTCTTGCCTTCGACTTCACGCTGACGCAGCCGCCCTTCTCGGCCCAGTGGACGTTCAGCTGGAACACCGATAGCAATTGGCCCATGAGCGTCACGGCGAAGGACACCTGGGGGAACGAGCGCACCCAGGCGTACTGGTGCTACGTGGACACGGACACGACCCAGCTCGCGTACCTGAACTGCCAGGCAGACCCCGGGTAGCCCCCGTCCGCGGCCCTCCCGGCCCTCTGCACCCGCCCTCCCCGTCTGCATCGTCCACGCAGGAGGATGAAGCAATCGGGTGGTATATGCATTCTCACTGCAAGTGATACTGTTGTCACGGCAGTGCCCCGAATGGAGACCCCCATGCGCGCTGAAATCCTGACAAGAGTCCTGGTCGTAGGCCTCGTGGTAGTGGGTTGTGACGCCGCGGAGGAGGCGCCGGAACCGACCGCTCCCGAGGAGACCCGGGCCGCCGCACTCCAGACGAACATGACCCTCTGGGGCCTGCACTCCGACTCGGGTGCTCCCCAGAGCTGGTGGGACGCCACGCCCCTCACGGTGAGCGCCGGCACCCGCCTCAAGTTCACCTGCAACAGCGGCAAGATCCTGCCCTGGGCAGGCCACACAGAAGGAGGCTTCGGTTGCGGGGGAGCCCCCTACACCTTCTGGGACCAGTCGCTGGATCCCCTCTGCCCCTTCGGCTCGCTGGTGGGAAAGGCCGGTACCTCCGGCGCGACCTTCTGCGTGTGCCCGGACACCCCCACCACCATGCGGAGCGCGGGAACCCTCTACCTGGGCTTCAACGACGGCGTCAGCTTCGCCGACAACAGCGGCTCCTGGTCGGTGACGATGACCTCGGAGACCTCGCAGACGCTCCCCGCGGCGACACCCCATGTCGGGATGCCCTTCTTCGGGCGGTTCAACATGCGGTGCCTGTCGGCACCCGCTGCGCATCACCCGTACAACGCGCCCGCGACCCAGTGGTCGACGGACCTCTATGCCCTTCCCGGTACCCCGGTGCGCTTCTACGTGCCGTCCGGGTACAAGGGCTACGTAGTCGCGAAGTCGAGCACGTGCGCGGTCGGCAACGGCGGTGAGTCCGTGTACATCGACATCCACGACAGCGCCGACGTGAAGGTGGGCCGCGCGCTGTACAGCCACCTCGATAGTGCGGTGAACGTGAGCTTCGTGACGCCCATCCTCAATGGCGCCCTCCTGGGACACACCAGCGAGTTCACGCAGGGCTCCGACTGCTACTCGGTGGACGACCCGGGTGACGTCCACATCCACTTCGAGCTGGGAACCACCGGCAACAACCAGCCAGCGGCGAACAAGGCCTGCTGGTACGACTTCTCCGGGCAGGACCTCTCCCCCGGGACGCCCATTGGCCGCTTCGGCAACACCGGCATGAGCGCCCGGGGGCCGTGCCCCTGAGAGGGACGGCCGGTGGCCTGTCTCGCACCGGGCAGGGCCCACAGTGGGCTCCAGCCCTCAGGTGGCGCCGGGATGCTTGTCGCCCTCCAGGCTGCGTGCCTGGAGGCGCCTCACCTACGTCGAAGGCGCGTCTGCCCAAGGGCGCCACCGCCAGGCACCGTCGCAAGGCGGCTGAGCAGCCGCTCCTTTCGACCCATCGAAGGTGAACGTGGGCTTGGAAGAGATGCAGCCCCACGCGGGTGATCCGGTCCTGCGCTATTGGCCGGCACTGCGCTTCGCGGGCCCCGAGGTGGGAGGGCGTGGCCGTGCCAGAACGGGGGCGTAGCACGCACCGTTGTAGACGAAGCTGTCCTCTCCATCGCAGTCCTTCACATCCACGGGCAGCTTCACCCAACAGCCACCGTTGATGGAAACCTGCCCCTTGTTGGGGCAGCGGCCGCTGGCATTCGGGCGCCGCTGCCCTGGGAAGGGCTTGGGTGGCACGTCCACCGCGAGGGTCGACCCCTCGAAGGGTGCCCGGTCGTGCTCAACAGCGGCCGTCAGCGCGGAGTCTCCGACGGCGCTGGTGCCACCATCCCTCGCCTCTTCCTGCGCTGCCTGTGGCCTTGTCGCGGGCAGCTCGATGGCCCGGAGACTCAGCACGCCCGCGACACCGAGTGCCATTGCGGCTCCCAGGCTCGCGGCGGTGAGCCAGGGCCTCCTGGCCTCGCGACGTGGCGGAGCGGTGACGTGCTGGGGGGGCGGCATCAGGCCCGCCGGCTGGGGCTCTTCTCCCGTGAAGAGTGGCCTGTCCGCCTCCGCCCCCGCCTTGCGTGCGGCCAGCTCCAGCGACTCGGCCACTTCCCGCGCACTACCGCGGGCTTCCGGGTGCGGTGAGAGCATGCGGGATACCAGCGCGCTCAACTCCACACAGCAGCGGGCGTTGATGGCTCTCGCGGACCAGGACTTCATCTCCTCTGGGCGCCACATCCACGCGTCCTCGTCATCGGGGTGCGTGGGCGGCGGGTACTTCCCGGTGACCAGCCGAAAGGCGGTGACGCCCAGCGCGAAGACATCATCCGCGGGCCCGGGCGCGTAGGGGACGGAGGGAGGTCTGCCGGAGCGAGGCAGGTAGCGCCAGGCCTCCGGCGAGCGGTAGGCGGGCGTCCCGGGCGGGAAGGCCTGCACCGTCAGCGTCGCGGCGCCCACGTAGTGCGCCGAGCCGAAGTCCAAAAGGAAGGGCTGGCCGTCCACGGCGCGCACCCGCACGTTGTCG
>JBKGHK010000048.1:0-27173 GCA_046520375.1 Pyxidicoccus sp. 3LFB2
CTTCGGGAGGCACGGCCTCCACGCCCACGACGGGCGGAGCGACGGGCCCTCGTGCAGCCCGCAGCGTCGCGAGCGCCTCACCCGCGGAGCCGAACCGCTCCGAGCGCCTGGGCGCCACCAACCGCCGGAGGAAGGTCCGCAGCGACTCCGAGCCCTGCACATGCGTCTCGAAGGACAGGGCCAGCCCGTCATCGAGCAGGTCCGCAGGCATGCGGCCGCTCAGGGCATGGACCAGCGTGGCGCCCAAGGCGTACAGGTCGCTGGAAGGCTCCACCGTCCCACCGAGCTGCTCGGGCGGCATGTACCCGAACGTCCCCACCAGCGTGGAGCCGTGCGTCACGTCGCGCGCGAGGTGCCGGGCCGCGCCGAAGTCCACCAGCGCCGCGCGCCCGTCCGGGCGGAGGATGAGGTTGGCGGGCTTCACGTCCCGGTGGATGAGCGCGGGCGGGCGCTGGTGCAGGGCCTGGAGCGTCTGGAGCACCTGCTCCGCCAGCGTCCACGCCTCGCCCTCGTCCAGGCGCTGTCGTTCGATGCGCTGCAGCAGCGACTCCCCCTCCAGGAACTCCTGCGCGAGGTACAGCCGCGTCCCCACCCCGCTGCCCTCCTTGAAGCTGGCGACGAAGCGGGGGATGTCCGGGTGGCTCAGCGAGCGCAGCACGGCGGCCTCGCGCTCGAAGGCGTCCAGCTGCTCCACCCCTGGCACCAGCGCGAAGAGCAGCTCCTTGAGCGCCACCGGGCGCCCGGCCGGGTCCACCGCGAGGTACACGCGGCCATGGACCGACTGGGAGATGAGCCGCTGGACGCGGTAGCCACCCGGGCACGCGGCGGCGCCACAGTGTGCACACCGGGAGGCGTCGAGGGCGGCCTCACACACCACACACGCGGCGGCCCCACTGTCCTCGCGGTGGCCCATCACCGGCTGGATGCGCTCCAAGGTACTCCTCCCAGGTGGGCCCCGCTTCAGGGGCCCGGCCCCCACGAATGCGAACCGCGGGCCAGGGTCGCCAGGGCCAGCGTCCCGGGGGTGGAGAATCACATGGACGGCGGCCCCTCCAGCACCTGTCCAGGAGGGCGGGTGGTCCGCGGCAAGGCCCATGGCCACCTTCGCGGCGGGAGGGGTACGGCGATGCGCGCACTCATCGGACTGCTGGTGGGAGCGATACTCCTCGGCGCCGGGAGCGCACGCGCCGAGACGACCCTCACGCTCTACCTGGGCCTGTCCCTCACCCACGACAGTGACGTGCGGGTGCGGCTGCGGGACGGCACGGACCTGACGTACCGGGGCCTCTCCTGGGCCAGCCGCTCCTTCGAGCTGCCCTTCTATTACGGCCTCCAGCTCACCCACCACTTCGAGCCCCGGAGGGATTGGGGCCTGCGGCTCGACTTCTTCCACGACAAGGCCTACGCGGACGCGCAGCAGCCCGTCCCGGTGACGGGCACCCGAGACGGAACCCGCGTGGAAGGAACGGAGCCCCTGGCCACGACAGTCCAGGGCTTCAACATGTCGCACGGGACGAACTACCTGACGTTGAACGTGCTCCACCGCTGGAACAGTGGCCCGGAGGCGGGAACCACCGGGCGGCTTCAGCCCTACGTGGGAGCGGGCGCCGGGCTGATGATTCCCCACGTGGAGGCCACGGTCGGCGTGGACTCCGTGGGCGAGTACCAGCTCACCGGGCCGGCCTTCCAGCTCCTCGGAGGGCTGGCCTGGCCCTTCGCCTCGCGCCTGTCCGTCATGGGCGAGTATCGCGTCACGCGGGGCGCCGCCAGCGTGAGCATCCCGGGTGGAGAGCTGGACACCACGCTCTACACGCACCACTTCATCGCGGGCCCGTCCCTCCGGCTGCCGCTGCTCCCGTGAACCACAGGGGCAGCGGCCCGGAGCCTCACGTGCCCGGGGCCGGCAGCGGCGCCTGCGTGCGTGGCAACACCGCCTGGAGCACGAGCGCCAGCACCACCACCAGCGCGCACCCAATCAGGTTGAACCACAGGTAGCCGATGTCGCTCATCAGGAAGAGGCCAATCACCGTCGCCTGCGAGATGACGGCCGCGATGAACACGGCATGCCCGCGCACCTGCTTGAGGAAGAAGGCCACCAGGAAGATGCCGAGCACCGTCCCGTAGAAGATGGACCCGAGGATGTTCACCGCCTGGATGAGGTTGTCGAGCAGCGACGCGAAGGTCGCGAAGCCCACGGCCACCAGGCCCCAGAACACGGTGAACAGCTTGGACGCCACCAGCACGTTCCGGTCCGACGCGTCCCGCCGGAAGACGCGCCGGTAGAAGTCCACCGTCGTCGTCGAGCCCAGGGCCGTCAGCTCGCTGGCGATGGAGCTCATCGCCGCGGACAGGATGACGGCGATGAGGAGCCCGAACAGCCCGCTTGGCAGCCAGCGCTTCACGAAGGAGATGAAGATGTAGTCGGAGTCCTTGGTCTCCACGCCCGGCAGCGCGCGTGTCACCACCGCCTTGGCTTCCTTCCGGATGTCCCCGGCCACCTTCGCCGAGCCGCGCAGCGCCTCCCTCGCGGTGGACTCCGCCGAGGCATCTCCGGAATCGACGGCCGACAGGTAGCGCTCCACCTCCGCGCGCTTGCCCGTCTGCACCTGCTCCCACTTCGCCTCGAGCGCGGTGTACTCCCCTGCCTGCGCGGTGGCCTGCACGCGCGCGCGGAGCGGCTCGTTGAACAGCAGGGGCGGCGTGCTGAACTGGTAGAAGACGAAGACGAGGATGCCGACGAACAGGATGAGGAACTGCATCGGAATCTTCAGCACGCCGTTGAAGAGCAGCCCCAGCCGGCTCTCGGTGATGGAGCGCCCCGTCAGGTAGCGGCCCACCTGCGACTGGTCCGTGCCGAAGTACGACAGCGACAGGAAGAGCCCACCGGTGATGCCGGACCAGAAGTTGTACCGGTCCTGCACGTCCAGGTCGAAGCTCACCACGTTCATCCGGCCGAAGGCGCCCGCGACGTCCACGGCCTTGCCGAACGAGATGTGCTCCGGCAGGCGCCACACGATGACGATGGCGGCCACCACCATGCCGCCCATCATCACCACCATCTGCTGCTTCTGCGTCTGGCTGACGGCCTTGGAGCCGCCCGCCACCGTGTAGAGGATGACCACGGCGCCCATGACCACCACGGTGGGCTCCAGCGGCCAGCCGAGGATGGAGGACAGGATGATGGCGGGCGCGTAGATGGTGATGCCAGCCGCCAGCCCACGCTGGACGAGGAACAGGAACGCTCCCAAGAGCCGCGTCTTCAGGTCGAAGCGGGACTCCAGGTACTCGTACGCGGTGATGACGTTCAGCCGGTAGTAGATGGGGACGAAGACCGCGCTGATGATGATCATCGCAATCGGCAGTCCGAAGTAGAACTGCACGAAGCGCATCCCGTCCTCGTAGGCCTGCCCGGGGACGGAGAGGAACGTAATCGCGCTGGCCTGCGTGGCCATGACGGACAGGCCGATGGTGGGCCACTTCAGCTCACGGGCGCCCCGCATGTACTCCTCGGAGGAGGTCGCCTTGCGGTTCTTCCAGATGCCCCAGCCGACGATGAACGCAATCGTCCCGATGAGGACCAGCCAGTCGAGCAGAGTCACGAGTACGCCTTGGTGAGCGCCCAGAACAGGGCGACGAGCAGGACGAAGGTGCCGAGCACCACGAGGTAGATGTTGCGCCAGGAGCCGAGCAGCGGCGGCGCATCATCCATCTCCGGACGGGGCTCGGAGGGCTTCAGCGGGGAGGAACCGGGTGAGCTCATTGCGCGAGGATGTTCGCCAGCAGGCGGTAGGCGCCGGGGACACCGGCGGGGAGCTGACGGAAGAAGGCCAGCCCCGTGTAGACGAAGGTGCCCTTGCCATGGCGGGTGACGAGCAGCCCTCCCTGCAGCGGCGCCTCCCCCGCGTCATTCATGGCGAACACGGGCCGGTAGTGTGAGTCCCACTTGGAAGCGAAGTAGAGGCCGCGCTCCTGCACCCAGCCCTCGAAGTCCGCGGCAGTCAGCGCGTTGGGCGCGCGCAACAGCGGCTCATTGGGCGTCACGGGCGTCATCGCCGCCGTCTCGTCCGTCACGCGCTCCCGGCCAATCTCCAGCGGGTACGGGCCGACGAAGGTGGTGAGCGGGCCGACGCGGCTGTTGGTGTTGTACTGGACCACCAGCCGTCCGCCGCCTTCCACGTACTTCAAGAGCCGCTCGCGGTGCACGGCGAGGCGCGGGTTGGCGTTGAAGGCGCGCACGCCGACGAGGATGGCCTCGAAGCGCTCCAGCTTCTCGCCCGCGAGCCGCTCCTCGGGGAGCACCGTCACCTCGTACCCCACCGCCGCGAGACTCTCCGCCACGCGGTCGCCCGGCCCGGGGATGTAGCCGATGCGCTTCACCTTCGTGGCCAGCGCGAAGGGCACCACCGTCGCCTCCGACGGCTGACGCACCGCCTGCGGGGGGATGTGCTCGTAGGACACCGTCCGCACACGCCACGACTCGGTGCGCCCCCCGCTCTCCACCACGGCACGCAGCCGTCCCTTCCCCGAGGCCCCCCTGGGTGGCGTCACCTTGAAGACCACGGTGCGCTCGTCGCCACGCGCGGCGAGTTGGAACGGCACTTCCGCGGGCTCCACCTTCCAGCCCTCGGGCACCTCCAGCCGGGCCTTGCCACTGGCCTCCGCCCGGCCCGCGGCCAGGACGACGGACACGGACTGCGCCGCGCCATTGGGGAACATCAGCACTTCGCGCGCCAGCGTCGCGGTGACGGCGGGGACGATTTCGAAGGCGCGGTACAGCTCGCCGCGCACCGGGTCCGTCCACACGTAGACCACCGGCCGCGTCACGCTGAAGCGCCGGCCATTCGCCTCGTAGACGAACGTCACCGCCAGCGGGGGCTCGCCCTCGGGCCGGCCGGTGAGCGCGCGGTCCGCGCCCTCCAGCGTGTAGAGGCCCCCGGTGACAGGCTTGCGCAGCCAGTACGGCGTGGAGATGACCGCGTCCTGCGGCAGGGCCACCTTCCGGCTGAGCTTGAAGGGCGTGTGCTCGGCCAGCGCGGTGCTGGCGGCGGCGGACTCCCCACCCGGCAGCGTCACGCTCACCAGCCGGAGCGCGGCGGGCGAGCGGTTCAGCGCCATGAGACTCAGCTCTACCTGCGTGCCCGGCACGGCCGTGGGCTCCGCCGCGCGAGCCTCCAGGAACAGCCCCGCGCACCCGGCGATGAGCGCCTCCGTCTCCCGCAGCTTGAGCGCCTTCCACGGGTGGTCCTCCGGCAGGGCGGACAGCGCCTCGTGGACACGGACGAGCGCGGGCACGCTGCGGTGGGGCGCGCGTGCGTCGAAGCCCTTCTGCGCCTCGTCCACCGCGCGGGCCACGGCCTCCGCGCCGCTCCAGCGCTTCCACGTGAAGTCCAGGCCCTCGAACACGTCGCCCTTCGGGCGCGTCCCGGCCAGCGGCGAGAAGTACTCCAGCAGCGGCCCGCGCTCGGCCGGCACGCCAAAGCCCTGGCTCTTGTGCTGGCTGCGGCTCTCCGCCGAGACCTCGCCCCAGGAGCGCCCGAGCAGCGCGTCGTACCCGCCCACGTCCAGCTTCAGGAAGGCGGACATGTCCGCGTCGGGCTTCAGGTTCCAGGTGGAGGTGTTGTTCAGCAGCCGGTCTGTCTTCCAGGGCTTCACCTCGGAGAGCTGCTCGGGGAAGCGCTTCGGGTCGGCGGCGGCGGTGAAGGCCTCCTCGGCGAGGAGCGCGGACGCGGTGTGGTGGCCGTGGTTCGGCGGCCGGGTGGAGAAGCGGGTGACGATGACGTCCGGCCGGAAGCGGCGGATGGCGAGCACCACGTCCGCCAGCACCGCGTCATGGCCCCAGATGCGCAGCGCCTCGTCGGCGCTCTTCGTGTAGCCGAAGTCCCGCGCCCGGGTGAACAGCTGCTCGGCGCCGTCCACGCGCCGCGCCGCGAGCAGCTCATGGGTGCGGATGAGCCCCAGCAACTCGTCCTGCTCGGTGCCGATGAGGTTCTGTCCGCCGTCGCCGCGCGTGAGGGACAGGTAGCCCGCGCGCAGCCCGCGCTCGCCCACGAGCCACGCCAGGAAGCGCGTGTTCTCGTCATCGGGGTGGGCCGCCACGTAGAGCACGCTGCCCGTCACGCCGAGCCTCCGCAGGCCCGCGGCGATTTCTCCCGCGTGGGGTTGGCGGGGCGCCTGTGCGAAAGCCGTCGACCCGACCCCGAGACTCATGAGCAGCGCCATTCCGAAATTGAGCAGGTTGCGCATCCGGGCGGACCCTATAACAAGGCCTCCTCGCTCGCGCGTGCCACGATTCGGACGCGATGACGCGACTGGCCAGGGAATAAGGACGGCGCGTGAATGTCCCTTCGCGTGCCCATCCACACCGGACCTGTTATCAACCCCGCCCCGTGACGTCCTCGTTCTCTGCCGCGTGGCTCCGCGGAGATGCGCGCGCGCTCTCCTTCCTTCCTGACCGCTACCGCCATCCGGCCGCCCGCGCCGAGGCCGTGGCCGCCGCCGCGTCGCGCACCGTGCCGCCCGCACTGCTCGACGTGCTCAGGGCCCAGAATGCACGCCTCGCGTCCAGTCCGGCGCGCGAGCGCAACCTGGAGCTGCTCTCCCGCCCCGGCACCGTGGCCGTGGTCACCGGACAACAGATGGGCCTGTTCCTCGGTCCGCTCTTCACCATCTACAAGGCCGCCGCCGCCATCCGCGCGGCCCGCGCGCTGTCCGAGGAGACGGGCCGTCCCTGTGTCCCCGTCTTCTGGCTGCAGACGGAGGACCACGACCTGCCGGAGGTCGACCACTGCTTCATCCCGCGCCACACCGGCGGCCCCCTGAAGGTCGCGCTGGAGCTGCCTGACGCGGCCGCCTCGCGGGCGCCCATCGCCCACCGCCGCCTGGGCCCGAGCGTCACCGCCGCCCTCGCCACGCTACGCACGGAGCTGGGCGCGGAGCCCCACGCCCACGAGCACCTGGCGCTGCTGGAGCGTGCCTACCGTCCGGAGCGACGCTGGCGGAGGCCTTCACCGAGGTGCTCTCGGCCGTGTTCGCCGAAGAGGGCCTCGTGTTCCTCGACCCGCGCGACGCCCGCCTCGCGCCGCTCGCCGCGCCCGTGCACCGCCGCGCCATTCAAGAGGCGGAGGCCCTCTCCACCGCGCTCACCACCCGGGTGCGGGGCCTCTCCGACGCCGGCTTCGCGGTGCAGGTCCACATCCGCCCCGGCTCGCCGCTCGGCTTCTTCTCACCGGACGGCGTCGACGGCCCGCGCTACCGCCTGGACCCGGCACAGCCCAACACCTGGAACCTCGTCGGAGACCCGGAGGGGCGCACCGTCACCACGCCCGAGCTGCTCGGCTGGCTGGAGCGCGAGCCGCTCCGCTTCACCACCTCCGCCCTGCTGCGGCCCCTGCTGCAGGACACGTGGCTTCCTACGGCGGCGTACGTCGGCGGCCCCGGGGAGCTCGCCTACTTCTCACAGCTCGCCCCGCTCTATGAGCACGCCGGCCTGCCCATGCCGCTCGTCGTGCCGCGCGCCCGCTTCCGCGTGCTCGATGACCGGGCGCGCAGGTGGCTCGGCAAGCTGGACCTCCAGGCCGACGCGCTGAACACCCCACGAGAGGAGCTGCTCACGCGGCTGGCCGCGCGTGACGCCACGCAACCCCTTGAGTCTCCCGAGGCCCTGGAGGCGCGCCTCTTCGGCCACGTCGCGGCGGAGCTGGACCGGCTGAAGGACCCGCTGCTCCAACTGGACCCGATGCTCGACGATGCGCTCCAGCGCACGCGCGGCACCGTGCGCATCGCCGTGTCCCGCCTCACGGCCCGGTACAGCCGCGCGCTGGCCCGGCGTGACGGCGTGACGGCCGAGCGGGTGGACCGCCTGCGCACGTACCTCACCCCGAACGACGCGCCCCAGGAGCGCGTCCTCGGGCTGCCCTACTTCGCCTGCCACCTGGGGACGCGCGCCTTCACGCGGCAGGTGCTCGACACCTGCGTCCCCTTCTCCGGCGCGCTCCAGGACCTGACGCCATGAGCGAGCCCTACGGCCTCGACGTCCTCGCCTTCGGCCCGCACCCCGACGACGTGGAGCTGTTCTGCGGCGGGCTCCTCGCGCGCATGGCGGGCCAGGGCTACCGCACCGGAATCATCGACCTCACGCGCGGCGAGAAGAGCTCGCGCGGCACGCCGGAGACCCGGGCCCAGGAGACGGAAGCCGCCTCGCAGGCGTTGGGCCTGGCCCTGCGGGAGAACCTCGGTCTGCCCGACGGCTGGCTCAGCCCCTGGGCCGGCTTCGACGCGCCCGAGGCCGAGCGCTCCCGTGCTTCCGCCGTGGCCCGCGTGGTGGAGGTGCTCCGCCGCCTCCGCCCGGAGCTCGTCGTCGTCCCGTGGGAGGAGGAGCGCCATCCGGACCACGAGGCCGCCAGCGCCCTGGTGACGCGCGCGCTGTTCTTCGCGGGCGTCCGCAAGTTCGAGGCGGAGCCACCCGGCGCACCCTTCACGCCCAGGCAGGTGCTCTACTACCCGCTGCGGCACCTGGCGGAGCCGAGCTTCGTCGTGGACGTGTCCGCCGTGTACGAGAAGAAGCGCGCGGCGGTGCGCTGCTACGCCAGCCAGGTCCAGCCCCGGCCGGACGCGCCGCCCACGCTGGTGGGCTCTCCGCTGTCCCTCTCCTCGCTGGAGGCCCGGGACGCCTTCTACGGCGCACAGGTGGGCGTGGCCCACGGCGAGCCCTACGTCGTCCGCGAGACGCTGGGACTGGCGGACCCGGTGGACCACTTCCGCCGGAATAGCTTCGCCAAGCCCCTGTTCTTCCCCCACCGCCGATGACCGACTCGCTCAACATCGCCATCACCTGCTTTCCCACCTTTGGCGGCAGCGGCATGGTGGCCACGGAGATTGGCCTGGCCATGGCGGACCGGGGCCACCGCGTCCACTTCATCGCCAAGGACCTGCCGGTGCGGCTGCATGGCACCAGCCGCAAGGTCTTCTTCCACGAGGTGACGGAGAGCGACTACCCGGCGCTCCAGCACTCCAGCACCTACCCCATCGCCCTGGCCTCCAAGATGATTGAGGTGGCCGGCTACGAGCGCCTGGACGTGCTGCACGTCCACTACGCGGTGCCCCACGCCACCGCCGCGTGGATGGCGCGCGAGGTGCTCGGGGACAAGGCGCCGAAGGTCGTCACCACGCTGCACGGGACGGACACCACGCTGGTGGGCATCGACCCCAGCTACCTGCCGATTACGCGCTTCTCCATCCTGCGCAGCGACGCGGTGACGACGCCGTCCGACTTCCTCCGGCGCGCCACCTGGAAGGGCTTCGGCATCCCCGAGAGCGTGCCCATCGACGTCATCTTCAACTTCGTGGACACGCAGCGCTACGCACCCAACCGGGACCGCGCCTGCCTGCGCCCCCTCTTCCCGGACCTGCGCGAGTCGGAGCCCGTCCTCATCCACGTCTCCAACTTCCGGGCGGTGAAGCGCATCGCCGACGTGGTGGGCATCTTCACGGAGGTCCACCGCCAGCGCCCCTGCCGGCTGATGATGATTGGCGACGGCCCCGAGCGCTCTCCCGCCGAGCGCAAGCTGCGCGAGCTGGGCCTGGAGGACCGCGTCGCCTTCCTGGGCAAGCAGGACCGCTTCGAGGAGCTGCTCGCCGCGGCGGACGTCTTCCTCCTCCCCAGCGAGCAGGAGAGCTTCGGCCTCGCCGCGCTGGAGGCGCTGAGCTGCGGCATCCCCGTGGTGGCGAGCGACATCGGCGGCATCCCCGAGCTGGTCTCCCACGGCGAGACGGGCTTCCTCGCGCCCATGGGGAACGTCGCGGCCATGGCCGGGCACGTGCTCACCCTGGTCCAGGATTCGGCTCGTTGGAGGGACTTCTCGCGCCGCGCGCGGGAGCAGGTGCTGGAGCGCTTCCAGCTCGGACCCGCCATCGACCGCTACGAGGCGCTCTACCGCAGGCTCGCGAGGGGAGCCCCCCAGCGCTGAGGGGCTCCCGGACTCACGACGCGACTACTTGTTCTTCCAGTCCGCCAGGGCCTTGGAGACCTGGTCGCGGAAGAAGAAGCCCTTGTCCTTGTTGCCCAGGTCCCACGCAATCTGCGCGGACTTGCGGGCCTCGGCGTAGTTGCCCATGCGCGCCAGGATGTCGGCGCGAATCCACTGGTTGAACCAGTTGGACTGGATGGCGACGGACGCATCCGCCTGCTTCAGCGCGGCGGCGTTGTCCTTGACGGTGTCGGCCAGGTAGCGGGCCGCCTGGGCGTGCATCCGGGCGGAGCCTTCGTTGGCGGACTGGAGGCTGGCCTTCGTGTGCGCGGCGGTGTCCACCTTGATGGGCACGGAGACGCGCAGCTTCTCCCACTCCAGGTCGAGCGACGTCGAGTCGTCGGTGGTGTTGGAGAAGAGGAACGTCAGCCGCTCGCGGTTGGGAATCGCGGTGGTGGTGGCGCTGACGGAGGCCACGTCATTGGCGGCGGAGTACTCGGCCGGAGTCGAGAACAGCCCCAGCTCCTTGTTCAGCATCACCGTCCAGCCCTTCTGCGCGGGCTTGCTGACGATGGCGTAGGTGCCGGCGGGCACCGGCTTGCCACCGAAGGTGACGTCGCGGCTGAAGGTAATCTTCGTGGCCGCGTTGGCGCCCGTGCGCCACACCTTGTCGAAGGGCACCAGGTCCCCCCAGACCTTCCGGCCCTTCACGGCGGGGCTGGAGTACTCGACGGAAATCTCGGTAACGCCGACGTCCTGCGACACCTTGGAGGCAGGGCTGGCGGCGGGGAGCTTCAACTGGGCCTCCGCGGGCGTGGCCACGAGGGCCACGAGCGCGGACAGCAGACATCCGAGGGCAAGGTTCTTCATCGTCCTCACTTCATCCTTTCTCAACCGGGGAGGTTGAAAGCCGGCGGAGTGTATAGACGAGTCGTTGCCCCACTACACTTTTCACCTTTGGCCCGCAGCGCGTCATGGCTCGGGCCGGTGCGTCACCAGCCCTTGACGCCGCCGCCCGCCTTGGCGCCGCCCGCGTCGGGAGTGCCCGCGTCCGTGGCGCCGGAGCCCCCCGTGCCCTCGGACTCGCGTGGGCGGTCCTCCGCCGGGCGGCTGCCCTGGCTGCAGCCCGTGGCGCCACCGAGCAGCGCGCCGCCCATCACCAGCACCTGGAACAGCTTCTGGTAGTCCATGGCAGGAACCCTTCCGGCGGCGGGTGCGTCCCGCGCGCCACCTGGAGAAACCCCCACCCTACCCCGGGACGAAAAAACCGGCTGTGGCCCCCGGGGGCGGAAGCGTGGACGTGGACATTCAGGTGACGCAGGTGTTCCCCCCCGGGGCCGGGGTGGCCATGCTGTGGAGCGAGGAGAGCCATGAAGCTCACGAGGTTGGTCATCCACCACTACCGGAGCGTCACGCCCGGCACCGAGCTGGTGTTCAGCCCGTCGCTCAACCTGGTGCTGGGGGAGAACGGCACCGGGAGGACCACGCTGCTGGAGCTCATCGCCACCGTCATCGGCTCGGACTTCTCCGGCCTCATCCACGAGACGTTCTCCCTGGAGTACGACCTGACGCTGCCGGGGATGAAGCTGCACGTCTTCGTCCGCAACGAGCAGACCGCCGTCACGCCGGAGCCGGACGAGCCTCCCCGCAAGGGCTCGGCGCTGCTGCCCCTGCGCACGCCGCAGACGGGGGCGTCGGGGCTCCACCCTCGCATCGAGGTGGACCTGCGGCTCACGTCTCCCGCCGCGCGGCTGGTGATGCGCGCGGACGAGGAGGGCATCGACTGCAAGCTGGACGGTGAGGCCTCGTGGTCCCGGACGATGCACTGGTCGCTGCTGGACCGCTCGGTGTGGACGCTGCTCTTCATGACGGCGCAGTACATCGACAAGGACATGAAGGAGCGGCTCAAGGAGCTGCTCCGCCGCACCTTCCTGCTGGCGCCCCAGCGCTTCGACGAGTCGCTGGGGATGTTCGAGCGCATCGGCGGCATCCGCTACGCCATGGAGGTGCGGGATGGAGAGGTGTTCCCCCTGGGGCTGATGGCGCTGCCCACGTGGATGCCGGGCTGGCTGCGGGAGCAGGTGGAGCGCGAGTCGCCGCCGGACGTGCTGGTGTTCCGGCACGACGCGATGGAGCGCAGCTTCCTGGCGCGGTTCGTGGACCTGGCGGGCTTCGCGTCCGGGACGTTCCGGGTGGAGGTGCAGGAGAAGCGCTCGTTCGACAACGGCGGGCGCGTGGGCTTCGGCGGGTTCGGCTTCCACTTCACGCGCCGGGACGGCCAGGGGCTGTCCCACGCGGAGCTGGGCTTTGGCCAGAAGCGGCTCTTGTCCTTCCTCTACTACCTGGATGTGAACGAGGACTTCGCCATCACCGACGAGCTGGCCAACGGCCTGCACCCGCGCTGGGTGGAGGCCTGCATGCGGGAGCTGGGGACACGGCAGGTGTTCCTCACCAGCCAGAACCCGCTCCCCTTCGAGCAGGCGCGGTTCTCTTCGGCGGAGGAGCTGCGCGCCTCGCTGCTGCTCTGCGGCCCGGGGGCCCAGGCCCGCATCGCCTGGTCGAATCCCACCTGGTCGGCGGCCGGGCAGCTCTTCGAAGCGTACCGGCTGGGAGCGCGTCCACTGGGAGCGCTCCTGCGGGAGCAGGGCCTGTGGTGAGCGGGGAGCGCGTTAGAAGCGCCCCGCGCGGGCCTCATCGAAGTCCACCCGGTGCTTCATGTAGAGGGTGTCCAGCATGTGGTTGCTGATGGGGTTGAGGTTGCCGTCGGTGAAGCGGTGGACGACGGCGCCCTTCCCGGCGTCCTTGAGGAAGTCGAGCGGGTCGACGCTGCCGCCCAGGCCGGTGAGGGTGGGCACGGGGTCGGCGTTGTTGACGTAGTGGACGTAGTTGGGGCCGTCCGGGTAGCGGGTGGACGCGGCGCCGAAGGTCTCCACGTCGAGCTTGCTCATGAGCTGCTCGACCTGCGCCTTGGACATGCCGTCCTCGATGCGCAGCCGGCGCTCCACGTCGAACAGGGCCCGCGCGGTGATGAGGCCGCCCTGGCTGTAGCCCATGAGGTGGACGTCGCGGCCGGCCTTCAGCTCGGAGTAGACGGTGTCCGCGAGCGTGTCCACGGCGGGGTTGTGCCCCTTGTCGAGCTTGTCCGTCACGCACTGGGCCAGGTCCGCGACGAGCCCCTGGGTGGCGTTGTGGATGCCGACGACGCGTGCGTCCGCCGTCTGTGCGATGGCCTGCATCTCCTGGAGCTGCCCGGCCATGGGCGTCATGATGCCGTTGACGTAGAGGATGGTCTTCGACGGGTTCGGATTGTCGAGCGGGGTGACGCCCGGGATGTCCTTGAGCGAGGTGCCGGGCGGGAAGGACTGCCCCTTGGCGCCGACGAACTTCCCATCGCTCATCCGGTCCGGCTTCGCGTCGCCGCCGAAGACGCGCTGAAGCTCGCGCAGGTGGGAGGCCTCGAAGACGTCGGCGCCCATCTTCACGAAGCGGGGGATGTCGGCCAGGCCCTGCTTCGCCGCGTCCACCACCGAGCCAATCGGGTTCTTCAGCGCCGTCACGGAGCTGCGAGCCACGGTGGGGCTCGTGGGGACGGAGGAGCTGCGGCTGCGGTCGATGGGGCTCATGGGGGGACCTCCGGCCCACGGGGGCAATGGGCTTGCCCACCATTGTCTACAAAGCCGGGCCGGAAGTTGCGCGCCCACGGGTGAAGCCCAGGGCGCGCTCCCGGAGCGGGTCGTCAGTGCCTCAGCCAGGAGCGAAAGGCGCTCCTGGTAACGTCGGCGCCAAACACCCGGCGGTGAGGGGGCGCCAGAACCGGGGAGCCTGGATGACCTCTCGCAAGGCCGTGTCGTTGTGGCTGGTGCTGCTCCTGGCGGGCTGCGCGGCGCCTCGCGGGGTGCGGCTGGAGACAGGCCAGGGGCGTCCGCTCGAATACATCCCACCCTCTTCGGACCGGTCGTCCCGGTGGACTCGGGCGCCTTCGAGGAGGCGCTGACGCGCCTGGTGCTGGAAGTGCCGCTGTCCCTCCGCGCCGCGCAGGCCGGCGGGCTGGTGCGTGCAGCATCTTCGGGGACATGGGCTGCCGCGGACAGGGCGTGGCAGCTGGCCCTGCGCAGGGACTACGGGCGCTGGTGTCACGCGTACGAGGCCCCCGGAGACTGTCTCTCGCTGCTGGAAGACGGGCTGGGCCTCTCGCCCATGGGCAAGCTGGCGATGGCGATGGGCCTGTCCCTGGGCCCCATGCACGAGAGCATCGCCGATGCGCTGGAGGACACCTTCAGCCCCACGCTCTTCAAGACGGTGGTGGTGTCCGCGCTGGTCTCCTGGGCGGTGCTGGCCGCGAACCCGGAGCCCGTCTTCACCAAGGCGGCGGCGGTGCTCGCGGTGGTCATGGTGGCGTACCTGGGCGTCGACTCCTTCCTGGAGGTGGTGCGGGCCTGCCGCGAGCTGAAGGAGGCCAGCGACAGAGCCACCACATTCCAGGAGCTGAATGGGGCGGGCGAGCGCTTCGGCGCGGTGCTGGGAGTGGAGGGCGCCCGAGTCTTCGTGCTGGCGGCAACAATGCTGGTGGGCAGGAGCACGGCCGGGAGCGCTTCGCGGCTGGCGGCGCGGCTGCCTCAACTGCCCCGCTTCACGGAAGCATCGGCGCTGGCGGCGAGACAGGTGGGGTTGAGGCTGGAGGCCGCGGCAGAAGTGACTTCGGTGGCAGTGGTGGAGGGCCAGCTCGTCATCGCCCTGGCCCCCCATGCCGTCGCCATGGCGGCCATGGGCTCAGGTGGCGGAAACGCCGGAGTGAAGGGCCTGCCCTCGGGCGGTCCGGGTGAATGGGTGCAGGTGAACGAGTCGATGTCCGAGAGCGCGCGTGCCTTCCAGGAGAGAGCAACGGGAGCCCCCAGAGGCTGGGCCTACCGGGTAAAGGGCGGCGGCGAGGAGGCGGACTTCGATGGCTTCGACCCGAAGGACGGCGCCCTGCTGGAGGTCAAAGGGCCCAATCTGGCGAAGTTCTTCGACGGAGAACTGGACCCGAAGTGGTTCTTCCGGGGTGCAGGCAAATTCATTCTACAGGCAAGACGTCAAGACATCGCCTCCCAGGGAAGGAAGGTCCGTTGGATCGTCGCAGAGAAGAAATTCGCGGACGCATTGCGCAAGCTATTCCACGACAACGACCTCGATAACATCGAGATTCTCCATCTGGCACCTTGAGAGCCCCACGAAGAATGACCGAGACCTACTACTCAGGCTGTTACTGGCCAGCCCGCTACGAACCCGTTGAATCATGCGCCCAACGGGCAGAGGCCTTCTTTCAGCGAATCGGACTGTTGGAGCCGACCTGGACCAAGTGGCACGAGCCAGGTAGCTCCTTCGAGAATGCCCGTAAGCGTCAGGTCGAGGTAGATGCCGCAGGCTTCGTGAAGCGATTCCAGAAGAAGGCGAACCGAATCGGTCATGATGGGTTTCACTATTGGCTATGGGCGGGTGACAACCCGAAGGAAACGTCAGGCGTCAATGGCGCTTGCGGCTCCGGAGATCCCTGGTCGAGGCCGGCCTGCGTGCTCAAGTCCCCCAGCAAGGGAGCTGTCGCGGAACGTGTCCTCACCGCTCCCGTACTGACCGAGGTGCTGCGGGCCATGGCCCTCGCCTGGGACCCGGAATGTGGCGTGGCCACATCCGATCTCCACCGGGACACCGCCTGGGAGAACCATGAGACCGGCACCTTCACCGGCTGGGTGATGTACTTCTCACGCCAGCGCGGCACGGTGCCGCCCCTCCCCGCCCCCGTGCGCATCGAGCCCGTGGAGGACAAGGGCACTCTCATCATCCTCACCCCCGAGCGCTTCACCGCCTCCAACCCGGAGCACGTCGCCCTCGCCGCGCGCGTCCAGGAACTCCTGGACCGGGCCGGCCTCCTGCGCCCCATGAATCAACCCGTGGCCCGGTAGCAGGCGGGAGACCCAAACCCTCCCGCCCGCTCCAGCCTCAGCGCCTCAGCACCCCGGGCCCGCAATCTTGGACGCCTCGCACCCGAGCAGCCCTCCCTGGATGGGAATGGGCGTCACGGCGGAGTTGAACTCGAGCCGTGCGCGCTCGAACCACTGCGCGCGAATCCACCGGCCGTCCTTCGTCTGGAAGTCCAGCTCCTTCGAAATCGGGTACCCGAGCCGCCCCAGCCCGTGCGCGTTGAAGTAGTCCCGGAACGCGCCGCACACGTACTTGCCCCCATTGGCAAAGGGCCCGATGAGCGAGCAGTTCGTCGCGGGCTGCGTCTGCCCCGGGCTCCAGTCATCCGGGTTGATGCCTCGCTCACGCGCCAGCTGGCTGCCAATGGCCCCCAGCGCCACCTGCGAGCCCGAGGGGAACTCGGGGTGGTACTCCAGCCGGTGCCGCTGGAACCACTGCTGCCAGAGGATGCGGCCGGTACGAGTGTCCACGCCGCAGTCCTCCTCCGCGATGGGGAAGCCGAACACCCCCAGCCCTCCCTGCGAGTCATAGGTGCTCAGGAACAGCCCCCGCACCGTCTTCCCCGTCTCGGGGAATGCGCGCGAGGGGCTCATGGGCTGCCGCCAGCACGCGCCCCAGCCCGTGTTCGGGTCCCCCGCGTTGTACGTGTTGGACGTGTTCGCGAACGCCTGACGGATGGCGGGGTAGCGCGACAGGGACTGCTGCGGCCACGCGCCGTCGTCCCACGTGTACCAGACGGCGCCAATGAGGTCGTGATTCACCGGGCCCCCGTTCCACGAATTCATGTCGTTGAGCGCCGTGGTGATGAAGCTCGCCACGTGGGCCTCGGTGGAGGCGCCCTCGACATTCGCCGCCCACTCGGACAGCAGCACGGGCACCTGCGAGAAGCCCAGCGCGTCAATCCACTGCAGCGTGTTCTGGTAGCCCAGCCCCGCGCCCGTGGCGCCCGTGCGGAACGTGCGCAGGCCCGCAGTCACGTCATTCACCCCACCCGCGTAGGCGTGGATGGAGATGCCGTCCACCTCCACCGGGTGCAGGTTGTAGAGCAGCCCCGTGAGGTAGTCCTTGCCGGAGGTGTAGACCTCCGTCGTGAAGTCCGTCGCGTTGGGCGACACACCCCCCACGTAGACGGCATCGTTCGCATGCCCCGCGGTGCCCCGGATGAGGGCGCGCGCGGCCCGGTAGACATCGCCGTAGACCTCGTACGGAATCCTGCCGTTGGGGAAGCCCAGCGCCTCGCCCTTCATGTTCATCTCGTTGCCGATGATCCACGTGTGCACCGCATGGTTGTTCGGCGCGGTGAGGACGCGGCGCAGGTAATCGAGGTAGCACTCCTTGTGGGTCCCCCCGGGCGTGGTGATGTCACCCGCGCGAGCGCTGGGGTCCGGCGAGAGGTAGCAGCGCCCCCAGGAGCCGTTGTTCGTCCCGCCCCCCCAGGGAATGGTGGCGCCATTCGTCACGCCGCCCTGCGGGTGGATGTTCCCGGTGCCCCGCGCGTAGTCCACGCGCAGCACGGGGACGAACCCCTGTCCCGCGGCGATGGCCATGTCGCTCAGCAGGCCCCCAATCCAATTCACGTCGGTGCTGTAGGCCTCTTTGACAATCCACCCCTTGCGCCCGGGGAACATCGCCGTCAGGGCGCCCAGCTGGCCGGAGATGTTGGGGGAGTGGACCCCCAGCATGACCGGCGAGCGCGGCGCCGCGTAGCTGCCACGCGTCGCTCCAATGGCCGCGGAGGAAACGGCCACGTCCGCCGGCTCCACCACCGCTGCGGTGTTGTCGTCCGGAGCCACGGAACCACAAGCGCTCGTCGTCACCAGCGCCGCGCCCGCAAGCGCCTGCTTGAGGAATGAACTCGCCTTCATGTGAGTGCTCTCCGCGAGCGGACGCACGTGAAGGGGCGTCCCGGCCCGCATGCGAAGTAGCCCCGCACGCGTCCAGGAAGTCAAAGTTTACAGGTCTGTCTTAAAAGTGAAGGGCGCGGCTGTTCAGACATCCAGGCATGCGAGCCAAAGCAGCCCCGTCCCCGCCCGCTAGGGCTTTCGCCACTCGTCATTCTTCAGGCCATGTGCGCCAATGGCAGCCATCAGCTCCAGGCCCCCGTCGATGACGAGGGACGCCCCGGTGATGAAGGCCGCCGCCGGGGTGGTGAGGAATACGACGAGGCCCGCCACCTCGCGCGCATCGCCGGGCCGGCCCAGCGGATAGCCCGGGCGCTTGACGGTGTGCGGGTCCACGTCCTCCTGGTCCGTCATGGGTGTGGTGATTTCCCCCGGCGCCACCGCGTTGACGGTGATGCGGTGCTGCCCCAGCTCGGCGGCCATGACCTTGGTGAGCAGCCCCAATCCGCCCTTGGCGGCGCAGTACGCGGACGAGCCGATGAGCGGCACGTGCTCATGCACGGAGGTGATGGTGATGATGCGCCCACCCCGGCCCTGCTTCACCATCCGCCGCGCGGCGCGCTGGCAGCACACGAAGGCGCCATCCAGGTCGACGCCGAGCGTGTGACGCCACTTCTCCCAGTCCAGCTCGAGGAAGCCGGTGTTGTCCCCGACGCCCGCGTTGTTGACGAACACGTCCACCCCGCCGAGCGCGTCCGCCAGCGCGTCGATGACGTCCCCTGCCTGGGGCAGCGCGTCCAGGTCCAGCCGGCGAACCTCCACCCTGCGGCCCTTCGCCCGGACCTGGGCGGCCGTGTCCTCGGCGCCCTTCTGGTCCTCGTGCCACGTCAGCCCCACGTCGAAGCCCGCTTCCGCGAGCGCGACCGCGGACGCCTTTCCAATCCCCGAATCAGCCCCCGTGACGATTGCCACGCGTGACGCCATGCCGCTTTCCTCCGATGTGTCGTTCCGGGGCACGGCGCACGCCTACGCGGGTGCGCCGGCGTCCCCGGCCTCCTCCTGCTGCATGCCCCTGCGCACCATGGAGAGGATGTCGATGCGCAGCTGGAGCCAGTCCATGCGCCGCTCCGGGCCCCGCTCATAGTCGTGGGCGGAGAAGTAGGCCGTGGCCGTTCCGCCCCGCAGGCAGAAGCGCGCCTCCTGCTTCTGGTACGTCACCCGGAAGCCCTTCTCCCGGCCCACCTCGATGAGGTCCCGCGTCATCGCCTTCGCCTGCCGCTCCGCTTCCTCCGCCCATTCCGAAGCCATGCCGGCCTCCCGCCCCATCGGGGCCGCTTAAGTCAGTGTGAGTCCGGAGCCGGAGGCGTGCTCCGCTCCGCCGTTGAGACCTTCTTCTCCACCCGCTTGCGCATCAGCCGCTTGGTGGCCGTCTCCTCCTCCTCCGTCCGCTGGCGTCGGCGCACCAGCCCCTGCGTCTCGTCCACGAACCAGAACATCACCCGGAAGAAGGCGGCGATGACGGTGACGAGCAGGGAGGAGAGGAACCAGCGCAGCACCATGCCCGGCCAGCCTCCCACCGCCACGTCGATGGCGTACGTCCCCGTCAGGGGCACCAGGGCGAACGCGGCGTAGTGCGACACGCAATACGGGCACGACACGAGGTAGCCGAACCAGGTGTCCTTCCCCCCCAGCCGCTCCCGCAGCGGGGCGAAGATGCGCTCCCTGGCGACAGTCTGCGACACCCCCATCACCACGGCGGAGACAGCGAAGAGCTGGAAGACGTCGCCCATGCTCCCAAGGTGGAGATGACGCCACGGGTAAGAAGGAGCACACCCCTCCTCCGAGGGCTTGTCCGCCGGCCTGCCCTCCACGGGGCTGTCGGGGCCCCCAGGGCGTTGGCCGGTGAACGGTCGGAAAGAGGTTCGGAAAGGCCCCCTGTAAAACGTACCGACTACCGGCCCTAAGCACCCCGGGGCATTTGTGCAAACCCCCGTATCCACTTGGAAACGCCGCTGATCGGCCGTGGCACACGCATTGCGATAGGCCCCTCCCGTCCGCAGTCGCAGTCGAGCGGTCCCCCAATCGTTTCGACCTCTTTTCCCCGAGAGACCACCATGCAGGCTTCCAACTCCTTCTCTTCCTCCCCCGACTCTCTCTCCACGTACCTCTCGGAGATCAACCGCTACCCGCTGCTCACGCAGCCCCAGGAGCAGGACCTGTCCCGCCGCTTCCGCGCCGGTGACCTGGCCGCGGGTCACCAGCTGGTGACGGCCAACCTGCGCTTCGTGGTGAAGGTGGCGTACGAGTACCGCTCCTACGGCCTGAAGATGTCCGACCTCATCCAGGAGGCGAACATCGGCCTGATGAAGGCCGTGCAGAAGTTCGATCCGGACAAGGGCATCCGCCTCATCTCCTACGCGGTGTGGTGGATTCGCGCCTACATCCAGAACTGCATCCTCAAGAACTGGAGCCTGGTGAAGCTCGGCACCACGCAGGCGCAGCGCCGGCTGTTCTTCAGCCTGGCCCGCACCCGCCGCGAGCTGGAGAAGCTGGGCGCCGGCGAGGGTGGCCACATCGTCAACGCCGAGGAGATTGCCCGGAAGCTGAACGTGAAGGCCTCCGAGGTGCGCGAGATGGAGCAGCGCATGGGCGGCCGTGATTTGTCCCTCGACGCCCCCATGGGCGAGGACGGCGACGCCACGCACCTGGACTTTGTCGAGTCCGAGTCCGCCTCCGCGGTGGACGAGGTCGCCGACCGTCAGCAGGCGGACCTCACCCGCGAGCTGGTGCAGCGCGCGCTGCGCCGCCTGGACCCGCGCGAGCGCTTCATCATCGAGCAGCGCGTCATGGGCGACGCGGAGATGACCCTCAGCGAGCTGGGCGAGCACTTCGGCTTCTCCCGCGAGCGCGCCCGCCAGCTGGAGATCCGCGCCAAGGACAAGCTCAAGGCCGCGCTCGCCACGCTGATGGCCGAGGCCGGCGTGGACGAGGCGACCCTGGCCGCCTGATTCGCTTCAACACTCCGCACGGGAGCACCCGCTCCCGTGCCTGAAGTCACCCGAGCCAGCGTGCCCCTTCTTGAAGTGGGCGCCTGGCTCGGGGTGTTTCAGGAGTCCCTGAGTCAGCGCGGGACTACAGCGGCTCCAGCCGGAACTGCTGGCAGTCGTTGTTGGACCAGGCCCACTGCTGGAGGATGGTGCCGTTGCCGCTGCCCCAGCAGTTGGACACGTCCAGCACCTTGCCGCTGTGCCGCGCCTCCAGCCGGTGGAAGCCGTTGCCCAGCGACACCGCCCGGAACTGCTGGTTGGCGCCGCCGACATAGCCCCACTGGTGCAGCCGGGCGCCGTCGGCGGTGCTCACCTCGGCGATGTCCAGCGCCTTGCCGCTGTAGCGGGAGATGAAGCGCACGTAGCCGTTGTCCGTCGGCTCCATCACCCACTGCTGGCTGGTGCCGGCGTGGCAGTCCCACTGGTGGATGGTGGCGCCGTCCACGTTGCTCGGGCCGGCGATGTCCACGCACCGGCCGGTCAGCTTGTTCACCAGCCGGTACGCGCTGCCCCCCGAGGTCTGCAGCACCTGGGCCATGGCGCTCAGCAGGGACGTGGCCCCGGTGGTGTCCTGGGTGAGCTCCCAGATCATCACGCCACCGCCCTGCTGCAGGCCCAGCCGCGCCTTCGCCTGGATGGTGGGGATGCCGTTGTAATAGACGTCGCCGACGTTGTCCTTCCACGGCGCCTGCGAGTCCCACGCGACGAGCTGCGAGTAGGCCACGTACGACGACGGCGAGCGGCCGTAGAACGGCACGCCCAGCACCGCCTTCGAGCGGGGCAGGCCGCGGCCCACCCAGTAGTTCAGCGCCTGGACGGCGAAGTCATACGTCGAGTGGGGCTGGCCACCGTCGTAGGCCATGATGTTGAGGAAATCCAAGTCAGCGAACGCCGACGCGGGGATGCCCTCGCCGTAGTAGCCGTTGGCGACGACGGCCGCGGTGAGCAGCTTGCCCCGGCTGCGCATCGCGGCGCCCAGCTCGCGCGCCAGCGCGCCGAAGTTCTGCGCGGAGGCGCCGGGCTCCGGGTACTCCCAGTCCAGGTCCACGCCATCAATCCCCGACGCGTTGACGAAGGCCACCAGCGTGTTGACGAAGTTGGTGCGCGCGCCGGGGTTGGCGGCCATCTGCTCGAAGGCGCTGTCATTGCCGTCATTCCAACCGCCCACCGCGAGGAGCACCTTCACGCCCCGGGCATGCGCGGCCTGCACCAGCGAGCGCAGCCGGGCGTCTGTGCTGCTCACCCCGGTGAGCCCGCCCTGCGCGGTGGGCAGCGCGAAGGCGTAGTTGATGTGCGTCAGCTTGTCGTACTGGATGGCATTGACGTCGCCGGCCCAGGTGGGGAAGTAGCCAACCACGCGCGTCGCCAGCGCGGCGCCTTCCGCCGTGCCCAGGGACTCTTCAGCGGCGTCGGGCGGCCCCGAGCAGGCCAGCAGGGTGGCGAGGCACGCGGCCCCGAGCGACAGCGGCTTCCAATGAGAGGCATTGAGAGACATGGTGAGTTCCTTCCGGAGACAGGAGGGGGGAATCAGCGCCACTGGTAGACACGGACCCAGTCGACTTCCATCTGCTGGGGCGTCTGGCGGATGAGGTCCAGCGTGGACTGCGGCACGCCGTAGTAGGGCGACGTCGCGCCATTCGCGCCGAACGGATAGGTGCCGCCGACCGCCAGGTTCAGGATGATGTAGAAGGGCCGGTCGTAGACCCAGGCGCCGTAGCGCTCGACCTCGGCGCGCGTCACCGTCTTCACCAGCGCGCCGTCGACGAACCACTTGATGTCCGCGCTGGAGAACTCCGTGCGGTACACGTGCCAGTCGCTGACGGGGCTGCTCGGGAAGAACTGGCCGTTGATGGGCGTGTTGCCCGAGTAGCCAGGGCCATGCAGCGCACCGGAGGTCCAGTTCGCGTAGCCGATGTTCTCCATGATGTCGAGCTCACCGCAGGCGGGCCAGTTCACCTGGCCGATGTTGTTCCCGAGCATCCAGAACGCCGGCCACAGGCCCGGGCCCACCGGCAGCTTGATGCGCGCCTCGACGCGGCCATGGCCGAACTCCCGCTTGCCAGCGCTCTCCAGGCGGCCCGAGGTGAACGGGTAGCCGTTGTTCCACTCGTGCCGCGCGATGAGCTTCAGCGTGCCGTTGCTCACCTGCACGTTGTTGGGCGAGCTGGTGTACTGCTGCTGCTCGCTATTCACGTGGACGCCGGTGTTGTGGAACCAGTTGGACGCATTGATGGCGTTGCCGTCGAACTCGTCACTCCAGACCTGCACCCAGCCGCCGCCACCGCCACCCACCGCGGCCCAGGTGAACGACTCCCAGCACCCGCCGACGGACGCGCGGCTGGCATACAGCGGCGCGGAGGCGCCCCGGTCCAGGTCCGCGGACACGAACAGCCCGTTGCTGCGGGCCTTCAGGGCGATGGAGCCATTGCCCAGCTCCACCCAGTCGAACTGCTCCCAGCCCTGGATGGACGGCCGGTTGGCGACGAGCTGTCCGCCCAGGTTCGTATCGGCCGACACGAACTGGCCCGAGCCGGTGGCGCGCAGCGCGATGGTGCCGCCGCCGGCATCCACCACCTGGAACTGCTCCCAGCCCTGCACCGTCGGGCGGTTGGCCACCAGGGGCGCATTGGCACCCAGGTTCTGGTCCGCCGACACGTACTGCTGCGTGGCGCACGCCCTCAGCCAGATGGTCTGCCCGACAGGCGCCGCCGCTGCTGCCTCCAGACTCAGCAGAAAGCACCCGGCGGCGAACGCCAGCATCCCGTGGCTCGCCGCCGCACTCCTCGATTTCGAGGCCATTCAGTCCTCCCCGTGGCCCACGCCGCCGGCCAGGGGGTTGGCTCGGCGCGCGGACTGGAAACTCCGTTACCACGGGGAAAGCATGAATTGGTAGACTTCGTTTCTCTTCTGGAGAAAGTCAGGGCGCAGTGGACAGACGCGCGTCGAGGAAGGCCCAGCGCAGCGTCAGCCATTGGCGCACGTACTCCACCTCCTCATCGAAGGTGGTGTAGTCATTCCGGAAGGACCAGAGCGGAAAGTTCCGGTACTGCGCTCCCCACCGGCGTTCATCCCTGCGAGCGCTGGGGCCGACCTCCCGGGCCAGCGCATCAAGCCGCGCATGGAGGAGCGCCGGAGCCAGGTCCGTGTAGAGGGCGGCCTGGAGCCGGGCACGGAGCGGCGCGGAGAAGGTGGGCTCGGCGAGGATGCGTCCGAACACGCCATTCTCCGCGCCGGTGTCGAGCGGCGCGGTGGGCCGCAGCCGCTGCGTCTTCCACGACTGGCCGAAGGTGCCGTCCAAATCCCAGGGGATGTAGCGCCAGGGCCCGCCCTGGGGGTCATGGTAGTGGTAGGCGTTCTTGATATCCGAGTCGATGGCCACCAGCAGCGTGACGAAGGCCCACCAGTCCTCGTAGTCCCGCAGGCGCAGGCGCTGCGGCCCCTGGGTGCGGAACTCCTCGTCGCTGGCGGTGGCCACGAAGGTGACCAGCGCGTCCAGGTCATCGAACGCGCCCGGCTCCCCCGCCTCGGGCTTGCCGTCCTGCTTCTCGAAGCCCAGGTGCGGGTTGCGCTTGGGCAGCCCGTTGGCATCCACCAGCTTGAAGTTCGCGGCCCCGGTGTCCGCCTTGTAGAGGTTGCCATTGCGGCTCAGCCCCTGCGCGGCCATCAGGTGTTTGTTCACATGGTCCGCCACCGTGTAGAGCCCGTGGTAGGCGCCGTCGAGGAACACCACCGCGCTGAAGGTCTTCACCTGGAGGGCCTCGGGCGACAGCCGGCCCCACAGCTCGAAGCCCAGCCTCGCGCGCAGGTAGGAGTTGTCATTGAAGGTGTTGATGAGCACCAGCGAGCGCCGCTGCGTGAAGCCGTCCCCCAGCTCCGGCTCGTTGAACGGGTCCTCCTCGGTGAACTTCACGGTGTAGCTGTTCTTGGGGAAGGCCAGCGAGCTGCTCCCGCGCAGCTTGCCCTCCGCGGCCTGGGTGTGGCCTCGGTACGTGACGGTGATGGGGACATGCGCATCGGGGTTGAGCCGGGACGCGCCCTGGATGTGGAACACCGGCAGCCCGTACTCCTCGGTGTAGCGGGCCAGGTCCACCACCGGGACGTTGCCGGGGTGCTCCCAGTGGTCCGCCACGCCAATCTTCACCGTGCCCTCCTCTCCGCCGGGGGCGCGGAGCGAGAGCGTGTACACGGCCGCCTGGTCCAGCGCGGGCGTCCAGCGCAGCGTCGCCGTGTGCTTGTCGTAGTCGGCGCCGGGGGGCAGCGGCTCGACGCGGAAGACGGCGCCCGGGAAGCTCCGGCCGGACGCGCAGGAGACCGTCAGCGTGAGGGCCTCCCCCTCCTTCAGCCAGTGCGGCCCGCCCGCCGTGGGAGCACAGCGAGGCTCGTCGCGCTGCTTCTCGGAGCCATGCGGAGCGGCTGTCGCCTCCGACAGTGAAGCTCCGGGCGACGCCGGGACACCGCCTTCCTGCTCACCGCAGCCGGACATCCCCAGCAGCAGGATGGCCACCATCCCGCGTACTCCACTCGCTCGCGCCATGACTTCCTCCACAGGGCACGGAGGGTGGTAGCAGGCGGAGGCACCAGCCATTGCCCCCAGGCGTGTCGGGCCTGTGCTGCCGAGCACAGGCCCCTGCGCTCCTGCGGCGCACGGGCTGGGTCAGCGCCCGGAAGTCACCGCCGGGACAGCCCGTAGATGGACATGACCATCTGCTCGAAGGTGCGCGAGGGCAGCAGCGTCTTGGCCATCAGCGCGGCGCGCTGGGACAGGTGGCCCACGGTGTAGCGCACCCGCACACCGCGCTTCTCCGTCAGCGCGAGGACCATCTCCGCCACCTCGCGGGGCGCAATGCCCTCACCCTCCTCCACCTCCACCGCCTGGAGCACCTTCGTGAAGGCCTCGTGGTACGCGGAGTCGGGGCCGGACCCGCGGGCCTTCACGCGGTTCTCCCGGACGCGCGTCTTCACGTCACCGGGCTGCACCAGCGTCGCCTCGATGCCGAAGGGCGCCACCTCCTGGCGCAGGCTCTCCGTCAGCCCCTCCAGCGCGAACTTGCTGGCGCTGTAGAGCCCCTGGAAGGGCAGCCCCGCCGCGCCGCCCAGCGAGCTGATGTTGACGATGAGCCCCGACTGCTGCGCCCGCATGGACGGCAGCACCGCCTGACACATGCGCAGCACGCCGAAGAAGTTCGTGTCCAGCTGCTGCTTCGCCTCCTCCACGGAGACGTCCTCCACCGCGCCCGCCATGACGAACCCGGCGTTGTTCACCACCACGTCGATGCGCCCCTCCGCCGCCAGCACCGCCTCCACCGCGCGCCGCACGGAGTCGTCACGCGTGACGTCCAGCTCCAGCATCTTGTGGTGCTCGCCGTCGGGCAGGGGCCGGCGGCTGGTGCCGTAGACCTTGTGGCCCGTCGCGCCCAGCAGCTCCGCGCAGGCCTGACCGATGCCAGAGGACGCGCCGGTGATGAGAACCACCCTGCTTCGTGAGTTGCTCAAGCATGCTCCTGCTCAGGGGTATGGCTTCAGGGACGCCCGGGCCCCGGATGCCTGGACACTTCCCGGAAGAAAAGCAGCCGCTGGCAGTCTTCAGTGTCAGCGCCCGGGCTGTCCAGCCGGGTGAGTGTGAACGATTGCGCATGCGCGCAAATCACAGCGCAATGCGTCGCATGGGGTCCGGCGTGACGGCGGTGTGTCAGGACTTCGCCGTGGACGGAGGCGGAGCACGCTCGGGCTGGCGCCCGCGCAGCGACACCGCCACCAGCAGGGACAGCGCGGCGGCGACCGCTCCGCTGACAAAGGGCGCACCCGGGGCGACGGACGTATAGAGGAAGCCGCTCCACACCGGCCCCACCACGCGCGCCAGCCCTCCCGAGGCCTGGGCGATGCCGAGCACGCCGCCCTGCATGTCCGGCCCGGCAAGCGCGGAGGCGAGCCCGGCCAGCACCGGCTGGAGCATGCCCATTCCGGTGCCCACCAGCAGCATGGCGGCGACCAGCATGGCGGGGTGGGACGCCAGGGCGATGCACGCCAGCCCCGCGCCCATGAGCGTGGCGCCCAGCAGCACCAGCGTGAGCCCCTTCGCCACCCGCGTCAGCCAGCCGATGGCGAAGCCCTGCAAGAAGAAGGTCATCAGCCCCATCAACGCGAAGAGGCGCCCCACCTCGCGCTCCCCCCAGGCAAACCGCTCCTGGGCCAGCAGCCCCAGCGACACCTGCAGGTTCGTCATCCCGAGGAAGGTGAGGAAGAAGAGCACGAGCACCGGGGCAATGCCCGGCTGGGCCAGCGCCTGCGCCAGCCGCACGCGCGGGCGGCCAGACCGCGTAGTCCGCGTACTGCACGGGCAGCTCGGGCAGCGGCGAGGACCG
>JBKGHK010000490.1:0-7662 GCA_046520375.1 Pyxidicoccus sp. 3LFB2
GCCGCCCTGGGGCCTGTCGCCGCCCTGCTCACGAGGCTTGTCACCCCGGGCCTTGCGCTTCTCGTCGCGCGACTTGCGGCGGCCTCCGCCCTCCACCGGGGCGCGGCCCCGCGCGGTGGGCGACGGGCCCTTCCACAGCTGCCGGTCGTAGTGGCGCAGCACGTCCGTCCACTTGTCGTTGGAGTCCCGCTGCATGGCCTCCAGCCACGAGGAGATGCGCGAGTCCAGCGAGTCCAGCGCGTGGACGATGTGCGCCTCCAGCGTCATCGGCAGCTTGGGGCTGCCGTACTCCAGCTGGCCGTGGTGGGCGAGGACGAGGTGCGTGAGGTGCTGCTCCAGCAGCGGCGGGAAGCCCGGAATGGCCAGCGTCTTCTCGCGAATCTTCTGCGCCGTCATCACCAGGTGGCCGACGAGCTTGCCTTCGTCGGTGTAGTCGAAGCCCTTGTCGGGGGAGATCTCCGCCACCTTCATCACGTCGTGCAGCAGCGCGCCGGCCAGCAGCAAGTCCCGGTCCGCCATGGGGTAGTGGTCCGCCACCCGCAGCGTCAGCCGCATCACCGACAGCAGGTGCTCGGCCAGCCCGCCACGCCACGCGTGGTGCATGGCCTTGCCGGCCGGCGCAATCGGCAGGCCCGCGGCAATCTGCGGGTCGTCCAGGAAGGCCAGCAGCAGCTGCTTCACGTGGGGGTCATTCACCCGCTCGGAGACCATCTCCCGGATGAGGCCGGCGGCGCGCGCGCCACCCGAGCCGTCCCGGGCGCCTTCGCCGCCCCGGGGCTCGCGGCCATCCTTGCCGTCATTGTTGGCGTTGGCGCGGGCCTCGCCCTTGTCGGCCTTCTCACCCTTGTCGCCACGGGGCTCGCGGGCCTCGGGGGCCTTCGCCTCCGCGGCGGGCTTCGCCTCGGGGGGCGGGGCCGGGGGCGGCTCGAACTCCTTGGGGTCCAGCGGCTCCGGGTCCAGGCGCTCCACGGCCTCCACGACGACCTGGGTGCGGCCGTGGAAGCTGATGACGCCGCCCTGCACCAGCACGAAGTCGCCGGACTGGAACGTGGGCTCCAACTCGTCGACCTTGTCGAAGATGCGGGCATCCACCTCGCCGCTCTTGTCGACGAGGGAGAGGGCGAGGAACACCTTGCCACTGCGCGCGGTCACCTTCTCCTTCTTCGTGACGCGGAAGACGGTGTTGACGCGGTCCTTCTCGCGCAGGTCCGCCGCGTACACCTTGCGGACGGTCTCCACGGAACCCTCCGGGGTGGGGGTGGCGGTCTCGGGCGTGTTTTCGTTGGTCATTTCGGCGGCGGACACTAGCACCAGGAAGGTGCCTTCAGGGGAACTGCATCAGCTGACTTCGAGCGCCACCGCGTCGAGGTACTCGGACCCCGGCGAGCCCACCAGGGTGGGGTGGTCCGGGGGCAGGCCCAGGCGGGCCACCCGGGTGGCGATGCGGGCCTCGCCCTCGCAGGCGGTGGCCACCAGCTCGTCGAAGCCCCCGACGGGCAGGGGCGGGTGGTAGCCGGCCACCAGCAGCCGTCCCCCATGCCGGGTGCGGCGCAGGGCGTGCCGGAGCTGCTCCACGAAGTCCTCTTCCGAACCCACACCGGGCGTGTCCAGGAGGACCAGGTCGAAGGTGTCCCTCAGGGCGCGCAGCACCTGGAGCGGCTGGCCCGTCTCCACCGTGGCCCGGCCCAACAGCCCGTTGGCCTCGGCGTTCTCCCGGGCCAGGTCCGCGGCGTCCCCGTTCTTGTCGAAGGCGAGAATCTGCCGCGCCCCATGCAGCCCGGCGTGGACGAAGAGGCCACCCACGTTGCAGCACGCGTCCAGCACCCGGCCGCCATTGGCCAGGCGGGCCACGAAGCGGCGCAGCTCGCGCTGGTCATAGTGGTAGCCCGTGCCCACGCCGTAGTTGAGGTCCACGGTGAAGCGCGCGCCCAGCTCGAGCAGCCGGCACCAGCGGGGCGGCGTTCCATAGAGGACATGGGGCCGCTGCGAGGGCAGGCCCAGCGCCTTGCGCCGCGGGGTGTCGTTGCGCAGCAGCACCGAGCCGGCGCCCGTCACCTCCACCAGCGCGCGGGTGATTTCCGCCTGCCGCGCGTCCATGGCGCGGGTGAGCGTCTGCACCACGAAGTGGGTGTCGTACCGGTCCACGATGAGGCCGGGCAGGCCGTCCCCGTCATCGTTGACGACACGGCAGAAGCGCGGGTCGTCCACCAGCCGGCCGCGCCGCTCGAAGGCGTGGCGCAGGTGGCGGGGGATGAGCCCCTCCACGGCCTCGTCCGGCTGGCCCAGCCGGCGCACCGCGTACGAGGCCTCCAGGTCCACGTCCCCCAGGCCCAGCACCGAGCCATCCTCGTCCCGGAGCTGCACGGCCTCTCCGGGCTGCGGCGTTCCCTCCATGGAGACGATGTCCTCCCGACGGAGCCAGGGGGCACCGTGGCGCAGCCGGCGTGCGGCGTCCCGGGACAGATAGGTGCTGAGCAAGTGTGTCCTCCCTCTCGCGAGTCACCGCGGGCACCGGCGCCCACGGGCGTCCTCCCAGGGGACAACATGCGCCGTCGGGCGGTTGCTTGCGGCGGGCGTCGGCACGCCGCGCTGGAGGGCAGGGGAGCGAGCAGGCCCGGGGCCCCGGACTTCAGCCCGCGGGAGGCGACCGCTTGAACGCCTTGAAGGTCACCCGGGTCAGCATGAAGCTGGCCATCAGCGCGAGGACGATGCCGAAGAGGCGCAGGTTCCCGTCGTCGCGGAACAGCAGCGCCAGGGCCAGCGCGCCCAGCAGCACCACCCCCATCACCATCAGCGCCTGCCCCCGGGCCGCGGCCCCGGAGGACGTGCGCCGCGCCTGGGCCAGCGTCGGGAGGCTGCCGGCCTTGCGCCACGTCTGGGCCGTCTCCTCGCGGACCTCGTCCTCCGGGTCCACCAGCCCCTGGACGTAGGCGCGCTCCACGTCCAACAGGCTGGGGTAGACCAGCTCACCGTCCTGCGTGCGGACCACGTAGCGCATGGGGCCCTCCTCCCGGGCCGTCCTCGGGCTAGGACAGCTCGATGGCAATCTGCTCAGCGACGCGAAGCCCATCAATGGCGGACGACACGATGCCGCCCGCGTAGCCACAGCCCTCGCCGGCCGGGTAGAGCCCCTTGAGGGACACCGACTGGAGGTTCTCCCCCCGGGTGATGCGCACGGGAGACGAGGTGCGGCTCTCGATTCCGATGAGCTTGCCCTCCTCGCTGATGAAGCCCCGCATCTTCCGCTCGAAGGTGCGCAGGGCCTGCTTCAGGGACACCGTGAGCCGCTCCGGGAACAGGCGGTTCAAGTCCGTGTGCGCCAGCCCGGGGCGGTAGCTGGTATCGCCCGGGTCCTTCTTCACGCGGCCGGCCAGGTAGTCCGGAATCGTCTGGGCCGGGGCGTAGAAGCGGCCTCCGCCCAGCTCATACGCCTTGGACTCCCAGTGGCGCTGGAACTCCAGGCCCGCCAGCGGCCCCCGGAAGCCCTCGCGCTCGAAGTCCGCCACCGACACGGAGACGACGATGCCGGCGTTGGCGTACTTCGCGTTGCGGCGCGAGTTGCTCATGCCGTTGGTGCACTGCAGCCCGTCCTGGGTGGGCGTGGGCACCACGATTCCGCCGGGGCACATGCAGAACGAGTAGACGCCGCGCACCTCGCCGTCCACGTCCAGGTTCTCCGCCAGCTTGTAGTCGGCCGGGGGCAGCTTGGGATTCTTCGCGGCGCTGCCGTACTGGATGCTGTTGATGAGCGCCTGCGGGTGCTCGGCGCGGAAGCCGAGCGCGAAGGGCTTGGCCTCCACGCTCACCCGGCCGTCGGCGGCGAAGCGCTCGTACAGCTCCCGCGCGGAGTTGCCGGGGGCGAGGATGACGCGGTCGCTCTCCAGGGTGCGCCCGTCGGACAGCTTCACGCCCGCCACGCGCCCGTCCTGGTACAAGAGGTCGTCCACCCGGTGCTCGAAGAGCACCTGGCAGCCCCCGGCGATGAGCTCGTCGCGCAGCTTCGCCACCGCGCCCGGCAGCAGGTCCGAGCCGATGTGCGGCTTGCCCTCAATGAGGATGTGGTCCGGCGCGCCGTACTTCGCGAAGGCCTCGATGACCTTGCGCACCATGGGGTGGTTGATGCGCGTGGACAGCTTGCCGTCGGTGTAGGCGCCGGCGCCGCCCTCCCCGAAGTTCATGTTGCTCTCGGGGTCCAGCGAGCCGTCGCGCATCAGCTTCGCCACGTCCTTGCGGCGCGGCACCACCTCGCGGCCCCGCTCAATCAGGATGCTGCGCACCCCGCGCTCCAGCAGCCCCAGGGCAGCGAACAGCCCCGCGGGGCCGGTGCCGATGATGATGGGCCAGCGCTCCGGCGGCTTCACCGGGGGCAGGACTTCCGGGGCGGGAGGTGCCTCACCTACATCCGGGGGCAGCCGGCCGGGCTTGCGGCCCGGGGCCAGCTCCACCTCCAGGGTGTAGATGTAGCGGGGACTGCCCTTCTTGCGCGCATCCAGCACCGAGCGCACCACCCGCACGGAGGCGAGGTCGGAGCGGGTGACTCCGAGCTTCTCCGCGGCGCGCTGACCGAGCAGCTCCTCCGGCTCGTCCAGCCACAGCCCGATGTTGTTCACCCGATACGCCATTGCCATTCGCTCCTGGTGGGGGCGCGTATCTGCTCCGCCCCCGTGAAAGATTGCAAGCACTTGAAACAACTCGGGGCTCGACGCACTGCGTGGGTGCGTACCCGCCGATGCACCCCCCTGCGCCATCCCCCCGTGCCGACGACAGGTGCGTAACAGTCTTCGCACCCGAAAAAGGGCCATGCCGGCCGCCGGTGTACTTCAACCCCTGGGAAACGCTGGGGAATCCGTTCGGAAGAGAACGGCTGGCACGGGGGTTGAAGTGTTGAAGCCGCATGCTTATGCGGCGCTACCCTCTCAACGCCGCTTTCTGGAGGCAATCACTGTGAGCACCGATCAAAAGGGCACCCGAATCCTGGCGCGCACCTTCTTCAACCAGCTGCGCGCGAGCGGCTACACGCCGCACCAGGTCATCGGTATCGCCACGGAGCTGCTCGATCTGGTGACCACGGACCTCAAGGAAGGCGACAAGACCGTTGCCGTCCAGGCAACACAGGAGCAGGGCTCGGAGTGGCGCCAGCGCGCCTGAGTCTTTACTCTTCGGACCATCAACCCCGCGGGCGCGCGGGCTCCGGACTGGCTTCGGGGCTCCCGCCCGCGCGGACGCAGCACCCGGACCGGCTTCAGCCGGTTTTTTTATTGGTGCCGACCGCCGGGTCCGCCGCCACGGGCAGGCCGTGGCGCTGCTCCCGCCGCCGCTCGTACGCGGCCGCGCCAGCGACCACGAGCAGGCCCCCCGTCATCGCGGTGAAGACGATGCTGGCCGTCTCCAGCGCCAGCAGCGTCAGGAGCACGCCCGCGCCCACGAAGGCGGCCACGTCCACCGCGAGGGGGCGGCGCTGCGGCAGGACGAGGGCGATGACACAGGCGGTGAGGGGCAGCCCCAGCTTCACCTGCCGGACGATGGCCTCCGTGCTGGCGCGGACCGTCTCCCAGTTGTGCACGAGGATGGCGGCGAAGATGACCACCGTGCCCAGCGCCAGCACCAGTACGCCCGCGGCGGCCGCGTCCTTGGTGAGGCGGGCCTTCTCGTCGAACTGCTGGACGGCCAGGTCGACCAGGTGCTCCAGCGCGCTGTTGAGGATTTCCGCGAAGAAGATGAGCAGGACGCAGAAGATGAGCGTCACCTTCTCCGCGAGCCCCAGGGGGATGCCGCTGCCCACCAGGCCCACCAGCACGCCGGAGATGAGGTGCACGCGCATGTTGCGCTGGTGGACGACGGTGTGGATGAGCCCCGCCCACGCGTGGCCGAACGAGGCGAACAGCCCCGAGCCCCGACGGGGAGGGAAGGCGGAGGGTGGCCGGACAGGTACGTTCATCGGTGATTGAAGGGCGGGCACCCTAGCATCCATGGCGCCGGTTGCCCCTCGGACGTGAAGGGGTATGGTCCGACCCCGTGATTTCCGCTTCCTATCGTTACCGGGCCCGCCTGGGAGGCGCGGCCCTGGCCCTCCTGTTGACTTCCACCCTGGCCCGGGCGCACGCCCCGGCCGCCCCCGTCGCTTCCGAAGCCTCGCTGGACGAAGGGGCCTGCGGCCTGGAGCCGCCCGGTGTGCGGTACGTCCCCACCCCCGGCCCGCGCGCGCATGAGACGCGCCGCTGGTCCGCCTCGGAGCCGCCGGTAGTCCAGCGCGAGGAGCGGGGCGGTGCGGTGCGCAAGGCGCTCGCCGGTGTCCCGCAGACGCGGGTGCGAGGTGGGGCGCTGTCCGGCAAGGTGGTCTACCTGAGCCCCGGCCATGGCTTCTTCCGGAGCGCCCCGCTGGACCGCTGGGCCACGCAGCGCCCCAACTCGTGGGCGGTGGTGGAGGACCTCGTCTCCGCGGAGGTGCTCAACCAGTACCTCTTGCCCATGCTGATGGGGGCGGGGGCCACGGTGGTGCCGGTGCGCGAGCCGGACCTCAATCCCCGCATGGCGCTGCTCGATGCGGGCCAGGAGGGCTACACGGAGACGGGCGATGCGGCCCTCTTCCAGGACTCCGCGCAGCGGGGGTGGGGCACGCCGACCTTGCCCATGGGCAACGCGGTGGAGCCCTTCACGCTGGGCACCACGCGCGTCATGAGCACCGCGCGCACCGCCACCGCCAGCGCGACGTGGGCGCCGGAGGTGCCCGCGGACGGCAACTACCACGTGTACGTCGCGTACGCGGCGGACCCGGCGCGGGCGCCGGACGCGCACTACGTGGTGCGCCACGCGGGCGGGGAGAGCCACTTCCGCGTCAACCAGCGCCGCCATGGCGGCACGTGGGTGCTGCTGGGCCGCTTCTACTTCAAGGCCGGGCGGCACCCGGAGACGGCCTCGGTGGTGGCGATGAACGACACCGCCGAGGGCGGCACCGTGTCGCTGGACGCGGTGCGCTTCGGCGGCGGCCGGGGCGTCATCGGTGACGCCACCGTGGCCGCGCTGGAGCGGCCCCGCTACGAGGAGGCCGCGCGCTACCACGTGCAGTTCAGCGGCGCGCCCGCGACGGTGTACGCGCCCACGGGGGCCAACGCGCTGTCCAACGAGCGCAACGCGGACGTCACCGCGCGCCCGCGCTTCGCGGCCTGGTTGCACGAGGAGGGCGAGGACGCGGTGTACCTCGCCTGGCACACCAACGCGGGCTCCACCGGCACGGTGCAGGGCACGGAGGCCTACGTCTATGGGCCCAACCCGGTGGACGGCACGCTCGACTTCAAGGGCGTGGCGGGCAGTGACGTCATCGCCCGCGCGCTGCTGGACGAAATCGGCAGGGACTTCCGGCGCGAGGTGGACCCCAACTGGCGGGTGCGCAACCTGCGCTCGGCCAACCTGGGCGAGGTCAACCCCACGCACAACCCGGAGATGCCCGCCGTGCTGCTGGAGATGGCCTACCACGACAACATCACCGACTCGAACCGGCTGAAGGACCCGGCCTTCCGCCGGGTGGCGGCGCGCGCCATCCTCCAGGGCCTCATCAAGTACTACGCCGCGCGGGACGGCCAGCCCGTGCACCTGCCGCCCGAGGCCCCCGGGCGCTGTCGCCGCGCGCAACGGCACGGGGGGCACGGTGGAGGTGCGCTGGGC
>JBKGHK010000491.1:0-7647 GCA_046520375.1 Pyxidicoccus sp. 3LFB2
GGCGAGCGACCGGGGGCGCCGCACGACGCGGGCGTCGACGGCCATACGCGAAGCGCGGGTGAGGCGGAGGTGCCGCGTCACCCGTGCGAGCTCATCACCCTCATGCAGGTGCCCTGCGACGAGTCGAAGGCCACCTGCGAGTACACGTACTGGAAGTGCCCGGAGGTGGAGAACCCGCTCCGCTCCTGAGCGTCAGCCATGAGCGCGCGGGCGGCCGGTTCCGCCCGCGCCAGCTGAAGTGAAGAAAGGCGCGGTGGGCCGGGCCCCTGGAAGTGGGGCCCGGTCCACCGCGCCGGTGTTTTCAGCGGACGGCGCGGCGCCTTCAGTTCGTCGGGCTGGCCTGCTTGAGGTGCTGGTCCAGGAAGGCGCGCGTGCGCGAGTAGGCCTCGGCCTCGTTCTTCTTCTTCCGGAAGCCGTGGCCCTCGTCGGGGAAGACGACGTATTCGACGGGCACGTTGTTCTTCTTCACGGCCTGGACGATTTCGTCCGACTCCGCCTTCACCACGCGCGGGTCATTGGCGCCCTGGATGACGAGCAGCGGCTTGCGAATCTTCTCCGCGTGGAAGAGCGGGGAGATGGCGCGCAGCATCTCCTCCTGCGTCTCCGGGTTGCCCATCTCCTGGTACAGCGCCTCGCGGAACGACTCCCAGTAGGGCGGCACGTTCTTCAGCGTGCGCAGCCAGTTGGACACGCCGAAGATGTCCACGCCCACGTTGAAGGCGTCCGGGTGGAAGGCCAGGGCCGCCAGCGTCATGTAGCCGCCGTAGCTGCCGCCGATGATGCCGATGCGCGAGCCGTCCACGTACGGCAGGCTGGCGAGGTACTTCTTCGCCTCCAGGCAGTCCAGGAGCGGCTCCTTGCCGTGCTTCTGGTCATCCGCGGTGAAGAACGTCTTGCCGTAGCCGGAGCTGCCCCGGTTGTTGATGCCCAGCACCACGTAGCCGTGGTTGGCCAGGTACTGCATGAACGGGAAGTAGCCCTTGCGCGTCTGCCCGCCCGGACCGCCGTGGACCCAGACGAGCGCGGGCAGCTTGTTGTCCGCCGTGGCCTGGTGCGGCTTGTAGAGGATGTTCGGAATCTCCATCCCGTCGAAGGACTTGAAGCGCACCACCTGCGAGTCCACCAGGTCCTTGGCGTCCACCTCGGGGTTGAGCGTGTCCGTCAGCCGCGTCGCCTTCTTCGTGGCGAAGTCGTAGACGTAGAGGTTGCTCGGGGAGCGGTCGCCCGCCACGAAGAAGGCCATCCGCTTCTCGCTGCTTGAGATTTCCACGCCCTTGATGTCGCCCTCGGGGACCTGGGGCAGGGCGAGGGCCTTGTTGGCCTTCATGTCATGGATGCGGATGACGGTGCGGGCGTCCTCGTTGATGCCGGTGACGCGCCAGGCGCCGTTCTTGGAGAAGTACGTGTAGTTGATGTCCCAGTCGGCCTTCTCCACCTCCTCCATCTTCCCGGAGGCCAGCACGTAGCGCACCACGCGGGTGAACTCGGAGCCCTCGTTGGTGAGCAGGTACAGCGCGGAGGAGGCCGGGTCGAAGGTGGCCGCGCCCCAGGTGGCGGTGCCCTTGTGGGGGGTGAGGTGCTTCAGCTCCTTCGTGGCGACGTTGTAGAGGTGCACGTCGCTGTCGGCCGTCGTCCGCGACTTGCCCAGCGCCACCCATTTCTCGTCCGGAGACACGGCGCCCAGGTCATAGCCGCCGTCGTTCTGGAAGAGCAGGGTGCGCGCGTACGTCTTCGCGTCGTAGCGGTACAGGTCCATGAAGCGCTCATCGCGCTCGTTGGTCTGCAGGTAGAAGGCGGAGTCGTCATGGCTCCAGCCGAAGAAGTCGGCGCGGTGCTTGTCGCCGGGCGTGAGGTCCTTGTCCTTGCCGTCCGGCGTGCGGACGTAGATGTGGCTCAGCTCGTTGCCGCCCTGGTCCTTCTCGAAGAGGAAGCGGGAGTCCTTGGGGAAGTAGCCCACCGCGTAGGTGCTGTCCGTGGTGGAGCGGGTGAGCTGGGTGGGCTTGCCGCCCGTCACCGGCATGGAGAAGACGTTGAAGATGCCCGTCTGGTTGGACGAGTAGAGCACCCGCTTCTCGTCGTGGGAGAAGGACGCGCCGAACACGGACGTCGTCTTCATGAACTGGTCGATGGTGTACTGCTTCGACGGGCGCTGCGGGGCCCGGGCGGACGTCGCCTTCGCGGGCTTCGCGGGGGCCTCCGGGGCCGGCGCGGCCAGCGCCAGGGAGGGAAGGAGCGTCAGGGCGGCGAGCGCTCGGGACAGGGTGGGCCAGGATGGCATGGGACCTCCAGGACTGCGGGGAAGAGGAAGGCGGGCGTCTCTGCCCGCCGGTGGGCTCATTGCTTCGATGGGGCCGGCGCGGGCGCCTGCTTGAGGTACTGGTCCAGGAAGGCGCGGATGCGGACGGAGGACTCGGCCTCGCTCTTCTTGCTGCTGAAGCCATGGCCCTCGTCGGCAAGCACCAGGTAGTCGACTGGTACCTTGTTACTCCGCACGGCCTCGACGATTGCGTCCGATTGCGACTTCTTCACCCGAGGGTCGTTGGCGCCCTGGATGACGAGCAGCGGCTTGCGAATCTTCTTCGCGTGGAAGAGCGGGGAGATGGACCGCAGCATCTCCTCCTGCGTCTCGGGGTTGCCCAGCTCCTGGTACAGCGCCTCGCGGGGCGCGTGGGGCGGCAGCTCCTTCAGGCCGCTCACCCAGTCGGAGATGCCGAAGACGTCCACGCCCACGTCGAAGGCGTCCGGGTGGAAGGCCAGCGCCGCCAGCGTCATGTAGCCACCGTAGCTGGCGCCGAAGATGCCCACGCGTGAGCCGTCCACATACGGCAGGCTGGCGAGGTACTTCCTCGCCTCCACGCAGTCGCGCAGGGGCTCCCGGCCGTGCTTCTGGTCGTCCGCGGTGAAGAACGTCTTGCCGTAGCCGGCGCTGCCCCGGTTGTTGACGCTGAGCACCACGTAGCCGTGGTTGACGAGGTACTGGATGAACCCGAGGTAGCCCCGGTACGTCCCGTCCCCGGGCCCACCCGGGGCCCAGACGAGCGCGGGCAGCTTGTGGTCCGGCGTGGCCTGGTGTGGCCGGAAGAGGACGCCGTGAATCTCCAGCCCGTCGAAGGACTTGAAGCGCACCACCTGCGAGTCCACCAGGTCCTTCGCGTCGATGCTGGGGCTGAGCGTGTCCGTCAGCCGCGTCGCCTTCTTCGTGGCGAAGTCGTAGACGTAGAGGTTGGCCGGAGCGCGGTCGCCATTGAGGTAGAAGCTCATCCGCTTCTCGCTCCGGGCGAACTCCACGTCGGTGATGGCGCCCTCGGGGAGCCGGGGCAGGGCGAGCGGCTTGCCGGCCTTCACGTCATGGACGCGGATGACGGTGCGGCCATGCTCGTTGAGGCCGGTGACGCGCCAGGCGCCGCTCTTGGAGAACGCCGTGTACGTCACGTCCCAGTCGGCCTTCTCCACCTCCTCCAGCTTCCCGGTGGCCAGCACGTAGCGCACCACGCGGGTGAACTCGGAGCCCTCGTTGGTGAGCAGGTAGAGCGCGGACGAGGCCGGGTCGAAGGTGGCGGACTTCCAGGTGGCGGTGCCCTGGTGGGGCGTGAGGTGCTTCAGTTCCTTCGTGGCGACGTTGTAGAGGTGCACGTCGCTGTCGGCCAGGGTGTTGAGCTTGTCCAGCGACAGCCACTTCTCGTCGGGGGACACCTTGCCCACCGCGTAGCCGCCGTCGTTCTGGAAGAGCAGGGTGCGCGCGTACGTCTGCGCGTCGTAGCGGTACAGGTCCATGAAGCGCGGGTCGCGCTCGGTGGTGGTGACGTAGAAGGCGGCGCCGTCATGGCTCCAGCCATGGAAGCGGGCGCGGTGCTTGTCGCCGGGCGTGAGGTCCTGCTCCTTGCCGTCCGGCGTGCGGACGTAGAGGTGGATGAGCTCGTTGCCGCCCTGGTCCCTCGCGAAGAGGAAGCGCGCGTCCCTGGGGAAGTAACCCACGGCGACGGTGGCGTCCGTGGTGGAGCGGGTGAGCTGGGTGGGCCTGCCGCCCGTCACCGGCACGGAGAAGACGTTGAAGACGCCCGTCGGGTTGGACGTGAAGAGCACCCGCTTCTCGTCGTGGGAGAAGGACGCGCCGAACACGTCCGTCGTCTCCATGAACTGGTCGATGGTGTACTGCTTCGACGGGCGCGCGGCGGCCAGCGCCAGGGCGGGTGCCAGCACCAGGGCGGTGAGCCCCCGGGACACGGTGAGCCAGGACGGCATCAGGACTCCAGCATCAGGAGGAGAACACCGGCAGGCCCCCCGGGCCCACTTGCGGCGAATCTGGCCCAACCCCCGGCACAAGGCGAGGTTCTCGACACCCTCCGTCACGCTGGCCCGGCCGGGCTGTCATTCCGAAAGGCCGCCCACGGAAAAGGTTTCACCCGCGCTGTGCACGCCAGGCACAACCTCGCGGAAGCACAGGGCCCCCGCCATGGCACGCCCGACGCATTCCCCCTTCACGCCCGGTACGGGCCTGGGGGTGGGTCGTGCAGCGCATGCGGTTGGGGGAGCTGCTGGTCCGCTGGGGGCTGCTGACCCCGGCGCAGGTGGACATGGGGCTGGCGTGGCAGGCCCGGTGGCAGTGCCGGCTGGGCGAGGCGCTGGTGCACCTGAGGCTGCTCCAGCCGGAGCAGGTGCTGCGCGCCCTGTCGAGCCAGCTCCAGGTGCCCTTCGTGCGGGGCGGGGAGATGGCGAAGGTGCCGGCCGCGGTGGTGCGCAGCGTGCCGCCCGCGGTGCTTGCCCGCCTGGGAATGTGCCCGCTGCGGGTGGACTGGCACGGCACCCGGGGGACGCTCTACGTGGCCACCCACCAGCCAGAGAACCTGCCGGGGCTGGACGACCTGGCGTTCGTCACCAGCTTCACCGTGCGCCCGGTTCTCGCGCTGCCGGAGGACATCGAGCGGACGTTGCGCCTGCATGGGGTGTACGGCGCCCGGGACGTGGGCCGGGACGTGGCCCCCATCGAGCTGCCGCCGGACGATGGCTGCCGGCTGGAAATCACCCGGGGAGGTGAGCTCTAGGCCGCTTCCGCCTGCCTTCCCGGAGTGAGCTGCCAGGGCCGCGCTCGACTGGCCGGCTGAAATGCGGGGCGGATGGGGAACGTCCCACAAGGAAGTGAAAGCCATCCCCTTCCGCGTTGTGTTCGCGATGCACGATATCCAGCCCAGTCCTTCCAGCGGCGCGAAGGCCGTCCTTCCTGGCGAGCGCAACCGGCTGGTCGTCTCCACCTCCGAGCCCGCCTTCCAGGATGTGCTCGAAGAGGCCAGACACTGGCTCGACGCCGTCCACGAGCGGATGCTGGAGGGGCCCGACGAGGTGCTGTGGCAGAACATGCACTCGCTGCACCTGGGCCTGCTCACCCTGCGTCGGCGGTGGGCGCCGGAGATGTGGCGGCGCTTCTGCAAGGACACGGCGAAGAAGCACCCGCTGCGGGCCTTCCTCCACCAGTGTCCCTTCACGCGCCGCGCGTATGAGCGGCCGCGCGGCTATGCCGGCGACGCGGTCCTCATCGACTACCTCTACATGGACCACGCGTCGGACGAGCTGCACGCGGGGCGTGAAATCTACCGGTACATGCACCAGCAACCCAGCTCGCTCAGCGTCCGGGAGCGGCGCGAGCTGCTGGCGCGCACCCTCGACGACACCGCCGAGCGCGTCCCCCAGGGCTCGCGCATCCTCTCGGTGGCATGCGGGCACCTGCGCGAGGCGGAGTCCTCGGTGGCGGTGGCGGAGCGGCGCGTGGGCGAGCTCATCGCCTTCGACCAGGACCCGCTGAGCCTCGCGGAGATTTCCCACCACAACCCGCATGGCGTGGTGAGGCCGGTGTGCGGCTCGGTGCGGGCGCTCTTGTCCGGCAAGGCGACGTTCCAGGACATGGACTTCGTCTACTCGGCGGGCCTGTACGACTACCTGTCGGACGCGGTGGCCACGCGGCTCACCGGCCTGCTGTTCGGCATGCTGCGCTCCGGGGGGAAGATGCTGGTGGCCAACTTCGCCATGTACCCGCCGGAGACGGGCTACATGGAGGCCTTCATGGACTGGTGGCTCATCTACCGCGACGAGGACGGCATGCGCTCGCTGCTGGGCGAGGTGCCCATGGACCAGCTGGCCTCCGTGCGCCTGTTCCGCGACAGCCAGGACAACGTCATCTACCTGGAGCTGACGCGGCGCTGAAGCCCGGCCCCCGTCAGTGAACCGGCCCGGAGCGGGGCAGGGTGATGGTGAAGGTGGAGCCCTGGCCCGGGGTGCTCTCCACCTCAATGGCCCCGCCCAGCGCCTGCACGATTTCGCGGACAATCCACAGGCCCAGGCCGAAGCCGCCGTAGTGGCGCACGGACACGGCGCGCTCGAAGCGCTCGAAGATGCGCTCGCGGTCCTCCTCGGCGATGCCGATGCCGAAGTCGCGGACCTTGAGCCGCACCTCCTCGGCGTCCTGCTCCATGTCGAGCTCAATGGGCTTGCCGGCGCCGTACTTCATGGCGTTGGCCAGCAGGTTGCCCACCACCTGCTCCAGCCGCATGGCGTCCCAGCGGCCCACCATGACGGGCGCCGAGGTGTTCAGCCGCGCGGGGCACTCGGCGCGGGTGAGCGCCTCGCGGCTGCGCTCCAGCTGGCCGCGCACCAGCGCCACCAGGTCCACGTCCTCCAGCTTGATGTGCAGCTGGCCCTGGGCGATGCGGGAGATGTCCAGCAAGTCATTGACGAGCCGCCCCAGCCGCTGCGTCTGGGAGTAGGCCGACTCCAGCTTGGAGCCGAGCTTCTCCGGGGCCAGGGGCCGCTGCGTGCTGGCGCGCACCTGGGACTGGAGCCCCTGGATGTGCAGCTGCAGCGAGGTGAGCGGCGTCTTCAATTCATGCGCGGCGATGGAGAGGAAGTCGTCGCGCCGGCGCACCGCCTCCTGCTCGGCGCGGTACAGGCGGCCCTGCTCCTCGGAGAGGGCGGCGATGCGCGAGAAGTTCTCCGCGTTCTCCAGCGCGGCGCCGGCCAGCACGGTGACGAACTCGGCCAGCCGCTCCTCGTCGTCGGCGAACAGCGCGCCCACCTGCCGGTGGCTGGCCACCACGCACGCCACCGTCTTGCCCCGCACCTGGATGGGGGCGCACAACAGCGAGCGCACGCCAATCAGCTCCATGCTCTCGCTGACGCCGCCCGGCAGCCCCTGGCCCATGATGGCGATGCGGCCCGTCTCCAGGGCGCGGGCCAGGGCGGTGCGGCTGACGCCCTGGGCCGAGGCCTCCTCGTCGGACAGCACGGCGCGCGGGTCCACCACCGCGCAGTGCTCGGCGCGCAGGAGCTCCAGCATGGACTGGCGCACGGCCTCGAAGACGGCCTCGCGGGACAGCGCGGACGCCAGCCTCCGGCCCGCCTCCAGCACGCGGGGGAAGCGGTCCACCAGGGACAGCGTGCCCACGCCGTTGTTGTCGCGCTCCGAGCGCTCGGGGGCGACTCCCTCCTCCAGGGCCTCCAGCTCGCGGGTGGCCTCCGAGACGTCCTCCGCGGCCCCGGGCCAGTCCAGCGCCCGGCCCAGCTCGCCGCGCGCCCGCAGCGTCAGCGCGCGCTCCTCGCGCATCTCCTGGGCCTCGGCATGGTGAGCGACTGCTCCAGGAAGCGGCGCGCGCGCCGGGG
>JBKGHK010000492.1:0-7631 GCA_046520375.1 Pyxidicoccus sp. 3LFB2
TTCGCGGCGGGGGCGGCGCTCTTCGGCCCGCGGTCCATGGCCCCACCCCGGGTCGAGAAGTTGCGCCGACGGGGGAGCTCCTGCGGCGTGCGCACCGCGAGCACTCGCATGGCCGCGTCGCCGTGACGGGCGAGGAAGCGCTTCGTGTCCGCCAGGGCGAAGCGCCGCCAGCCCTGCGTCCCCAGCAGCAGGTCCACCGCCAGGCGGGACTTCGGGTGCTTCGGGTCGAGGTAGAGCTGCGCGTCGGCCAGCTCCTTCACCTCGGACTCCAGCAGCACCATCACCGGGAGCTGGGGCAGCTGGTCGCGCTTCTCCTGCAGCTCCAGCACCGCATCGTCGGTGACGGTGAGCATCACCAGCGCGGAGACGGGCTCCCCGTTGCGCGTCGTGCGGGCCGTGAGCTCCACGGGGCCGCCGGGGACATAGCGCTTGCGGTCCGCCTTCAGCTCGACGGTGACCTCCTTCGAGGGCTGGCGGAACACCAGCCGCTCCGCGAGCGGGCGCCCGTCATGGTCCCACACCGTGGCGACCAGCACGCCGTCCGCCTTGCCCGGGTCCAGCGTCACCGGCCCGCCCTGCCCGTCCTCGAGCACCGCCGAGGCCACCCGCACCTCGCGCTGGCTCAGCGTCACCATCGCCCGGCCCACGCCCTGCAACCCCACGTCCAGCTTCACCAGCTTGCCCGCGGGGACCACGTCCTCACGGACTCGGAGGACGGCGCCCTTCGGCTTCACCTCCGGCAGCGGGAAGGTCTTCCGGATGCCCGACGGCGCGTCGATGCGCAGCGCGTACTTCACGCCGGCCTGGGGCGTGAGCTCGAAGCGGCCGCGCCCCTCGTGCTCCGAGCGCACCCGGGCCACGACCTGGCCGGTGCCCACGTCCACCACCGCGCCCATCAGGTCCGCCGGCTTGCGCGCGGGCGTCTTCGCCTCGAAGTAGACGCGCGAGGCCAGCCCCGCCACCAGCTCGCCACCCTCCGGGTACATGGCCAGGTCCAGGGTCTGCAGGATGATGGGAAGGGTCTTCGCCGCCGTCTCCACCACGCCGCCGTCCTGGATGGCGAAGGCCAGCGTGCCCTCACCGCGCTCAATCACGGAAGGCAGCGGGAAGCGGACCGTGCAGCGGCCCTTGCCATCCACCGTGCACGGCACCGTGGCCACGGTGGCGCCGTCAACGAGCGCGGTGGCTGTCACCTTCGCGCCCTCCGGCACGCCGCCCTCCGCGCGCTTCACGTCCAGCGTGGCGCTGACGGTGTCGCCGGGGCCGTAGCCGTCGCGGAGGAACTCAATCTGCGACTTGAGCCGGGGCGCCCGGTACGCGCGCACGTCGAACTTCCGCTCCGCGGGCGCCGCGCCCGTCCACGGGTAGGTGATGCGCAGGGTGTACTCACCGCCGGGCTGGCCGGCGGGAATGGGCCAGGCGAAGCCCCAGACCGCGTCCTGCGTCGTCACGTGGCTGGTGGTGACCACGTCCCCCTTCGGCCCCCGGAGCTCCACCTGCGCCGCCACCGGGTCCGCGTAGGGCTTGCGGGTGAGGGCCTCCAGCACCAGGCCGCGCGCCAGCACCTGCTCTCCCGGACGGTAGAGCGGCTTGTCGGTGGTGACGAAGGTCATGTACCGGTCCGCCCCGCCCAGCGCGCGGGTGGTGGCCCGGGCCGCGAAGACGCGGGGTGACACGAGGACGAGGAGGAGGATGAACCCCAGGGTGAAGAGCGCCCTGAGCGCCCGTGGGACGTGAAAGGTCATGGCGACTCTCAACGGACCAGGGGGGCGGAAGTTCTCGGCAGCACGTTCCGGGCATGAAGTTCAGCGCTACTGGCTGCGTGCAGTATTCAAGGAAAGTGCGGATTCCGTGTCAGCCCCGTGTGTTTCCCTGCGCGCCTTCTCTCACAGGAGGAGTGCCGATGAAGTCACGCAGTGTGTTCAAGACCTCGAAGCTCGGGGGGCTCGCCGTAGGCCTGGGGCTGCTCGCGGCCCCGCTCGTGGAGGCCGCGCCGCCGGCGTTGCAGGAGCGGCTGCCCGCGGACAAGTCGCAGGCCCGGATGGTGGAGGACGCCCCGCTGGAGCGGCTGGTGGTGAAGTTCCACGAGGGCACGCGCGTGCGCCTGCGCGATGGCCGGATGGTGGCCCTGTCGAAGGAGCGCGGGCAGGACGAGCGGGCGCTGCTGGCGCGGCGGGGCCTGTCGGACGCGCGGCTGGAGTCGGACGTGGCCTCGGTGTTCGCGCTGACGGAGCGGGCGCCTCGCATTGGTGGCGTGGACCGGCTGTTCAAGGAGGACGAGTCGCTGTTGTCCGAGCGCAAGCGCACCGGTGAGGAGCGCGGCGGCCGGCAGCTGGCGGACCTGAACCTGTACTTCGAGGTGCCGCTGCTGCCGGGGACGCGTGCCGAGGACGTGGCCGCGCTGGTGGAGCGCCTCAATGCGCTGGACAGCGTGGAGGTCGCCTACGCCGAGCCCCGCCCGGAGCCCGCCATGGTGGACTTCGGGATGAGCGCGGCGGTGCGGACGCTGCTGGCGGCGGCCGACCTGCCGCCCACCACGCCGCTGTACGAGAGCCGTCAGGGCTACCTGAGCCCGGCCCCCTCCGGCATCGACGCGCGCTATGCGTGGACGGTGGCGGGAGGCGCGGGCGCGGGCGTTCGCATCGTCGACGTGGAGGGTGGCTGGCGCACCACGCACGAGGACATGCCGGCGCTCTTCTTCCAGGGCGGCGGCCAGGTCAACGACATCGGCTGGCGCAACCACGGCACCGCCGTGCTCGGTGAGATGGTGGGCGTCGCCAACGGCTATGGCGTGACGGGCATCGTCCACCAGGCGCAAGCCGGCGTGCAGAGCTACGCCGTGGGCACCGCGAGTGCCATCTCCGCCGCCGCTGGCGCCGTGGGCCCCGGGGGCGTGGTGCTCATCGAGCTGCATGCCCAGGGCCCCGCGGACGGCACGGCCTGCACGTGCAACACCGGCCAGTGCAACTACATCGCGATGGAGTACTGGCAGGCCAACTACGACGCCATCGCCACGGCCACGGCCAATGGTGTCACCGTGGTGGAGGCGGCGGGCAACGGCAGCGCCAACCTGGATGCCCCCGCATACGGCAACCTCTTCAACCGCGCCGTGCGTGACTCGGGCGCCATCGTCGTGGGCGCCAGCACGGCCACCACCCGCGTCCCCATGTGCTGGACGAACTTCGGTAGCCGCGTGGACGTCCACGCCTGGGGCGAGCAGGTGACGACCCTGGGTTATGGCGACCTGTTCAACAGCGGCGAGGACCAGTACTACACCGGCACCTTCAGCGGCACGTCGAGCGCCTCGCCCATCGTGACGGGCGCGGCTGCCAGCCTCCAGGGCGTTGCGATTGCCCGCGGCCAGGGCCCGCTTGCCCCGCGCATGGTGCGGCAGATTCTCGCCGAGACGGGCACGCCCCAGGCCGCGTCCACCCAGAACATCGGGCCGCTGCCCGACCTGCGTCAGGCCATCAACCGCGTCATCAACAGCGGCTCCACCGTGTGCAAGGGCCAGACGCCGCAGGGCACGACGAACTGGCAGCAGTACAGCGCCGAGGGCATCTACCTGGATGTGAATACGGCGGGCTGCGGCTTCACGTCCACGCCGCTGTACTTCACGTCGCTTGGCGGAACGAGCAGTCACTGGACCAGCTCTGGCGCCACGGCCATCTACAGCCCGACGGCCACGGGCTTCCGCGTCTACGTGCGCACGCCAGGCATCACCCCGGCCCTGGCCAATCAGTGGGGCTGGCACCTCAACTGGCAGGCCACGCCGAACAACCTGCGTCAGCCGTCACTGTGCACGGGCCAGACGGCCCAGGGGGGCACGAACTGGCAGCAGTACAGCCCCGATGGCATCTACCTGGATGTGAATACGGCGGGCTGTGGCTTCGCCTCGACGCCGCTGTACTTCACGTCGCTTGGCGGAACGAGCAGTCACTGGACCAACCTTGGCGCCACGGCCATCTACACCCCGACGGCCACGGGCTTCCGCGTCTACGTCAACCAGTCGGGCATCACCCCCGCCCAGGCCAATGCCTTGGGCTGGCACCTCAACTGGCAGGCCCGGTAGCCACACTCCCTGAGCACCGTGGCGCCATTCGTTCGCCACCCACCACGCGGGACGGGATGAAATCGCCCGTCCCGCTGTTGGCGCCACCCCACCATGCGCCAGACCGTCTATATCCCCAGGTCTCGAAGGCTCCGGGGGCCCCTGCCCCCGGGCCGGCGCTGTGGTTTCTCGTTCAGGAGCTTCACCTTGAAATTCCCACGTCGACGTATCCCGGGTGCCACGCGCGGAGTGCTGGTCGCCTGTGCCTCCGCGCTGATGACCTCGTGCGCGTCCTCCGCCCCGGCGGAGAAGCCCGCCACACCCCCTCCCGCGGAGAGCCCCGCACCCGCGGCCGCCGCTCCCACCCCGAAGCCCACCTACGGCACCTTCGGCTTCGACCTCGCCGGCATGGACAAGTCCACCAAGCCGGGCGACAACTTCTACCGTCACGCCAACGGGACGTGGGCCGACAAGACGGAGATTCCGGCCGACCGCTCCAGCTACGGCATGTTCACCCGGCTGGCCGAGCAGGCCGACCAGCGCACCCGCGAGCTGATTGAGGCGCAGACCCAGGCCCCCGAGGGCAGCGAGGCCCGCAAGATTGGTGACCTCTTCACCAGCTTCCTCGACGAGGCCGCCATCGAGGCGAAGGGCGTGGCCCCGCTCAAGCCCGAGTTGGATCGCATCGCCGCCATCTCCAACAAGAAGCAGCTGTCCACCGAGCTGGGCTCGGGGCTGCGCGCGGATGTGGATGCGCTCAATACCGGCGACATCTCCACGGACCGCATCTTCGGCCTCTGGGTGGCCGAGGACCTGAACGACCCGACGCGGTATGCCCCGTACCTGCTCCAGGGCGGACTGGGTCTGCCGGACCGCGACTACTACCTCGTCGACAACCCGCGCTTCAAAGAGGTGCGACAGGCGTACCAGCAGCACATCGCCAACATGCTGAAGCTGGCGGGCCTGTCCGAGCCCGAGGCCCGCGCCGCCCGCGTGGTGGATTTGGAGACGAAGATTGCCCGGGCGCACTGGGCCCAGGTCGAGTCGCGGAACATCCTCAAGACGAACAACCCCTGGCCGCGCGAGCAGTTCGCGAAGAAGGCCCCCGGCCTCGACTGGAACGCGTACTTCACCGCCGCGGGCCTCGCGCAGCAGCCGCAGGTCATCGTCTGGCAGCCGAGCGCGCTGACGGGCATCTCCAAGCTGGTGGGCAGCGAGCCCATCCAGGCCTGGAAGGACTACCTCTCCTTCCGCGCCATCGCTCGCGGCGCGCCCTTCCTGTCCAAGGCCTTCGTCGACGAGACCTTCGCCTTCAATGGCAAGACGCTGTCCGGCGCGAAGCAGCTGAGGGACCGCTGGAAGCGCGGCATCGACGTCACCAACGCCGCCATGGGCATGGCCGTGGGCAAGCTCTATGTGGAGAAGCACTTCCCGCCCGAGGTCAAGGCGGCGGCGGACACCATGGTCCGCAACATCGTGGCCGCCTTCGGTCAGCGCGTGGAAGCCCTGACCTGGATGTCGCCCGAGACGAAGGCCCGCGCCAAGGAGAAGGTCGGCACGCTGCAGACGAGCATCGGCCACCCGGAGAAGTGGCGGGACTACTCGGGGCTGGAAGTCGTCCGCGGTGACGCCTACGGCAACGCGGAGCGCGCCTCGCTCTTCGAGCTCAAGCGCAACCTGGGCAAGCTGGGCCAGCCCGTGGACCGGAAGGAGTGGTTCATGGTGCCGCACCTGGTGAACGCGCTGAACTCGCCGCAGCAGAACTCCATCATCTTCCCCGCCGCCATCCTCCAGCCGCCCTTCTTCGACGCCAACGCGGACCCGGCCATCAACTACGGCGGCATCGGCGCCGTCATCGGCCACGAAATCGTCCACAGCTTCGACGACACCGGCGCGAAGTTCGACGCGCGCGGCAAGCTGGAGAACTGGTGGACGAAGGAGGACGAGGCCCGCTTCCAGGCCGCCGGCAAGGCGCTGACGGAGCAGTACAACGCCTACAAGCCGCTGCCGGACCTGAACGTCAACGGCACCCTCACCCTGGGGGAGAACATCGCCGACGTGGCCGGCGTGGCCGTGGCCCATGACGCCTACAAGCTGTCGCTCGGGGGCAAGCCGGCGCCGGTGATGGATGGCTTCACCGGGGACCAGCGCTTCTTCCTCGGCTTCGCCCAGGTGTGGCGCAACAAGTACCGCGAGCAGACGCTGCGCCGCGTGCTGATGACGGACGGGCACTCGCCCGGCGAGTACCGCGCGTCCACCGTGCGCAACCTCGATGCCTGGTACCCCGCCTTCGACGTCTCCGCCGGGCAGCAGCTGTTCCTCACCCCGGAGCAGCGCGTCCGCATCTGGTAGCCGCCACGCGGTGAGGGACCCTCCCGGTCAGGGTGGGGACGGCACCCCCGTTCCCCTCTCCGGGAGGGTCCTGTTCATTTCTGGACACTCCCGCATACGCTCGGGGCGCGCGCAACCCGCGCCACCTCGTGCCTCCGTACCCCGGAGGGCACGAACGTCCGACATCCCGAGCGAGGCAACATGCAGACCCCAAACACGGCACTGCGCCGTGGCGTATCGACCGCGCTGCTCACTGCGCTGCTCCTGGTGAGCATCCCCGCGTCCGCGGCTCCCTTCACCCTCTTCGAGAGCGGCCAGGTCCGCCCCCTGGCGCTCTCTCCCAACGGCCAGCTGCTCTTCGCGGCCAATACACCCGACAACCGCCTGGAGATCTTCCAGGTGGGCAGTGCCGGCCTCGTCCACAAGGGCTCGGTGCCGGTGGGCCTGGAGCCCGTCGCCGTCGCCGTGCGCAGCAACACGGAAGTCTGGGTGGTCAACCACCTGTCCGACAGCGTCAGCGTCGTGCGCATCGACGCGGGCGGGACGGGCGGCGCGGTGGTGCGGACGCTGCTCGTGGGCGATGAGCCGCGCGACGATCGTCTTCGCCGGGCCGGGCCGCAAGCGCGCCGTTCATCGACCGCCGCGCACCGGGGCCAGAATGCGCCGTTCGACCCGCAGCTCACCACCGAACGGCATCGGCCGGGCCGACGTCTGGGTGTTCGACTCGGACAACCTGGGCGCCACGCTGGGCGGCAGCCCGCTCACCATCATCCCCCTTTTCGGAGACACGCCCCGCGCGCTCGCGGTGACGCCGGACGGCTCGCGCGTGTACGCGGCCGTGTTCCACTCCGGCAACCGCAGCTCCGTGGTGCACGAGAGCCTGGTGCCCAATGGCGGCGAGGCCGCGGGCGGCGTCCCCGGGCCCAACACCAACTTCCAGGGCGTGCCGGCCACCGAGGTCTCCGTCCTCGTCCGCTACAACGGCCAGGATTGGCTGGACGTGCTGGGCCGCTCCTGGACGCAGCAGATGCCCTTCTCGCTGCCGGACAAGGACGTGTTCGCCATCTCCGCCACCGCCAACCCTCCGGCGCAGGTGCCGGGCGCGGCGGGCTTCTACACCGGCGTGGGCACCATCCTGTTCAACATGGCCGTCAACCCGGTGAATGGGAAGGTCTACGTCAGCAACACCGAGGGCCGGAACGATTTGCGCTTCGAGGGCCCGGGCACCTTCGCCGGCACCACCCTGCGG
>JBKGHK010000493.1:0-7630 GCA_046520375.1 Pyxidicoccus sp. 3LFB2
GTACTCCGCGACGGCCCACGCGCGCCCGGCGGCCGAGGCCAGCAGGGCGTCACAGTCGGCCGGGTCCACGCCCTCGGCCCTCACCTCCTCCGCCACCTCGGCCGGGACGTTGTAGAGCCCCTGCGCCAGGTCCTCGCGCAAGTCTCGGAGGGCGGAGCACCAGCCGAACGCGTCGATGAGCGCGGGAGCGTCCGAGGCACGCACTCCGGCCCCGGCCACGTGGAGCATCAGGTCCACGGACAGGCGGAACGTGTTTCGGTGCTGCGCGAGGAGCGCCTCGGCGCCGAGCCACCGCCGCTCGCGCACCCGCTCCCGGTCCGCGCGCATGGTGCGCATGAGCTGGAAGACGTGCCCTCGCGCCTCCGGGTCCTCCAGGCTGTCGAGCAGCGCCCGCCCCAGCGTGGCCGCCGTCCCGGTGTCCTGCCCGCGTCTCGTCTCCAGCTCCACCAGGAGCGCGTCCACCCAGTCGAGCGGCTCGCCGTCGATGCGCCGGTCTCCGTCCAGCACGTCGTCCACGAGCTGGAGGAAGCAGAACCCCACCCGGGCCACCCGCGCGGCGCGCCACCAGCGGCCCAGCGAGTAGCGATAGAGCGCCAGGGCAATCAGCGCGTAGCGCAGGTGCCGGCGGGAGAAGCGGAACAGCTCCCGCGCGCAGAGGGCTTCCATATGGAGCGCGTTCAAGAAGTCCTCACGGCGGGCACGGGGGGCGACGAGGCGCCACGTGCCCCAGGCGAGCAGCGCGCCCGCGACCACGTCCAGCAGGTGGTGCTCGTGGATGAGCAGCGTGGACGCGGCGATGGCCGCCGCCCACAGTCCGAAGAGTGTCCGCCCCAGCCAGCCCGAGCGCTCCGCATAGGCCAGCGCGGCCGTGCACGCGAAGGCGACGTGGAGCGACGGCAGGTAGTTGCGCTCCAGGTTCATCGTATCGGCGAGGAAGAAGACCCCGGCCGAGCCGCCGTGCACGACACGCGCGGGCCAGGCGACCTCCACGGGCAGCACCAGGAAGCCCACGGCGCCCACCACCGTCTCCACGCACAGCGCGAGCGCAAAGGGCACCATGTCCCGCCACGTGCGGAAGACGAACAGGGACAGGAGCAGCAGCACGTCCATGCTCACGTAGACCGCGGCCCACCCGGGAATGAAGGGGATGTGCCGCTCGAACGGCAGGTCCACGCGGAGGCCGCCGGGATAGAAGCCCGTCACCCAGCTGGCGCCGCCGTACACGGCGAGGAAGAACAGCGCGAAGCCCATGGTGAGCGAGCCGGTGATGAGCAGCTCATCACGCCGGGGCAGGCCGAACAGGGCAGGACGCTCGCTCATGGTCTCTCACACGGGATGGACGGCGGCCTGCGCCGGGGCAGACCGGACAGGGCGGGACACGCGCTCACGACTCATCCACCGTTGCCGGCAGCGGCCGGGGCCCACGCCACATGGACAACCACACGCGCAGGTAGGACGGACGGGGCACGCCCGAGTCGACATAGCGCCCCAGGTGCAGCCAGGGCACCTGCGGATGCCGGTGGTGCGCACGGTGGTAGTGGTAGTTCAGGAACAGCCACCGCACGGGCGCGGCCACGCGCAAATCCCACGCGCCGTCGCGAACATGCAGCGGAGACCACGCATGGTCCGCGTACTGGAGCCCGCTCCAGTTGACCGCGAAGGCCGCGTAGCACAGCGCCCAGCCCGCGACGCTCAAGTCCAGCGCCACCGCGAGCCCGCCCTGCACCGCCACCGCCAGCACCACCTCCCACCGAATGGCCGCACCCGGAGCGTCCTCCAGCCGGCCCAGGTACGCATCCGCGCCCGTCTGCTCGCCATAGCGGGTGCCCGTGCCGCGCAGCCGGTGCAGCAGGCCCGGCACGAGCGCGAAGGCCACCGCCCCCACCGGCACGAAGAGCCAGTAGAGCCCGCTGAGGATGGAGTACCACTGCGCGCGCTTCAGGAAGCGGTTGTCCCCGGGCCGGAAGTAGTCGAACTGTTCCAGCCGCGTCCGGTTGTGGCGGTGGTGGTTCAGGTGGAAGGCCCGCTGCATGGTGAACGACGTGGGGAACAGCGCCGCCGCCACGCGCCCCAGTCCGTCATTCACCCGGCGCGACGGATGGAGCACTCCGTGCGTCGCCTCATGGAGCAGTGAGAACACGGTGTTGTTCACGAAGGAGAACACCCCGGCCGCCAGCAGTCGCACCGCCCACGAGTCCGCGTACGAGGCCACCCACAGGCACCCGGCGCCCACGGTGAGCGCGGAGCCCAGGAGCACGACGTTGAGGGCGGCGGGGATGGGCGTGTCCCTACCCTCGCTCGTCATCGCGGTCCTCGGGCAGGCTGGCGGTGAAGTCCATCAACTGGCGCAGCACGGGGTCCTCCGCGGCGCCAGCCGCGTTGAAGCGCATCCCATGCAGCACGGACAAGTCCCGTCGCAGGAACGACGTGAAGAGCCACCGCGACACCGCGAGCGACAGCCGGTCCATGCCCGGCACCCGCCCCCGCCGTGCGGCGAAGGCCAGCCGCACGGACGTACCCTCGGGCGTCTTGCGAAGGCCGGCAATCAGGGCGCTCCGCGTCCGCCCCAGGTCGCTCTCCACGGACAACAGCGTCCCACCGTGCAGCGTAATCGTGACGCCGATGCGGTTGCCGGACAGCGCCTTCATCAGCCAGTCACTGGGCCCGGTGCCCGTGACACGGGACGTGTAGCGCAGGCGCAGGGTGGAGGCGTCCGGCCGCTCCACCACTGGCGCCTCCCACAGCTCGCGGTGGTGCACGGTGCGCAGGTGCTCGATGTCAAACGAGTTCGCCAGGACGGGCAGCCAGTCACAGCGCACGGTGACTGCGGGCCCCGTGCGCCACGTCAGGTCCGCGGCGCCCACGTCCGGCGGCGGACTGAGGACCACCGGCCCGTTGAAGACGAGGATGGCGCCAAAGCGCTCCACCACGGGGAACGGCCGCTGCCCGGGCCTCGCGCCCACGTCGGCCTGACAGGCGCCGCTGCCGTCGAAGCGCCAGTGGTGCAGGGGGCAGCGGACGCAGTCGCCCACCACCGTGCCCCCCGCCAGGTGCGTGCCCATGTGCGCGCAGTGGGCGGACAGCGCGTGCACGCCGCCACCCTGCCCCCGGAAGAGGACCAGCTCGCGCCCGCCGAAGCTCCAGCCCATCACCTGCCCACGCCGGAGCGATTCGGACGGGCACACGAGGTGCCACGCCCGGAGCCGTCCCAGCTCGGGTTGACGGACCGGGTCCGCCCACGCCGCGACATTCACCGCCATGTCGCGAGGCTAGCGGACCGTGCCGTCCGGTCGCCACCCACGTTCCGACTGTCTGTCAGCGCGCGCTCACGCGGCGAGACGGAACATTCCTTCCAGCGTGGGCTGCCACCGCGCCCGGAGCGCCTCGACGGCGGGAGCGTCCAGCCCCCAGGTGAGCAGGCAGACCCAGGCCCGCACCTCGCCGTCGCAGCCGCTGATGTCCACGGTGAAGCGCGCGTCGTTCCAGTTCTTCACGGTGATGCCCAGCGCGCGCGGAGGCACCCACAGGTCCACCTCCCCTTCCAGCGCCTCGCCCGTGGCGGAGCGGGCCTTGAAGGTCCGCTCCCCCGTGCGCTCCAGGCCGAGCACGGCCGGCCCCAGCAGCCGCTGCCACGCCTCCTCCAGCCCGACGTTGCCCACCGGCACGGGCACCATCAGCTGCTGGCCGGGAGTGCCCGGGTGCCGCTCCAGCATGTGCTTGAGGTTCTGGAAGAACACGGACCAGCCGCGGTCCAGCGCGTCGTACTCGCCCTCCCAGTCCGCGCCCTCGCCAAAGCCGGAGTGCACGAGCCGGAGCGTCGTCTCACCGCCCTCCCCCTCCACGTACCAGTCGGTGGCGACCTGGGGCCGCGCGGGGTTGCGCGTCTGGAAGTGCTTGCCCGGCTCCCAGATTTCGATGCGCTCCTCGCCCGCCATGCCCGGCCAGCTCAGCCACACGAAGCCGCCCACGCCCGGCTTCACCTTCGCGTCGAGCGCGAACCAGCGGACAAGCTGGTCGGCCTCGGTAATCGCACGCCACACGGCGTCCGGTGGCGCCTGGATTCTCACCTTCTTCTCGAGACTGCGCGTCTTCTCCTGGCTCACTCGGGGCTCTCCTTCTCGGGTGCGGCTGCGGGGTGGACGCCGAGGAAGAGGCGGTAGTGGCGCCCTCCCTCGGCTCGTTCGTCGTGGTAGCGGGTGACGAGGCGGCTGACGGCGTCCGCCAGCTCCTCGGCGAAGGCATGTCGCGCCTTGGCATTGGCGAAGCGCACGTCGGCCTGGAGCGAGAACGTGGGCAGCGTCTTTCCGGCCTGCTGCGCGCGCTCGCGCAGGGTGGCCACCTCCCTCACGCTCCGGGCGGCGACGGCGATGAGGTAGGCCGACGAGAAGCGGTCCACCGCGGCGGCGGGGTCCGGGCCCAGCGAGGCCAGCGCCTCGGCGGACACGAGGTATGCGCGGGCACTGGCCTTCACCAGCCGCTCCACCACGTTGCCCTTGCGCCGCTCCTCGACGAGCTCGACCAGGCCCTGCTGCTCCAGCTCTTTCAGGTGGTAGCCCACCTTCTGCCGGGAGGTGTCCAGCTCCCGCGCGAGCGCCGCCGCCGTGGTCGGCGTCGCGAGCCGCTCCAGGATGCGCGCCCGCATGGGCCGGGCCTTCACCGCGCTGCTGTCCTTCGCCATGCCCGACTTGTAACGCCGACAAACTTCCTAGGTCAAGACAAAGAAAGTTTGTCGGTGAGGCCTCCGGTTTTGTCGGTGCCCCGCTGGAACCCGGGCAGCCGGCCTGCTGTCCTGCGCGCCATCGGATGGCAGTGGGCCCAGGGGGGCTGGAATGAGACGCAAGACACTCGCGCTGGTGGCAGTGGTGGCGGTCCTCGTGGGCGTCGGGCTCTGGTGGGCTGGCGGGCCAGACAGTGCGGGCCCCACCGGACACGAGCCCGTCACGACGGCTTCGACAGCTGCGCCTCGGACCCCGGCGCTCCAGGGTGAAGCACGCGGCGGGGCGCAAGGCAGCGCGGCCCCCGGAGGCCTCACCTGGGACGAAACCCCGCGCATCGACGAGCCGATGCGCGAGGAGGAAGGCACCCTTCGCGTCGAGGTCCACACCGCCACGGGGCCCCGGCCGGGCGCGAAGGTGACGCTCTACTTCCGGGGTCCCGCCGCATCCCGGGTGGCCGGCCCGACTGGTTCGTGGCTGGCAGCGGCATCACCGATGAGGCGGGAGTCCTCGTGCTCCCCGCGCGGCCCGGCAACTACCTCGTCACCGCGAGGGCGGACGGCCTTGCCACCACGCGCGCCCACGTCACCCGGCCCCGAGGGGACGCCACGACAGCGGTGCGGCTCACGCTCGACGCGGGAGGCGCCCTCGAAGGCGTCACCGTGAAGCGGGGCTCCCGCACGCCCGTTCCGCTCGTGGAGCTGACGCTGACACCGCGCACGTCCAGTCAGGACCTCGTGCTGCCCACCGCCTTCTCGATGGGAGCGACGATGCCCCGGGAGGAACAGCAGGCCACGACCAGCGACGGGCGCGGCGCCTTCCGCTTCCAGGGGCTCGCCCCGGGTGAGTACCAGCTGGATGCCCGGGCACCGGGGCATGCGCCGAAGCGGCTCGGCAGGGTGCACGTGCCCGCGTCCGGGCTCACCGTGGAGCTGGAGGGCTCGGCCTTCCTGGAGGGGTTCGTCGAGTTGCCCGACGGCAGGCCCGCCTCCGGGGCCCGGGTGGTCGCCTCCGGCACGGGCGAGGCCGTGGAGACCGACACCAGCGAGGGCGGAGGCTTCTCGCTCGACGTGCCCCCCGGCGTGTATCAGGTCTCCGCGCGCCAGGGAGCGCTGACGGGCGCGTCCCCGTCCCGCGTCGTGGTGGGCGCGGGCATGACGGTCCGCGACGTGCGCATCCGCCTGGGCGCCGCGGCCTCGTTCGCGGGACTGGTGCGGCGCAAGGGCTCGGGCGAGCCCATCGGCGGTGCGAGCATCATCCTTACCCCGGGCACCCTCACCTTCAGCGTCGACGAGCCCCAGGCCGAGGTCGCCAGCGCCAGCTCCGGAGCGGATGGACGGTTCGAAGCAGGAGCGCTCGCGCCAGGGCTGTACTCGGTGACGGTGCGGGCCCGGGGCTTCAAGACGCTCGTGCGCGGCGGAGTGAGTGTGCTGGACGGCCAGCGGTTCGACCTCATTGCCGAGCTGGAGGCACACGGCCGCATCGAGGGCACGGTGGTGGATGGGGACGACAAGCCGCTGTCGGGCATCCACGTCCTGCCGGAGACGCGCTGGCGCACGACGCCGCTGGAGGGCGCGCTCCTCACGGTGACGGATGCGCAGGGCGGCTTCGTCCTCGAAGGGCTGCCCCCGGGAGACGTGTACGTCGCGGCGCGCCGCCCCGGCAGCCAGACGAACGTCCGCGAGCGGGTGAAGGTGACCTCGGGCGAGACGAGCCGCATCCGCCTGAAGCTCACCGAGGAGGGCCTGCTCGAAGGCACCGTCCGGCTCCAGGGAGGCCGCGTGCCTCCGAAGCCCGTCACCGTCATGGCCCTGAAGGTGGGCGCCGCCTATGTCGATGCCAGGAAGGTCGCGGCCACGGCGGACGGCGCCTGGTCGATGCGGGTGCCCGAGGGTCGCTACAAGCTCACCGCGTGGATGACGGACACCGGCAACCAGAATGGCGACCAGGAGAAGGTCGTGGAGCTGGAGGCCGGAGGCTCGCAGCGCGTGGAGCTGGAGGTGCGCGAGGCCACGAGGCCCATCGTCGTCACGGTGCTCGAACCCAACGGCGCGCCCAGCGTCGCCGCCACGGTGATGGGGAGCGAGCCCGGCAAGCACGAGGTGCTCCTGGAGGACGTCACCGACGCCTCCGGCCAGGTGACGGTGGTGGCGGACGGCATCGGCGGGCCGGCGGTGCACCTCTGGGCCACCAAGGCGGACGCCGGGGAGACCTGCCCTCGGTGCCGTCGACGCGCACGGCCGTCACCCTGCAGCTCACCGCGGGGGGACGGCTGACGGGCACCGTCCGCTCCGCGGGAGGCCGCGCCGTCGAGGGCTTCCGGCTGGTGGCCTCGGCGCTGCGCAGCGACGACGACTTCCTCACCCGCCAGGAGCTGGACTTCGCGGGAGACCGCTTCGTCGTGGAGGACATGGTGGCGGGCCGGGTGGCCCTCACCGCCACGCTGCCGGATGGGCGCGCCGGCAAGGCGGAGGCCACCGTCACCGCTGGCGCCACCACCCCGGTGGACCTCGTCGTCGAGGCGGGAGGCAGCCTCTCCGGCCGGCTGGTGGACGCCTCGGGCGCGCCCCTCACGAGCGGCTTCGTGGACGTGGATGGCGTCTTCTCACCGCAGGTGGACGCGGACGGACGCTTCCGCGTGGAGGACCTCGCGCCGGGTCCGCACCGCGTCATCGCCTGGGGCCGGGGCGGGCAGCTCGCGGAGCGGCAGGTGACGCTGGTGCCCGGCAAGGCGCTGGACGTGGGGGACTGGCGCATGGGGCCGGCCCGCGTGGAGCCGGGGCGCCTGGGGCTGCACTTCGGGATGAGTGGGAATGACGTCACCGTGAGCTGGCTGGCGGAGGGAGGCCCCGCCGCGTCGCTGCGCGTGGGTGACGTGGTGAAGAGCATCGACGGGGCCACGGTGCACGACGCGG
>JBKGHK010000494.1:0-7618 GCA_046520375.1 Pyxidicoccus sp. 3LFB2
CGCGCCGCTGCCACAGACGTTGGGCACCGCGTCGCCGCCACACGTCTGGCCCTCCGGGCAGGTGCCGCAGTCGAGCATGCCCCCGCACCCGTCCGACATGGGCCCGCAGTTCTTCCCCAGCGCCGCGCACGTCGTCGGCGAGCAGGCGCCCGTGCCACACACGTTGGGCGCGCCGCCACCGCCGCACGTGTCGCCCACGGCGCAGGTGCCACACTCCAGCGTCCCGCCGCAGCCGTCGATGGCGATGCCGCAGTCCAGCCCCTGCGCGGCGCACGTCATCGGCTGGCAGTTGGAGATGCGCCGCGAGTCGAGGGACTCCGGTGGCGCCGCCGTGTTGGTACACGCGACGGCCCATAGCGCCAGGAGCCATACCCAGCACCCCGCCCACCCCTGCCCCTTGCCTCGCATGTCCGCCCGCCGCACCGGTTCCGCCGCCCGCGTGACAACGTGGTGTCGCGCCATGTTCCTGCCCAGCCGGGCCCCCTGTCGTGCACGCCCCGACTGGTACCGGGTGGACAGTTGTGCCGCCCGGTTCCCGACGGAGTCCCGCCCGTTCGCACGGCTGTGCCCCGGGGCCCCGTCCACCCACCTTGCCCGAGGCAGGGCCGGGAGTGGCACGAGCCAGGGGGAGGCGGGGTGGGGCGTCCGTGGACGTTCGCGCGGCGGGTCGGCGCCGGCTTCGTCGCCTCATTGCTGGTGGCGCTCGTGCTGGCGGGGACGTCGGTGGTGGCGCTGCTGTCGGTGCGCACCCACAACAAGGCGCGCATCCTGAACCTCTCCATGGACTTGCTGGAGGTGGAGCGGCTGCGCCGGGCCTTCAGCGACAAGGTGTCCAGCGGGCGGGGGTATGCGCTGTCGAAGGACCCGCTCTTCGCGCAGGACATGGCGGTGTCGCGCCAGCGCTTCATCGCCACGTACGAGCGACTGAAGCCCCGACTCGAGAGCGAGCCCGTGGCCACGCTGCTGGAGTCCGCCGTCCACGCGGAGCTGGAGCACGAGGACGCGGTGCGCGCCCTGGCGACGGCCGATGACACCGGCGTCAGTCGCGAGCGGCTGGCGACGCTCTTCGAGACGCGCGTGGGGGAGACGCGGCAGCGCACGTACGACGCCCTGCAGTTGCTCGCGGAGCGCAGCGAGGCGCGGCTGGCATCAGGCATCCAGGACGCGGTGGAGGCGGACCGGCGGGTGCTCGTGCTCATCCTCCTGGCGGCGGGGCTGGGGCTGGCGGTGGCGGCGGTGCTGGCCTGGGTCCTGACGCGCAGGCTGCGGCCGCTCCAGCAGGAGGCGGAGGCCAGCACCCGGCGCTTCCAGTTGCTGGTGGAGGGCGTGCAGGACTACGGCATCGACCTGCTGGACGTGCAGGGACGCGTGGCGAGCTGGAACCCGGGCGCGGAGCGGATGACGGGCTACCACGAGAGCGAGGTGCTGGGGCGGCCGGACTCCCTCTTCTACCCGCCGGAGGCGGTGGCCGCGGGGTTGCCGGAGAAGGACCTGGCGCGGGCGCGCAGGGACGGGCGGCTGCGCGCGGAAGGGTGGCGCGTGCGCAAGGACGGCACGCGCTTCCTGGCGGAGGTCATCATCACCGCGCTGCGGGACGCTCACGGCAGGCTCCAGGGCTTCGCCAAGGTGTCGCGCGACATCACCGAGCGCCGCAGGGCGGAGCGCACGCAGCGGATGCTCGCGGAGGCCGGGCGCCTGTTCCACCAGTTCCTGGACCCGGACCTGACGGTGGCGGAGCTGGCGCGGCTGATGGTCCCCGAGGTGGCGGACGTGTGCATCCTGTACCTGTTGTCGCCCTCGGGAGCGCTCAAGGCGCGGGCTGTGAAGCACGCGGTGCCGGAGCGCGAGGCATGGATTTGGGAGGCGGTGCGCCGCTACCCGCCCCCGTCCGAGGCGTCCCAGGGCATCTGGCAAGTGCTGCGCTCGGGGCGTTCGAATCTGGTGAGCGACGTGTCTCCCGAGTTGCTGGCGCACGGGGCCTCGGACCCGGAGCACCTGGCGTTGATGGAGCGGGTGGGCCTGCGCTCGTACCTGGCGGTGCCGCTGCGGGTGGGGCAGGAGACGCGGGGGGTGTTCGTCCTGCTGTCCTCCACGAGGGACCGGCGGCTGACGCTGATGGACCAGGTATTCGTGGAGGAGCTGGCGGGACGGGCGGCGCTCGCGCTGGACAACGCGAGGCTGTTCCGCGAGGCGCAGGAGGCGGTGGAGCTCATCGGCGTGGCGGCGCATGACCTGGGCAACCCGCTCAATACGCTGCAGCTGCTCCTGCGCCGGCTGCACCGGATGGACCTGTCGGAGGAGGCGGGACGCGAGAAGGTGCGCGAGGGGCTGGGCACGGCGCTGAAGCAGACGCAGCGGCTGGGGCAGCTGCTGCACAACCTGTTGGACCTGTCGCGGCTGTCGTCAGGGAAGCTGCTGTTGGATGTGGCGCCGGTGGACCTGGCGGAGCTGACGCACGAGGTGGTGGAGCGCTTCGCCGAGCAGGCGGACGAGGCGGGCTGCAAGCTGATGTTCGACGCGGAGCTGGGGCTGGTGGGGCGGTGGGACCGGATACGGTTGGACCGGGTGGTGACGAACCTGTTGTCCAATGCGCTGAAGTTCGGCCGGGGGCACCCGGTGGAGGTGCATGTGGAGCGCCTGGGCCTGCTGCGGGCGCGGCTCCGGGTGAGGGACCATGGCGAGGGCATCGCCACCGAGTCCCAGCGGCGCATCTTCGACCGCTTCGAGCGGGAGCCCTCGGGCGGCAAGCACGCGGGCTTCGGGCTGGGGCTCTACATCGTGCGGCAGCTGGTGGAGGCGCATGGAGGCGTCATCCACGTGGACAGCACACCCGGCGAGGGCGCGGTCTTCACGGTGGACCTGCCGCTGTTGCACCTGGGGGCGGAGGTAGAGCCCCCGGGCCCGGTGCCACCGTCGTGAGCCTGGGGTTACTGACGCTGGCAGCCAAGGCGTCTGAGGAACTCGGAGAAGGCGGAGCACTGCTGCGCCACGATGTCGAGGTCGCACTGCTCCGCGAGCTGCCGCCGGAGCTCCGCGGGCTCCTTGCTGCGGGCATGCTGCTCGGACCACTGGTTGAGCTGGTCCTTGGCTTCACGCCGGCCCAGGCGCTCGGGTGGCTTGTTCATTCGAAGCGGCTGGTGGAAGACGGACTTGAGCGCGTTCGGATCGGCGATGAGCCAGGCCTCGAACTCCTGGATGGCGACGGCGACGACGGTTTTTACGGGAACATCCTCGACCCGGGATGCGAGCGCTTGTTGCCGGTCCTCATCGCCATCCTGATCCACGAGGACCACGACGAGGTCGGGCTGCTTGCGTGCATCGGCCCAGAACAGCAGGGTGCGGAGCGTGTCGGGACTGTGCAGGTCACTGCCTCGGGCGAGCTTGCCGCGGCGGGTGCGAAGCGGCTCCTCGAACTGGATGAGCGAGGTGTCGAGGCCCCTGCACCGCTCCAGGCATCGGCGAACGAGCAGATGCGCGGCGCCGAGTTCTTCGCCTTCGAGAGGTGAGCTGGGCGCGCGCTGGCTTCGGACCGCGCCGGCCAGCTCGCCCGCGCCTTCGGCATAGATGACGACGCGGAGCATGGCTCAGGCTCCCGGGACGCCGCCCATGCTGCCTGACAGCCAGACTCCACCGAGTGACTGCTGGTATTCCTCGTAGGCCCGCTTCCAGTTGGGAGAGTTTGTGTCCGCCTGATTGACCTGGACCGAGCCGTCCTCTGGGGAGCGGGATAAGAAGCGAACCTCTTCGGGGCGCAGGTACTCCAGAAGCTCTGCGGAGTGAGTGGCGAGAACGATCTGCACCGGCTTCTTTCCAATCTCGCCCGTGGTCATGCGGCGCATCAGGCCGATGATTTCTTCGAGGAGGTACGGGTGCAGCGCACGCTCCGGCTCCTCGATGGTGATGAGGTCTACAGGCGGGCGCTGGTACTGAAGCACGATGAACGCAAGCACCAGCATCGTTCCGTCCGAGACCTGATCTGGCGTGAACCAGAGTTCTGACTTCCAGCGATCCTGAAAGAGGAGTTGATGCCTTCCGGCACTGGTTGGTCGCGCATCCACATCGCTGAACATCGGCACCAGGCGGCACAGTTCCTGTGCAACCGCGCCTTGCTGAGACCGGGTGAGGGTGGCGAAGACGTTCGTGAGGTTGCTTCCGTCGGAAGCCAGCTGCGTCGCCGCTTGAAGTGTGTTCTCGCTACGCAATGCCGCGAGGTTGAGGTGAAGCAGTTGGACCGTATGGGACCTTTGTGGGAATGGCAGCCCCGTTGCCTTGATGAAGAGGACGCCGCCAGGCCTACGGCCCAAGCCATCTGGAAGCCGACCATAGAGGCCAGTCCTTCCATCATCGTACTCGTGCTCGATAGAGGCCGGCGCTGAGGCATCCTGTTGCCAGAAGTCTTGAGCCTCAAAGCCCTGATGCGGCTGAAGCGCCCTCAAGATCGTCGACTTGCCGGACGAGTTCGGTCCTACGAGGACGGTCAGGCGCTCAAGCGTCAGCTCCACGTTTCGTAGCGACCGGTAGTTCTTGAAGTGAGCCTTGAGAATCACGTCCCCAGCTTAACAGGACCGCTGCACATATGAGCGCCTCACATGTGCAGCGTGGACTCCGTCCCGGGCGCGATGAAGCTGCGCAGCGGAGACTCGCCCGGGGCCTTCTCGCGCTCCTCGAGCAGCTCGAACTCCAGCGAGTCATGCGCGCAGAACACGGTGACGTCGCGGCCGTGACGCTGCACCAGCTCGCGCAGGCGGCGCAGGTTGTACCAGCGCTGGTACCCGTCCTTCTGCATGAGCTTCTGGTAGAAGCGCAGGCCCGGCGTGCAGCGGTACCGGTCCGGGTCCATTTCCCCGTGGTAGAAGTACGCGTCTCCGGCGTGCAGCAGCCAGCCGTCGTCCGACTGGATGGCCACGCCCGCGTGCCCCAGCGTGTGCCCCACCAGCGGCACCAGCAGGATTTCCGGCGGCAGGCCCTTCATGTCGCGCACACACTCGAAGCCGAACCAGCGGTCTCCCGCGCCCCCCGTGGTGGGGTACGTGACCCAGTTCTCCTCGTGAATCCACTGCAAGGGGCGGAAGCGTCGCCGGTCCAACGCCGTCGCCTGCGCGGTGGCCTGGAGGTACTCGTCCGCCAGCAGGTGCACCCGCGCATGCGGGAAGTCGTCGAGCCCGCCGGCATGGTCGAAGTCCAGGTGGGTAAGCACGATGTCGCGCACGTCCTCGGCCTTGAAGCCCAGCCGCTCAATCTGGCGGATGGCCGTCGACTCCTCGATGAGCCTGGGGCGGCAGAGCAGGTCGAGGAACATGGGCGACAGGCGCTCTCTCGGGTGCAGGACGTCCTGCAGGCCGAAGCCGGTGTCCACGAGGATGAGGCCGCGCGAGCCCTCCACCAGCAGGCAGTGACACGTGAGTGCCGCCGGCCCGACGAAGCCCTTCCGCCCGTCCATCAGCCGGCGTCCGGGCGGGCACATGGTGGTGCAGTTCAGGTGGTGGATGCGCATCGCTCCGGCTCCTCGGCGTGGGCCCATGTGGGGCCGCTCGTGTCCGGAGCAAAGGTGCGCTGTGGGAGGCCGGTGAGGAATCCACCGACATGTGGCGGCACGGGCGCTCGCCTGCTCGGGTGGCGCGCGGGCTGGGGCGGATTCTGCTGGGGTTGCGCGGGTTTAGAGCCGCTGGAGCTGCTCGACGGTGCGCTCGCCGCGGACGTTGCCGGTGTTGAGGGTGGAGGCGGGCTCGAAGAGGAGCACGTGGACCTCCTCCTCGGCGACGGGGCGGTGCTCGACGCCGCGGGGGATGATGATGAACTCGCCTGGCTTCACATCCACGGTGCGCTCCTTCAGCTCCATGCGCAGGTGGCCGTGGAGGACGAGGAACAGCTCGTCCTCGGCCTCGTGGTGGTGCCAGACGAAGGGGCCCTGGAGCTTCACCACCTTCACGTGCTGGCCGTTCAGCTCACCCACGACTTTGGGCGACCAGTGCTCGGCGAAGAGGGCGAGCTTCTCGGCGAGGTTGACCTTGTCCACCGTTGGCGGGGCCACCAGCTCGGAGGCGGCGGGAGACGGGGTGGCGGTGTTGTCTCCACCGTCGGTGCGGCGGCGGGAATCCCAGCGCGGCGGCCGGACGACGGTGACGGGGGAGCTCCGGGTGGGCGTGCTCATGCCGGGTTCGTCTCCTGATGAGGCGTTGCCGCAATGGCTCGCGCCAGGGCGTCCCCTCGGATTGTCTGTCCAATGCTCAGGATAATCCCGCGCGTCAGGGGTTTGCAGCGGGCTGCGGTCGAATACCGGACGGATGCGCCGGGTGGACGCCCCCGGGGCTCCGACACTACCGTGAAGGAGCACGAGGACGGCCCGCCATGCCTCTTTCCCCCCTGCCCGAGATGGAGTTCCTCGTTCCCCGGCGCTTCACCGTCGCGGAGTACCAACGGCTCCTGGACGTCGGCGTCCTCCACGAGGACGAGGCGGTGGAGCTGCGTGAGGGCATCATCGCGGAGAAGTGCCCCTCCGGCCCCGAGCCTGGACACGTTGTCCCGAGGCGCTTCACTCCCGAGGAGTATCACCGCCTCATTGATGTCGGAGTCCTCGACGAGGATGACCCCGTGGAGCTGTTGGAGGGGGTCATCGTCGAAATGACGCCGCACGGGAAGCCGCATGCATGGGTGGTGTCCATCCTGGGGGAGTGCCTCATGGATGCGCGAAGGGCGGACTGCAGGGTGCGCATCCAGCTTCCCCTCTCGCTCGCGGACAGCGAGCCCGAGCCGGACATCGCCGTCGTCCTCCGCGAGGACGAGCGCACCGCGACGGTGCACCCGCGCACGGCGCTGCTCGTGGTGGAGGTGGCCAACGAGTCGATTCAGAGGGACCGGACGGCCAAGGGGCGGCTCTATGCACAGGCCCAAGTCCCGGAGTACTGGGTGGTGGACGTCGCCTGGAAGGCCGTCGAGGTCTACACCGAGCCGGAGGCCGACGGGGGCTACCGCGCGAAGCGCCGGTTCGGCCTGGGCGAGGTGCTGAGCTCGCCCGCATTGCCTGGCCTGTCGCTCCCCGTGGCCAGTCTCTTTACCTGACGCCCGGACTCAGTCCGGGAAGAACATCGGGTCTCTCGTGGTGACGAACGAGGTGATGGCGTGGGCCACCTCGGGAGCGAGCCCCGTGAATTGCACGCCCACGCCAGGCATCAGCTCGGGGGTGCGGGCATTGGCCTCGCGCACCCAGCGCACCACGCCCGAGACTTTCATCGGCCGGCCGCCGGGCAGCGTGAAGTCCAGCTCCACCTGGGTGCCGCGCGGCACCGGGTCCACGGTGGCGATGAAGACGCCGCCCTCGCTGATGTCCATGGAGAAGCCGGTGAAGAAGTTCGAGTCGCTGCGCATGTCGATGGACGTGTGCATCCGCACCCGCCCGTTGCGCCGCGCCTCCAGGGCCTCCGCCTCCGCCGCGGCCTTCGCCGAAGAAGCCGGGGGCACCGCCGCCCCCTGCGCCTTCGCCGTCCGGGCCTGCTCGGCCTGACGCGCCCGCGCCGCTTCCTGCTGCGCCCGCGTCGTGGCCTCCTGCTTCGCCCGGACGCGCGCGCCGCCGCCTCGACGTGGAGCTTCACCACCGTCTCCGCGTCGGCCACCACACGAG
>JBKGHK010000495.1:0-7611 GCA_046520375.1 Pyxidicoccus sp. 3LFB2
CCATCAACCCGGGCACCGCGCCCCGCGCCCACGCCGCGCTCACCAGCGCCTTCTCGTGCGCCTGTGCGTGCGCCGAGAAGCGGGCCAGTTCCGCCTCCTGGCCGTTGAAGGCCTGGATGGTCCGCAGACCTCCCAGCCCCTCGTGAAGCTGCCCCGCGAGGTTGCCGAGCTGCGTCTGCCCTTCGCGCGTGCGCTTCAGCACCTTGCGCATCAGCCGCGACGCCGGCAGCGCCGCCAGCGGCACCACCAGCAGCATCACCCCGCCCAGCAGCGGGCTCATGGACAGCGCTACACCCGTCAGGATGAGGGCCTGCAGCGTGTCCCGGATGTATGCGCCCACCGTGTACATGGCCGCCGCTTCCACGGCGGTGACGTCCGATGAGAAGCGGCTGAGCAAATCGCCCGTCCGCTGCCGTGCCAGCTGGGCCGGCGACAGCGAGGTGAGGCGCAGGAACAGGTCGCGGCGCAGGTCCTTGGAGACGCGCTGCGCGAACATGCCCATGAAGTAGAACTGGGTGAGGTACCCCACGCCCTTCGCCGCCCCCACCACCATCATCAACAGCGGGAAGCCCCACAGCGCCGCCTCGCGCGGCAGGTCCGCCAGCCAGGGCACCCGCTGGGCGCTGGCGAAGCCTTCCTCGCCTCCCGACAGCAGGAAGCGCAGCGCCGGCCCCGTCAGGTACGCGTACCCCCCCATCGCCAGGCCCACCACCGCCGAGCCGAGGAAGGCCAGCACCAGCACACCGACGTGCGGGCGCCCATAGCGCAGCAACCGCCGCAGCACGGGCCACATGACTACCGTCCCACCTTGCGCAGCGCCGCCTTGGCCAGCTGCGAATAGGGGTTGTACTCCAGCACCTTGAGCAGCTTCTTGCGGGCCAGCGGCGCGTCCCCCAGGTCCGTGTCGATGATGGCCGCGATGATGTGCAGCCGCTCCACGTACGGCCCCAGCGAGAGCGCCTTCTTCAGCACCTTCTGCGCCTTCTGCGCACGCACCATCAGCGCCCCCGGCGCCGCCTGGTACGTGGCCCAGGCAAGCCAGGCGTAGTACTCCGGCTCGTTCGGGTTGTGCGTCACCGCTTCCTCGAACGCCCGCATCGCCGTGGTGAAGTCCCGGCGCTTCAGCGCGGACTCACCCCGGCGCAGCGCGATCTCCGCCTCCACCACCACCGCCGTGTTGCGCCCCACGTCCAGCCGGCTGAAGAGGTACTGGAGGTACGCCTTGCGCTTCTCCTCCACGCTCAGCACCCGGTACGAGGCCGACAGCTTCTCCTGCACCGACTCCAGCAAATCTCTCAGGTCGAGGATGTCGTACTCGGCATACGTGTCCGGGTGAAAGCGCATCGCCGTCTCGTGATAGGCGCGCTCCACCGCCTCGGTGTCCGCGGCGATGTCCAGCCCCAGGCTGCCGAAGTAGCTGCGGGTGATGATGCGGACCGCTTCCTCACGCAGGGACGCCGCCGTCTCCGGCGGGAGCGCCTTGCGCTTGCGCGGCGCAATCCGGTCCGGCAGCACCGCGTTGGACAACACGTCCGTGCCCGTGGCCACCGGCGTCGGGGAGAACGTCACCCCGCCCGTCAGCTTGAGGAACCACAGCAGCGACACCGCCTTGCCCAGCTCCCCGCGCCCGTGCGCGAGCAAGTCCCTCAGCACGATGCGGCCGTTGACCTGCATGGCAATCTTCAGGTCGTCCGTGTCCAGCGCCATCGCCTGCAGGTCCCGGCCGAACTCGGACGAGCGCACGGGGTACTCGCCCAGGTTGCTTCGCAGCGAGGCCGCCATCACCTTCAGCGGGAAGCACCGCCGCGCACCCGCCAGCACCGGCGCCAGGGGCGGCACCTCCACCGAGGCCACCTCGGCGGTGAACTCGTCACCCGCGTAGAAGGCGTAGCGCCCCTCGCGCATGCCCAGCACCCGCTCCAGCCGCTCCCGGTTGAAGTCGCGTAGCAGTTGCAACAGCTCTTCACCCGCGGCTTCCGCGCCCGAGTCCGCCAACGCGGCGCCAATGCGCAGCCCGGACGCCAGCGCCTCCACCACCCGCTCCGACTGCGGCACGGTGAGGACCTTGCGGTCCACCAGGAAGCGCGGCAGCGAGTCCGCCTTCGACGAGGAGTCGTAGCTCACCGCCCCGCCGCGCAGGAAGTACACGCGCCGGCTCAAGTCGCGGTGGGCCACCACCAGCACGCCGTCGCGGCGCAGCCGGTAGAGCGAGTGGAGCAGCCCCGGCAGCGGGTAGCCCCGCAGCTCGCCCGAGTTCACCGCGGGCTTCGACAGCGTGGCCGCCAGCCCGGTCAGCGGCACGGCCTGCGCCGCGCGCACCAGCGCCTCCAGCTTGGGCACCAGCTCGCCCGGCTTGAGGGGGTCCGGGATGTAGGCGTTCACCTTGAGGTCCAGCACCGCCGCCACGCCCCGCGCGCGACCCAGGTGGCCCTTGTCGATGGCGACAATCGGCACCCGGGCGCCCTGGCTGTGCGCCCGGATGAGGTGCACCACGTGCGCACCCTCGACGCGGGGCAGGTCCACCGAGAGCACCACCACGGCGGGGTTGTCCGCCGCGAAGTACTCCATCGCCGTCACCGGGTCATTCACCGCGCGCACGGTGTACCCGGCCTGGGAGAGCAGGCCCTTCAGGTGCTCGAGCGTGGGGGGATGGCTCTCGGCGAGCAGAAGCGTCTTCAAGGGTAGCTCACTCTACACCTTCACCCGCTCCCGCATCAGGTACGATGCGCGCCCTTTCATGACGACCCCGCCCCGCATCCTCGTCGTGGCCGGCGAGGCCTCCGGCGATACCCACGCCGCCGAGCTCGTCGCCGCCCTCCAGGCCCGCCGCCCGGACCTCACCTTCTTCGGCATGGGCGGCCCGCGCCTGGCTGCTCGGGGGGTGGAGCTGCTCTTCGACGCCCGCGAGGTGTCCGTCATGGGCATCACCGAGGTGCTCCCCCGCATCCCCCGCATCCTTCAAATCCTGAAGGGGCTGGCCAACGCCGCCGCCGAGCGCCGCCCGGACGTGGCCATCCTGGTGGACATCCCCGACTTCAACCTGAGACTGGCGGAGAAGCTCAAGGCGCTCGGAGTGCCGGTGGCCTACTACGTCTCGCCCATGATCTGGGCCTGGCGCCGGGGACGGGTGCGCACCATCAAACGCCTGGTGGACCGGATGCTCTGCATCCTCCCGTTCGAGGAGGCCTTCTACCAGGAGGCCGGGGTGAGCGCCCGGTACGTGGGCAGCCCCGTCGTGGAGCAGGTGCCCGCCCCGGACACCGCCGTCGCCTTCCGTGAGCGGCTGGGGCTGGCGAAGGACGCCCCCACGCTCGCGCTGCTGCCCGGCAGCCGGATGAGCGAAATCCGGCGGCTGCTGCCCACCATGGTGGACGCGGCGAAGCGCCTGTCCGCCGAGCGCCCCGGGCTCCAAATCGTGGTCCCCGTGGCCCCCACCATCCCCCGCGAGGAGGTGGTGTCCCGCTTCGAGGGCAGCGGCCTGTCCCCCATCCTGGTGGACGGGAGGGCCCCCGAGGTGGTGGGCGCCAGCGACGCGGCGGTGGTGGCCTCGGGCACCGCCGTGCTCGAAGCCGGACTGATGCAGCGTCCACTGGTGGTCGTCTACCGGGTCTCCCTCATCACCTACTGGGTGGGCCGGATGATGCTGAAGGTGGCCTTCGTCTCGCTCATCAACCTGCTGGCCGGCCGGAAGGTGGTGCCGGAGCTGCTCCAGGGGGACATGACGCCCGAGCGCATCGCCGACGAGGTCCGCCAGGTGTGGCTGCCGGGCGCCCCCCGGGAGGAGATGCTGAAGGGCCTGGCGGAGATGCGCGGCCGGCTGGGAGAGACGGGAGCCGCCACCCGGGCGGCAGAAGCCGTGCTGGAGCTGCTGCCCCCGCGCCCCGTTTAGGGTATGTCCGGCCGGGTCATGAACCCTGCCCTGGTCTGCATCCCCACGTACAACGAGCGGGAAAACATCGAGGCCATCGTCCAGGCGGTGCTGAAGGCCGACGCCCGCGTGGACATCCTCGTCGTCGATGACAACTCGCCCGACGGTACCGGGCAGCTCGCCGACGCGCTCGCCGCGAAGGACTCGCGCGTGCGGGTGCTCCACCGCGAGAAGAAGGAGGGCCTGGGCCGCGCGTACCTCGCCGCCTTCCGCTGGGCGCTGGCCCAGGGCTACACGTACATCCTGGAGATGGACGCGGACTTCAGCCATGACCCGCGCTACCTCCCCGGCTTCCTCGACGCGGCCCATGCGGGCGCGGACCTGGTGCTGGGCTCGCGCTATGTCACCGGTGGCGGCACGGTGAACTGGGGCGTCGGACGGCAGATCATCAGCCGCGGCGGCAGCCTCTATGCCCGCTCGATTCTGGGCGTGGGCATCCGAGACCTCACCGGCGGCTTCAAGTGCTTCCACCGCCGGGTGTTGGAGTCCATCGACCTGGATGCGGTGAAGAGCACCGGGTACGCGTTCCAGATTGAGCTCACCTACCGCACCCTGAAGAAGGGCTTCACCGTGCGCGAGATTCCCATCGTTTTCGAGGACCGGCGCGTGGGCCACTCGAAGATGAGCAAGAAGATCTTCGCCGAGGCCCTCACCATGGTGTGGAAGCTGCGGCTCAAGGTGTAGCCCGAAAGGCGTGCCATGACGGGCTACCTGTCGCTGTTCCTGATGTCGCTGTCGGCGGTCTTCTTCGTCGTGGACCCGATTGGCGTGGTGCCGCTGTTCCTGGCGATGACGGCCGGGGACTCGCAGGAGAAGGTGCGCCGCACGGCGATGCGCGCCTGCCTGGTGGCGTGCGGGATGATGCTGTTCTTCGCCCTGTTCGGCGGCGTCATCTTCAAGGTGTTCGGCGTGTCGCTGGGGGCCTTCCGGGTGGCCGGCGGCATCCTCCTGCTCATCACCGCCCTGGACATGCTCCGCGCCCGCCCGTCCGAGACGCGCACCACCCCCACCGAGGAGCAGGAGGGCGTGGTGAAGGAGGACGTGGCCATCGTCCCGCTGGCGATTCCACTGCTGTCCGGGCCCGGCGCCATCGCCACCGCCATGGTGCTGATGGCCAAGGGGGACACGCTCACCTCCGCCATCCCCGTGCTGGCCGCCATCATCCTGACGTTCGTGGCCAGCTACTTCATCCTCCGCGCGTCGGGGATGATTCAGCGCGTGCTGCGCCAGTCCGGTGTCGCGATTGTCGAGCGCGTCATGGGACTCATCCTCGCCGCCATCGCCGTGCAGTTCATCGCGGACGGCGGCAAGGAACTGCTCAGATAGGGCCGGGGGCCGCCACCCAGGCCGGGCCCTCGCGCTTCACCTTGCCCTGGGGCTTGCCGTCCAGGGTGAGCTCCTCGGGGCCGGCGCGGCGCGCGTCGTAGGCGTACCCGTCCTGCACCTCCTGGAGGTACACGACGACGGCGTCCAGCACATTCTCCTGCACCACCTGGAAGGTGGCGTCGCCGCAGCGGGGCTCGTCGCCCTCGAAGAAGCGCTCCAGCATCGACTCTTCCGGACGGCGCACGTAGACGACCACCGGCGTGGGCTCCTCGCGGCCTTCCGAGGCCAGCTCGCTCACCAGCTTCGACGGCGTCGGCTCCCTCAGCACCGACTGCAACAACTGGCACTTCTCGGCCTCCGCCTCGCGCTTCACCGCGATGCGCTCCTTGTGCACGCAGCCCGTGCTTCCCAGCAGTCCCAGGCCCAGCGACAGCCAGGCCACCCGGTGGAATCGGCTCATCCTTCGTCTCCTCAAGTCGAACACCGTCACAGCTTCCGCCACCGGGGAGGGAACGGCGCCTGCTGCAGCACCGGGTCCTCCACGGCGATGATGTACTCGGCGCGGCGGTTGCCCGCCTCCGCCGTCTCGTCCGGCGTCGCCACCAGCGGCGACTGCTCGCCGAACCCCTCGTAGAACACCGGCACCCGGAGGCCCCGCTTCCGGAAGTACGCCGCCAGGCTCTTCGCCCGCTTGAGCGACAGCTCCCGGTTGTCCGCCGCCGGGCCCACCGTGTCCGTGTGGCCCAGCACGTACAGCCGCAGCGACGCGAAGCGGCCGTACTTCGCCAGCGCCTCGGTGATGAGCGCGTGGCTCCTATCCAGCTTGCTGCGTTCGGCCGCCGGCACGTCCGCGCTGCCCGAGGCGAAGTTCACCTCCTCGTGCGGGATGTCCACCTGCCAGGGGAAGAGGTCCACCCCCGTGTAGAAGTCCGCGGTGTCGAAGGCCTTGAGCGAAATCTTCATCACCCGCCCCGCCTCCGCCGGCCACGTCACCTCCAGCGGCGTGCCCGCCGCCTGGCCCTTGAAGGGCACCTCACCGTCAAAGGCCTTCTTCCCGGTGTCCATCAACACCGTCAGCTCCGCCCGCCCCGCCGGCCGGTTCAGCGTGAAGCGAACCTTCCGCCCCGCGACGTCCACGTCCTCCTTGCGGACCTCCAGCTTCAGCGCCCCGTACAGCTCCGTGTCGAAGGACAGCGGCATGGTGCCGGCCTCCGCGTCCGGGAAGCGCACCACCAGCTCGCCTTCGTAGTGGAAGCGGCCCTCGGGCTGCTCCAGCTCGATGCGCCGGGTGATGCCCGGCCTACCCCCGCCCTTGAGCGCCAACTCCTTGCCGTCATTGCGCTTCAGCTTCACCTCGAAGCCGGCGATGGGCTCCTCGATGTGGACCAGCAGCGTGGGCAGCGCCTCACCCAGCGCGGCCCTGCCCTCCAGCGAGACGCGGATGGCATCCGCGAGCGCGGGCAGCGGCGAGCACAGGGCCACACAGAGCAGCAGCAGGCGGGGGTTCATCACGCGGCGTCGACCTCCGGCGTCACGGGCAGCGGACCCAACAGCAGTCCGGCCAGGTGGATTCCTCCGCGGCAGGGTAGGACGAGGCTCCCATCGGCGAAACGCCCCTGAAGTGGGACGTTTGAGGTGCGACGGTATTCACCCACTCCCGGGCCCCACGGGGAAGCAGCCAGGAAGGCAGGCCACCCCCGCCCCGTCAACCCCGGGGCCGGGCCCTGGGCTCAAGGCACGCCGACAATGGTGATGCCGGCCGATTCGGCCCCGGCGAAGAGGGCGGGTGCGTCCAGCAGCACCGTGCGCCCTACCTCCAGCGCCAGCACCTTCGCGCCCGCTTCCTTCATCACGTCCAGGGTGCGGGGGCCCACTGCGGGCAGGTCGAAGCGCAAGTCCTGCTGTGGCTTGCAGCGCTTCACCACCACGGCGCCGCCGCTTCCGCCCAGCTTGCCGCCGCGGCGGATGGTCTCATCCGTGCCCTCCACCGCCTCCAGCGCCAGCACGTGGCCGTTGTGCACCACCACCGTCTGGCCCACGTCGGCCTGGCCCAGCAGCACCGCCACCTCGCGCCCCAGCGCCACGTCCTTCTCCTGCGCCGGGTGGAGCTTCGGGCCCGCGAGGTGTCCCTCGGGGCACAGCACCTCGCCGAGGAAGTCCGTGGGGGCGATGATGGTGACGCCGCGCTGCTCGAAGTCCGCCGCCACCGCGCGCAGGAGCGCATCGTCGCGGAAGCTGCGCAGCCGGGAGATGATGCGCACCGCGCCCAGATCAGGCCGGGCCTCCGCCAGCGCCGCACCCGGCCGATGCCGCCCGCCATGGCCGCCTGCTTCACGCCGGCCTGGCGGAACGCCTTC
>JBKGHK010000496.1:0-7602 GCA_046520375.1 Pyxidicoccus sp. 3LFB2
CCATGGGGCTTGGCGTAGCGCACGGGCACACCCTGGGCCGCGGCCAGCCGGGCGAGGCGGGCGCACTGGCCGGCCACCTGTCCGCGCAGCACCTCGGGCGTGACGTCCAGGGCCTTGCGGCCGAAGTCCTCGCGGTCCTCGTAGGAGGGGTGCGCTCCGGCGCGCGTGCCATGGCGTGCGCACGACTCCAGCGCGCGGCGCATGGAGGCGTCGTCTCCGGCGTGTCCGCCACAGGCGATGTTGGCCACGTGGGCGAGCGTGTAGAGCTGTTCGTCCTCCCCGGGAAGCTCGCCCAGGTCGATGTTGAGGAGGCACTCCGTCATGGGGGCCCACGCTATGCGAGGCGGGCTCCGGGTGCAGCCCTCCGTGCTTCGGGGCTCGCGCGGCACGACAGTGGAGGCAATGGAAGTTACACGTGCCACCCCGGGGCAGGGGCCGGTTAGCACCGGAGTGGCACGCGCCTCGGGAGTGCACCCATTGCACCCACGAGGAACTTCCAGACGGGATACGTCGGGAGGGCCTTTCTCTGGCAATTTCGCCTGTCATTTCCCACCCGGGGACGGGTGGGAATCACCACCGGGGCACGGGCAGGACGCGGCGCGACGGGGCCGTGTGGTGACTGCTCAACGCCCGGCGCGGCGACATGTCACGGCCATGTTTCGCGCACGCCGGGGGCGAGGCCGTCTCAATGGGACGCGGGCAGCGAGGCCGGGCCGACAGTGAAGCCTTCTCAACGGGACGCGGGCAGCGAGGCCGGGCCGCCAGCCTTCACCCAGCGCACGAGGGCCCGGGCGGTCCGCTCGTCGATGAGGTCCGCGTAGGTGGGCATCGGGGTGCCCGGGAGGAACTGTTCAGGGTTGCGCACCCAGCGAACCAGCTCGGCGTCACTGCGGCTGGACGCTCGCGCGAGCCGGTCGTGATAGCGGGCTCCCGGAGCGTGGCAGCTCGCACAGCCGAGCTGGACGAAGAGCTTCGCCGCATCCACCTTCGGCTCGGCGGGGCGCGGCTTGCGCTGGGGCGCGGCCTGCACCGTGGGCGCCGGGGAGGAGGCTCCCGCTACGCCGCTCGTCCCTGCGCGTGCAGTGCTCGCGGATGCGGCACCTCCTGCGGCAGTCGGAGTGGAGCCCTGCGCCGTGTGACCCGCTGGACCCGCAGCGGAGCCCTGTGTCGTGCTGCCCGCCACGGAGCCCTGTGCGGTGCTGCCCGCCACCGCTGGTGTGGACCCCTGCACTGTGCCACCTGTCACGGCCCCCTGTGCCGTGCCACCCGGCTGCGTCCCCGTGCCCTCTGCCTTCGCCACCCCAGACCCGGAGGCGTCCCGCTGACTCAGGGCCGCGGCTTCGGCGACGGAGCTCGCGGTCTCCGCATCGACCTCTGAAGCCGTCTCCGCCGTTCCCGTGGTCACCCAGGCCGGGCGCACGGAGGTGGCGGTGAGGCGGGGCCGGGCGCCCTTCACCTCGTTGTCCTTCTGGGGCACGGAGCGCAGGTAGTCATAGAGCGCGCGGGCCTCCACCTCGTCCATGCCCCGGAAGCGCGGCATCGGCGAGCGCAGCGCCGAGCCATCCGGCGCGAGGCCGTCCCTCACCGCGCGGGTGAAGTCCTCCAGCGTCCAGTGGGCCAGGCCCGTCTCGTGGAACGTGATGTTGCTGGAGCGGACCTTGTCCCCCGCCGGGTCGATGAACGTCATGCCGCCAGCAAAGACGTCATCGCCCTGCGTCTTGCGCGGGCTGAAGCCATCCGTATGACACGACGCGCAGTCGTACACCTCGTGCGCCATGTAGTGGCCGTACTCGCGCGTCGCCGCCTTGGCCGGCACGGGGATGCCCGAGGCGGGACGGTCGATGGGCTCGTTGCCGGTCATCACCCGGAAGCCGATGCCGCCAAAGAAGCTGAACTCCGAGCGCGGCGCCGGCTTCTCGTTCGGGGTGAAGAGCGGATGCCCCGAGCGCATGAAGCCCAGCACCGCCGCCAGGTCCGCGTCGCCCATGCCATAGCTGGGCATCACCATCAGCCGCCCGTCACGGCTCACCCCGTAGCGGATGGCGCGCGCCAGCTCCTCGTCCGTCGCGCCGCCAATGCCCGCCTTCGGATGCGAGGTGAGGTTGGCCGCGTAGAAGCTGCCCATGTACGAGGGCAGCTCGCGCAGCGGCGCGCCCGACGCGGTCTCCACGTCACCGCCGCGGTGGCAGGACTCGCAGCTCGCATGGAAGATGGAGGCCCCGCGCTCCAGCGCCGCCTGGGACGTGTCCGCGCGGATGGGCGGGTAGGGCGCCTTCACCGTGCCGGCGCAGCCCGCCAGCAACGTGAGCCCCATCAGCAGCGTGTTCCTCACGGCGTCTCCGACGTCTCGGCGCATGCGGTGGTGTCCCCTGCTTCTGCCCGGCACCCGACGAATACCGCATCCGCCCGCCGCGCGGGAGGAGGGGGGGCAAGGCCAGGGGGTACACTCCCGCCCATGTCGCGCTCGCTCGAGTCCTACCGCGCCCTCTTCCCCGTCCTCCAGGAGCAGCTCTACCTCAACCACGCGGGCGTGGCCCCCACCAGCCTCCGGGCGGCCGAGGCGGTGCGTGGGTGGATGGACGACCTCGTCTACCACGGCATCCAACACGAGCGCGGCTGGGAGGCCCACTGCGAGCGGGTGCGCGCCCTGGCCGCCAGCCTCATCCAGGCCGAGCCGGGCGAGGTGGCCTTCGTGCGCAACACCAGCCATGGCCTGGGCCTCGTCGCCGAAGGGCTGGACTGGAAGCCCGGTGACGAGGTGGCCGTGGCCTCCTCGCTGGAGTACCCGTCCAACGTCTACCCCTGGCTGCACCTCAAGGACCGGGGCGTGACGGTGCGCGAAATCGAGTCGCCCCAGGGCGGCGTCACCCCCGAGGCGGTCGCCGCGGCCCTCACCCCCCGCACCCGGCTGGTGGCCCTGTCCTCCGTGCAGTTCGCCACCGGCTACCGCGCGGACCTGGACGCCATCGGCGCCCTGTGCGAGCGCGCGGGCGTCCTCTTCTGCGTGGACGGCATCCAGAGCGTGGGCTGCGTGCCCGTGGACGTGAAGAAGAGCCGCATCCACTTCCTCAGCGCGGACAGCCACAAGTGGATGCTGGGCATCGCCGGCATCGGCTTTCTCTACGTGTCAAAGGACGTGCTGCCCCGGCTGCGTCCGGTGCTGGTGGGCTGGCGCAGCACCACCGACGCGTGGAACTTCAACCGCAGCCACTTCGAGCTGCGTCCGGACGCGGGGAAGCTGGAGGAGGGCAGCGCCGCGTACACCGGCATCTACGCGCTGGGCGCCGCGCTGGAGCTGCTCCACGAGGTAGGCGTGGGCACCATCGAAGCGCGCATCCGCGAGCTGCTGCTGCGGCTGGAAGCGGGGCTGCGAGGCCTGGGCTGCGAGGTGGGGCCCGCGCCGGAGCACCGCGCGGGCATCCTCACCTTCCTGCCGCCGAAGGGCGAGGTGCGTCCGCTCGGCGCCTGGCTCGCCGAGCGGAACGTCGCCCACTCCGTGCGCCGGGGGCGCATCCGCCTGTCGCCCCACTTCTACAACCTGCCCGAGGAGATGGACCGGCTGGTGGAGCTGGTGCGCACGCGCCTGGGCTGACGGGTTACTGCTGGGCCGGGAAGAGCATCTCGATGGAGAGGTAGCGCTCGCCGGTGTCGTAGCAGAAGCACAGCACGCGGCTGCCGTCCGGCATCTCGCCCGCCTTCTGATTCACGGCGGCCAGCACGGCGCCGGAGGAGATGCCCACGAAGATGCCCTCCTCGCGCGCGGAGCGGCGGGTGAACTCGAAAGCGTCCTCCTCGGCCACCTGAATCGCGCCGTCGAGCGCGTCCTTGTGCAGGTTCTTCGGGATGAAGCCCGCGCCGATGCCCTGGATGGGGTGCGGCCCCGGAGCGCCGCCGCTGATGACGGGGGACTTCACCGGCTCCACCGCGAACACCTTCAGCTTCGGCCAGACCTTCTTCAGCTCCTCGGCGCACGCGGTGATGTGGCCGCCGGTGCCCACGCCCGTAATCAGGTAGTCGAGCCCGTCCGGGAAGTCCTTGAGGATTTCCTGCACCGTGGTGCGGCGGTGCACCTCGATGTTGGCCTCGTTCTCGAACTGCTGCGGCATCCACGCGTTGGGGACCTGGGAGACCAGCTCCTGGGCGCGGGCGATGGCGCCCTTCATGCCCTGGGCGCGCGGGGTGAGCTCGAAGGTGGCGCCGTAGGCGGACATCAGCCGGCGGCGCTCGATGCTCATGGAGTCCGGCATGACGAGCACCAGCTTGTAGCCCTTCACCGCGGCCACCATGGCCAGGCCGATGCCGGTGTTGCCGCTGGTGGGCTCGATGATGACGCTGTCCTTCTTGAGGATGCCGCGCTTCTCCGCGTCCTCAATCATCGACAGGGCGATGCGGTCCTTGATGCTTCCGCCCGGGTTGGCGCGCTCCAGCTTCATGTGGACCGTCACGCGCGCCGGGAACAGCCGGTTGATGCGCACGTGCGGCGTGTTACCGATGGTCTCCAGAATGTTGTTCGCCTTCATGTCATGGGCCTCGTCGGGTGGAGCTGCGCGGGTGCGGCGGGAAGGACTCGGAAGGACTCAGATGTGGAACTCGATGGCGTCCAGCGTGCCATCCGCGCCGCGGGGACGCACCTCGCTGCGGCGGGTGACGACGGACTGCCGGGGGACGCTCTGCGTGAGCCAGGCGTTGCCGGCGATGATGCTGCCCCGGCCCACCACCGTCTCACCGCCAAGGATGGTGGCGTTGGCGTAGACGACCACGTCGTCTTCGATGGTGGGGTGGCGCTTCTTGTCCGCCAGGGCCTTCTCCACCATGAGGGCGCCCAGCGTGACGCCCTGGTAGAGCTTCACGTTCTCACCGATGAGCGTCGTCTCGCCAATGACGACACCGGTGCCGTGGTCGATGACAAAGCGCCGGCCGATGGTGGCGCCGGGGTGGATGTCCACGCCGGTGCGCTGATGGGCGTACTCGGTGAGCAGGCGCGGCAGCAGGGGGAAGCCCAGCGCGTAGAGGGCGTTGGCCACACGGTAGATGGCAATGGCGTAGAAGCCCGGGTACGTGAGGATGACCTCGTCCACGGTGCGCGCGGCGGGGTCCGCCTCGAAGATGGCCTCGGCGTCCTGGCGGAGCCAGTCGTAGAGCCCGGGCAGCCGCTCCATGAAGCGCGCGGGCAGGGACGGATTGATTTCAGGATAGAGCGGGGCGAGCGTCTCGCGGATGCGGTGGAGGCTGGCCTCCACGGTGGTGACGTCGCGGCGTCGTCGGCACAGATGACCCACCGCCCCGGCTCGCGTGCCTTCGCCGGCGCCCGGTCCTGCCGCAGCCAGGTGACTTCCAGCGCCGTCTCCGTCTCGGCGGCCGCTTGCGTTGCCCCGAACTGCTCCCGCGCAGCCTGCTTGAGCTGGAGCCCTTCCACCTCGGCAATGACTGTCCCTGCTTCGTCGAAGACGCGCAGGTCTCCGAGGCAGGCCTCCCCCGAGCTCGTACGCACGACGGCGTGGCAGAAGGCCGGCCGTCCGGCGCCGACGCGCACCGTCAGTCGCTCGAGCGCGAAGGGGACGAAGGCCTTCCCCGCCTCCAGGCCGGGTGCCGCCGCAATCAACGTCTGGATGCACGCGTCCAGCTCGACCGGGAGCAGCGGAGCCACGCGAAGGCCCGGCTCCGCATCATCGGACGCGAGCCGCGCGAGCGCCTGGGCCTCGTCGAGCCACAGCTGGCCGACGCCCTGGAACCGCGGGCGCAGCTCGATTCCCCGCTCCGCGAGGTCCGCGTAGAACCGCTCGGAGTCCCCGGCGCGACGGCAACGCGCCTGCAGCGCAGCCAGGGACTCGCCGTGCCCCAGCGCCCTGCCCTGCGCGACGCGCTCGCGCGTGCCGCCGCCAGGGCTCCTCCGGGTCCACCCCCGCCGTGGACGCCGAGACCTCGTATGTCCCACCGGCCTCGTCCGGCGTGAGCAGCAGGTGGAGGCGCTCCGAGCGCCCGGCCGCGAGAGGCAGGGCGCGTGGAATCTCCACCTGTTCGAGCGTCACCTCCGCTCCGGCGAGCACCTCCGTGGCCGCCGACAACAGCGCCGTGACGTAGAACGCCCCGGGCACCACGACGTCGCCGAAGACGCGGTGGTCATCGAGGTAGGGCTGTTGTTCAACGCCCACCGGGCACACGAAGAGCGCATCGCGCCCGGGGCTCGGCACCCGCTGACCGTGCAGCGCGTGCGCCGGCCCCGACGCCTCCGTCGTGTGCACGAGCCAATACCGGGCTTTGTCCCAGGCATAGCTGGGAAGCGGAACGGCCCGGGCACCCGGGGGCGAGAGCCGCGCGAATGCGACGTCCACTCCGCGGGCGTACAGCGCCGCCAACCCCGCGAGCAGCTCACTCCGCTCGTCCTGACCGCGCCGCAGCGAGGCCAGCACCCCAGTCCGGGCGCCGAGATGGCGCACGCTCTGTTCGAGGGCAGGGACGAGGACCGGATGCGGGCTGAGCTCGACGATTGCGTCGAAGCCCTCCTCCACCAGCGCCCGCACCGCCGGATAGAACTGGACCGGCATGCGGATGTTGTCGAACCAGTAGGCGCCGGACATCTCGCGCCCGTCCGTCCAGGCATCGGTGACCGTCGAGCGGATGGGCACGGTCCCCGCCTGCGCGCGCACGGAGCCCAGCTCGCCGAGCATGTCCTCGCGGAGCGCATCCATCTGGGGGCTGTGAGACGCGTAGTCCACCTTCACGCGGCGGCAGAACACGCCTTGCGCCTCGAGCGTCGCGAGCAGCGCGTCGACCGCGTTCGCCTCGCCCGAGAGGAGTGTCGTCGAAGGCCCGTTGACGGCCGCGATTGAGACCTTGTCCGCGACGGGTGCCAGGTGCGGGTTCAGCGCGTCCGCACTCAGCTCCACCAGCGCCATCGCGCCCTGGCCGCTGGTGCGCTTCGCCAGCCGGCTGCGCGAGCAGATGATACGGACCGCGTCCTCCAGCGACAGCACACCCGCGACGTGGGCAGCACCCACCTCGCCCATGCTGTGACCCACCACCGCTGCCGGCTCCACGCCCCACGCCCGCCACTGCGCGGCGAGCGCCACCTGCACGGAGAAGAGCGCGGGCTGAATCACCTCCACGTCGCCGATGAGTCGGGACGTCTGCTCGGGTGCGCGAAGCTCTTCGAGCAGGGACCAGCCGGCAAGCTTCAGGATGGCCGCGTCGCACTGCTGAAGCACGTCACGGAAGACGGCCTCCTCCTGCATCAGCCGGACGGCCATTCCGGCCCACTGCGAGCCCTGTCCCGGGAAGACGAAGGCAACGCGGGGCCGCCGCCCGGGAGGCGGCTTCACGGGGTCCTCGTCGGTTGCGAGCCACGCCTCCAGCGCATCCGCCAGCTCGCGACGGGTGCGCCCCGTCACGGCCACTCGAAGCTCGTGGTGCGTGCGCTTAACCCCCGCGGTGAACGCGAGGTCCACGGGCGAGTCGCCCTCGTGAGAGCGGAGCAGCTCGCGCAGCCGCTGGCTGAGCGCGCGCAACGAGCCCGGGCTCTTCGCGGAGAGCGGCAGCACCACCCCGGGCCCCACCGGCGCGTCCACGGCGGGCCGTCGCGCTTGGAGCGCCTCCGGCAGCGGC
>JBKGHK010000497.1:0-7585 GCA_046520375.1 Pyxidicoccus sp. 3LFB2
CGCCGCGCCTCGCGCACGTCCGCGGACAGCTCCGCGCGGCCCTCGGCCAGTTCGGCCCGCAGCAGCCGGTGCAGCGTGTCCTCCACCGCCGCCATCTCCCGCGCGTTGCGGCGGGCCCAGGCATTGTCGAAGCGGTTGAGCACGGCCTGCAGCTCCTGCACGTCGCGACGGTCATCCCGCTGCTCGCGACGGTCCTGACGGACCTCCTGGCGGTCCTGGGCGCGCTCGACGTGGTTGCGGCGGGAGTCGGCGGCGTGGGCGCCACCCGCGAAGAGGAGGGCGGCGACCAGAGCGGAAGAGTAGCGGTTCATGGGGGTGTCCTCGTGGGCTTGTCGGCCCGTTGTCGCGTTCGTACAGATGGACGGGAGCCCCCGGGCTTTATTCGAGCGCACCGCGCCGCCCGTGCCTGCAGGAGCCCCGTGCCTGGCCCTCCGCCCGACGCCAGCGACTGAGATTCCGGAAAATCCAGAACGTTTGCGTACCGAGGAGTTCAGTGGAGCGGTCCCGGTGTTCCGGGCCCCACAGATTCACCCCAAGTGAGAGCGCCGAGGGGGATTCCGTTCCGCTATATCCAGCCACACCCTACGTCCTGGAATGCCGCGTGAGCGTACCCCACATGACTGAGGCGGCACGGCCCCGGGCCACCATCCTTGTCGTCAACGACACGGCCTCGGTCCTGTACCTCATCGGGCTCGTGCTGAGAGGCGCGGGCTACCACGTCGTGGAGGCCACCTCGGGGACGGAGGCCCTCCGACTGGCGGCCGGCCGGCCGGACATGGTCCTGCTGGATGTCCACATGCCGGACATCGATGGCTACGAGGTGTGCCGGCGCCTGCGCGCCCGGGAGGAGACCCAGGACCTGCTCATCGCCCACCTGTCCGCGGTCTCCGTCAGCCGCGAGGACCGCGTCCGGGGCCTGGCCCAGGGCGCGGACGCGTACTGGACGACGCCCCTGGAGGACGAGGAACTGCTCGCCAACGTGGAGTCGCTGCTGCGGCTGCAGGCCCGCGCCCAGGCCGCCGTGCGCGCGCGGGACGAGTTCCTCTCCATCGCCGCCCATGAGCTGAAGACGCCGCTGACCGCGCTGCGCCTCCACCTGGAGCGGATGCACCACCATGTCGCCCGCGCGCCGGCCGACACCCTGCCCCGCGGCACCGTCGAGGCCAGCACCACGCCGGCCCTGCGCCAGCTGGTGCGCCTGCAGCAACTGCTGGACACGCTGCTGGACGTGTCCCGGGTGGCCAGCCAGCGGCTGAAGCTGGAGGTGGCGACGCTGGACCTGGTGGAGACCGCCCGCGACGTGGCCCAGCGGCTCGCCGTGCAGGCCCGGGCTTCGGACGTGGAGCTGCGGCTGGAGCTGCCCCCCGAGCCCGTCATCCTCTTCGGAGACCGGCTGCGGCTGGAGCAGGTGGTGAGCAACCTGCTCACCAACGCCTTCAAATATGGCAACCGCCAGCCCGTGAAGCTCCAGGTGGAGGAGCGGGAGGACGCGGTGGCCCTCACCGTGACGGACGGGGGCATTGGCATCGCGCCCGCGGACCAGGCCCGCATCTTCAACCGCTTCGAGCGGGCGGCCGGCAACGCGGGCGCCGACGGGCTGGGGTTGGGGCTGTACATCGCGAAGGAAATCGTCACGGCCCATGGGGGCACCATCACCGTCGACAGCCAGCCGGGACAGGGCTCGACATTCCAGGTGGTGCTCCCCCGGCACCGGACGGAACGCTACTGACGAAAGGAAGGACACACGTGTCGGCGGATGCCGGGCAGGGAAGCAAGGATCGCAGGAGCGGCCAGAAACGGTTGGTGACGGGCGTCCCGCGTCTCGACTTCATCACCAAGGGCGGCCTGCTGAGGGGCGCGTCCTACGCGATTCTGGGACCGCCCGGGTCGGGCAAGACGGTGCTGGCCCACCAGATTGCCTTCAACCACGTCGCGCAGGGCGGCAAGGTGCTCTACGTGACGCTGCTCACGGAGTCCCATGCCCGCATGCTGGCGAACCTGGAGGAGATGACCTTCTTCGACGCGAAGGTCATCCCCGACCGGCTGCACTACATCAGCGGCTACCGCGAGCTGGAGACCGAAGGCCTCAAGGGCATGCTGGAGCTGGTGCGGCGCATGACGCGCCAGCACGAGGCGACGCTGCTCATCATCGACGGCATGGACGCGGCGAAGGAGTTCGCCCGCAGCGACCTGACCTTCAAGCGGTTCCTCCAGGAGCTGCAGACCTTCGTCAGCATCATCGGCTGCACCACGCTGCTGCTGTCCCCGCACCATGAGGGGGAAATCCACCCCGAGACGACGGCGGTGGACGGCATCTTCGAGCTGTCGCTGTGGCTGGCCGGCCCCCGCGCGGTGCGCGAGCTGGTGGCGCTGAAGTTCCGTGGCAGTGACTCGCTGCTGGGCAAGCACGAGCTGGAGATCTCCAACAGCGGCATCGTCATCCACCCTCGGACCGAGGTGCAGTTCTCCTCCCCCGAGGAGCAGGGCCGCGAGGACCGCATCCGGATGGCCTTCGGCATCCCCCGCCTGGACGAGTCGCTGCGGGGCGGAGTGCTGTCCGGCTCCACCACCCTGCTGATGGGCGCCCCCGGCACGGGCAAGACGCTCCTGGGGCTCCACTTCCTGCTCCAGGGCGCCCGCGAGGGGCAGCCGGGCGTCTACTTCGGCTTCTACGAGACGCCGCCCCGGCTGATGGAGAAGGCCGCCGGCGTGGGCATGGGCGACCTGAAGAAGTACGTGGACAAGGGGCTCATCGAAATCCAGTGGCAGCCGCCGCTGGAGCACAACATGGACGCGCTCGCCGAGCGGCTCCTGGAGCGCATCCAGGAGCGGAAGTTGAAGCGGATGCGGCTGTTCGTGGACAGCGTGGCGGGCTTCCGGTCCGCGGCCGTCTACCCGGACCGCATGATTCGCTTCTTCTCCGCCCTGTCCCACCAGCTGCGCATGCTGGACGTCACCACGCTCTACTCCGACGAGACGGCGCTGTTCTCCTCGGGGGTGGACATGCCCCAGCCCGACGCGGCGGCCTACGTGGAGAACATCGTCTACCTGCGCTACCTGGAGCTGCGCTCGCAGCTGTACCGGCTCATCTCCATCATGAAGATGCGCGAGAGCCAGTACGACAGTGGCATCCGTGAGTTCGCCATCTCCGACGAGGGCATCATCGTCGCGGACACCTTCAAGAGCGCCGAGGCCGTGCTCACCGGCCAGGCCCGGGTGCGGGACTCCGCGTCGGAAGAGGACATCAAGCCGCCCATGGGCTCGCCGAAGAAGAAGCCCAAGAAGCGGGGGCTGCTGCGCCGGAGGCGGTCATGAAGACCGTCCTGGTCGTCGACGACGAGCTGGACATCGCCGAGGCGGTGAAGTCCATCCTGGAGGACGAGGGCTACCATGTCGTCGTCTGCGCCAACGGCCGCGAAGCGCTCCAGCGCCTGGAGCAGACCCGGCCGGACCTGGCCATCGTCGACATCATGATGCCGGTGATGAATGGCTTCGAAACCATCAAGGCCATCCGCAAGCACCCGGACTACGGCGGGCTGCCGGTGCTCATCATGAGCGCCATCGACCCGTCGGTGCGGCCGAAGGAGTTCGACTCGGCGGGCTTCCTCAAGAAGCCCTTCTCCCTGAAGGACCTGCTGTCGCGCGTGGAGAAGCTCGCGCCCATGAAGCCCCGGGGCGCGGCGTAGCGCTTCCAAGAAGAAGGGGCCCGGACCTCCTCGGTCCGGGCCCCCGGTGGCTTCAAGCGGGTGTGGCTGAGACTACGGCCGCAGCTCCCAGACGGAGCGGCCGAAGGTGGCGGCGCGCACCAGGCTGGAGTCCGGGAGGATCTGCACGTCCGTCACGTTGACCAGCGGCATGCCGGCGCCGAAGCGGGTCCACGAGGCGCCCGCGTCGGTGGAGCGGTACACGCCCAGGTGGGTGGCGGCGTACAGCGTGGTGTTGCTGGTGGGGTCCACCGTGAGGGTGTTCACCGGCACGCCCGCGGGCAGGCCGGTTTCAATGACGCTCCAGCTGGCGCCGAAGTTGGTGGACTTCCACAGGTGGTTCTTCGTCCCGTCCGCGGCCACCGAGCTGACGTACAGCGTGTTGGCGTTGGTGGGGTCGAAGGTGATGTCGCTCAGGCTCAGGCCGTTGTTCGGCAGGGCCGCCGCCTGCGTCCACGCCGCGCCGCCATTGCTGGTGAGGAACACGCGGCCGCCGCTGGCCACCGTGCCGAGGATGCTGGCGTTGGACTTCGCCGCGTTCACGTTGCGCAGGACGACACCGGCGGGCAGGCCGCTCACGCCGAGCGCCGTCCACGAGGTCCCGAAGTTCGTGGACTTGTACACCTTGGTGTTGGTGTGCGTGTAGACGGTGTTGCCCGTGGCGTCCGCGGTGCCCAGCGCCATGCGGGTGATGAAGGGCGCGGTGCTGCTGTTGTTGCACTCGGTGATGCCGGTGCACGCGGCCACCCAGTTGAGGCCGCCGTCGGTGCTGCGCTGGATGCGCGAGTAGTACAGCGAGCCCAGCATCAGGTTGCCGTTGGTGGGGTGGATTTCGGCGTCGAAGCCGTCGCCGCCAATCTCCTGGTTGTAGACGGCGGAGTCGCTCACGCGCACGCGGGTGCCGTTGTCCTGCAGGCCCGCGATGACCGCGTTGCGGTTGGCCCCGGAGATGCCGATGTCGTAGATGAGGTGCGAGGCGATGCCCACGTTGAGCGCGTCGCTGAAGGTGGCGCCGCCGTCGCTGGAGGCGAAGATGCCGCCGTCGCTGCCGATGTAGAGCTTGCCGGAAGCGTCGAAGGCCGCCGCGTGGAAGTCCGCGTGCACGTACGGCAGGCTGAACTGGCCGAGCCAGTTGGAGACCTGGGAGTACGTCCCGCCGCCATCCGTCGTCTTGGCCAGGTGCAGCGCGCCGCCGAAGAACACCAGGTTCGGGTTCGTCGGGTGGACGATGATCAGCTGGTCGTACCAGCCCTGCGTGTTGAACAGGGTGCTGACGGTGCGGCCCTCGGCGTTGCCGTTCTTGTAGCGCTTGCCGCCCGCGGCCAGCGCCGTCCAGCTGGTCCCGCCGTTGGTGGACTTGTAGATGTCCGCCAGGTTGCCGCTGGGGTCCGCGGCCAGCGCGTACAGCGTGTTGCGGTTGGAGGGCGCCGCGGTGACGGTGATGCGCTCCAGGCCGGCGGCGGCGGTGATGCCCGTGCCGCGCGTCCACGTGGCCCCGTTGTCGCTGGAGACCCAGACCTGGCCCTGCGTGTTGCCGCTCGCGGCGAGCGGGTCCGCGTCGATGGCGGCGACGAACTTCGTGCCACCGGCCCACTCAATGGACCAGCCGTACGCGGGGCCGGCGAAGCCGGTGCTCAGGGAGATGGCGGACCAGGTGGCGCCCGCGTCCACCGAGCGGAACAGGCCCGCATTGGTGGCCGCCAGCACGATGTTGCTGTTGCCCGGGGCGACGATGAGGTCCGGGATTTCGGTGGCGCTGCCCAGGTACACGGGGGCGAACCAGGTGTTGCCGCCGTCGGTGGACTTCACCAGGCCGATGCCCGTGCCGTCGAACGGGTCACCGAGGCCCATGTACAGCGTGGTGTTGCTGTTGGGGTCCATCGCCAGCGAGCCCGTGGACAGGCTGCCCAGCGTCTCCGACTTGGGCGTCCAGGTGGCCCCGCCGTCGGTGGTCTTCCACACGCCGCCGCCCGAGAAGGCGACATAGATGATGGCGGGGTTGGTGGGGTCGATGATGATGTCCCGCACCCGGCCCGTGTCCGTCTTGTTCAGCGAGGTGCCGCCGTTCTGCGCGTAGTTGGCCTTCGTCGGGCCGATGTTCACCCAGGTGGTGCCGGTGGCCGCCAGCGAGGCGGACGGGTCACCCGAGGGCAGGATGGGCGAGCTGGTGCCGGGCAGCAGGGACGCGTACGTCTCGCGCTCCTTCGCCGCCGCCGCGTTCATGTGCTTGCGGAAGGCCGCCGACCACGGGCCGCCCTTCTTCGACTTGCCGTACGACTTGCCGTAGGACTCGTTGTACCACTCGTCCATCGCCCGCCTGCGGCCGTTCGGGTCGTCCTTCTCTCCCGCCAGGGACGCCCCGCTCATGACCATCGCCGCTGCCGCGATCAACCGCTGCCACTTCTTGAACTGAGACATCCGTGCTCCTGCTCGTGATGGGGACAACGTGCTGCCGGGGGGATGATTTGATGCCAAAGGATTTTTCTTTAATTGAGCTATGACAAGGAGGACTCCGTCCTCTCCCGAGCGGCCACTTCACACTGGCTGTACGATGGCGCCACGCACGCCATGAGCTCTTCCTTCGCCGAGCACTTCCCCGCCCTCCGTTGTGGCTTCAGCTACCTGGACAATGCCGCTGGCGCCCAGGTGCCCTCGCACACCATCCACGCCATCTCCGAGTTCCTCTCCGGGGGAAGCTGCAACGTGGGGCAGCCCTACGCGGCGTCGGTGACGGCCACGGGGCTGAAGACGCGGGCGCGGGCGGCCACCGCGGAGTTCCTCTACTGCCAGCCGGAGGAGGTCATGCTGGGCACCAGCGCCACCGCGCTGGCCTTCCAGCTGGGGCGGGCCTTCTCGCGCCTGTTCCGGGCCGGGGACGAGGTGGTCATCTCCGAGCTGGAGCACGAGTCCAACGCCACGCCGTGGCGGATGCTGGAGGCGCAGGGCGTGGGGGTGAAGCTGTGGCGGGCGCGCTGGCCGGAGGGGCGGCTGGAGCTGGCGGACCTGCGCGCGCTGCTGTCCCCCCGCACGCGGCTGGTGGCGGTGACGGCGGCGGCCAACTCGGTGGGCACCACGCCGGACGTGGCCGCCGTGGGGGAGCTGGCGCACGGCGTGGGCGCCTGGCTCGTCGTGGACGCGGTGCACTCCAGCCCGCACCACCTGCCGGACGTGAAGGCGTGGGGCGCGGACTTCGCCACGTTCTCTCCCTATAAGGTCTTCGGCCCGCACCTGGGCTGTCTGTACGTGCGCCGAGAGCTGCTGGCGGGGCTGCCCGCGGACAAGCTGTGGTTCGTCCCCGACGACAGCCCGCAGAAGTTCGAGCCGGGCACCGCCAACCATGAAGGCCTGGCCGGCTGGCTGGGCTCGCTGGGCTATGTGCGCGAGGTGCTGGGCGGAGGGCAGCCGGGGCGCGCGGGGCTGGAAGCGGCGTTCCGCCGAATCGAGGCGCTGGAGCGTCCGCTCCTGGAGTCCATGCTGGAGCGGCTGCTCGCCCACCCGCGCGTGCGCCTGTACGGTGAGCGGGAGCCCCAGGGCCGCGTGGCCACCTTCTGCTTCAACGTGCAGGGCGTCCCGGCCCGCGCGGTGGCCGAGCACCTGGCGGCCCGGGACGTGGGCGTGGCCGCGGGCCACTACTACGCCACCATGACGATGCAGGCGCTGGGCCTCATGCCCGACGGCGCCGTGCGCGCGTCGCTGCTGCACTACAACACCGCCGACGACGTGGAGCGCTTCTTCTCCGGGCTGGACTCGCTCCGGTAGCCACCCGCCATGGAGCCCGTGCAGGCCTTTCTCGAGGGCGCCGCGCGCGCCTCCCCCCCGGACGAGGCGGACGCCCTCGCCCGGCTGCTGGAGGACGCGCACGCGCGCGGGCAGGACGCGTG
>JBKGHK010000498.1:0-7580 GCA_046520375.1 Pyxidicoccus sp. 3LFB2
CATCATCGAGCCAGGCGCCGCCGAGGCGCAGCCTCCCTGCCCAGCGTCCTCGCGTGCTGCCGGCTCGGGAGGCAGCGGTGCCGCCGGCGGCACCGGCAGGGGCGCCGCGAGCGACTGCTTGAAGCGCAGCAGCGCCTCGACGAAGTAGTAGTCGCCGTAGATGAGGCTCTCGTCGATGGCCTCACCCTTGGGCTTGATGGGCGTCCGGTAGAAGGCCACGCCATGCAGGAGGATGCCGGGGCTCTGGGTGCCAACGGCCAGGTAGGCCGGTGAGCTGAGGCTGTCGAGCATCGCCAGGGCCGCCGAGCGGTACCGCTCCTTCACGGCCGCGTTCGTGACGTAGGTGTGCAGCTCCAGGAGCGCCGAGGCCACGGCGGCCGCCGCCGACGAGTCCTTCACCAGCTGGTCCGGAGGCGCGTCCATGTCCCAGTACGGGATGGAGTCCGGAGGCAGCCGGTCCAGGTAGTAGTCGGTCACCTTCCGGGCCGCCTCCAGCATGCGCGGGTCCTTCGTGTACCGGTAGGACAGGGTGAAGCCGTAGATGGCCCAGGCGTGTCCGCGGGACCACGTCGAAGGGTCGGAGTGCCCCTGGAAGGTCTCCCGCGAGCGGACGTTGCCCGCGTCGTCGTAGTCCACGACGTGGAAGGTGCCGCCGTCCGGGCGGACCATGTCGCGCAGGGTGACGAGCGCATGGCTCAGCGCCATGTCCTTCCAGGCGGGGTCGCCCCCGTTCTCGGCCCCCCAGAAGAGCAGCTCCAGGTTCATCATCGTGTCGGTGACGAGCGGAACCTTCCACTCGCGGTTCCAGTCACAGCAGTTGATGACCCCCGAGGGCGCATGGAAGCGCTGCGCCAGCGAGCGGGCCGCCGTGAGCGCCACGTCGCGATGGTAGGGGTCCCCCGTCAGGCGGTACGCATTGCCAAAGCTGGGGAAGAACTTGAAGCCCAGGTCATGCGTCTGGGTATCGGTCTTCTGTATTTCGATGGGGCGTGTCCTCGGCTCCGCCCGCTCCCGCCAGACCGGTTCTTCCGTCGACTCGTACATGAGCCAGAGCAGGCCTGGATAGAAGCCCTGAATCCAATCGATGTGGTTGTTCGCGGCGACGAGCTTCCACGTGCGGTTGTCGAGGGTGTTCTTGGGGTACTGGTCCACCGGGATGTCCGCGCTCGTGGACGTCCGGGTCAGCTGCTCCCGGGCGAACTGGAGGGCCCGGTCCGCCGTGGCTTCATCGAAGGCCCAGGCCTGCCCCGCCGTGAGGACCCCGGTTGCCATTGCCAGAAAACAGCCCCAGGCTTGCTTTTGCAGCGTTCCCATCATTGTCCTGCCCTCCAGACAAACCCCTGGTGAACATGGGCAAGGCGGCGGGGAGGGGCGACCGGCTTTCAGCAGGGGGCCCGACGGCCGCCTGCCAGCCTGGCAGGAGTCCCCACGGCACCGGTGCGCCTGGGCGCGTGCGACAGCCGGCTCAGCGCACCTGGGAGCTCCCGACGCGGGGCCGGGCGGGTGTCTTCACTCATGTCTGAGAACCTTGGAACGTACAGCAGCTCGCGAAGCTTGATGTGACCGGGTTACTTCAATAATTCAGTGTCTGCGACCGTTCTTGATTCAACCTCTGAGCCCCTCCCTTCGGCGGGGGCGCTGTCACACCGTGGCTTGATAGTCCCCTCCCGTTGCTATTCGGACTGCAACGCTGGCTCGTCCTGAGGAAGGGAGAACATGGGTACCCAGCAAATGGGAGCGAGCGTGGGCCGATGGTGCGCGCGAGTGTGACCTTCATGGGTACACCTCGCACCGTCAGGCCAGGCAGTCCTATGAGTCACCACGCTCCACGTCCGGGTCGCGGGGCGGGCGACCGGCTCGCACTCAGATGTCGAAGTTCCAGCCGGCGAGATGTTGCAGGTCGCGGGCGCCGCCAACGGGAATGCGTTCCGGCACGGGCTGCCCGTGCGCGGGGGCAGTCACCTCGACGGCGATTCGTTTGACGCCGGGGGTCTTGTCCAGGCCGCTGCACCAGGTCTGATAGCGCTCGCCATTCAGACGGTCGCGAAAGCCAATGCCTGTCAGTTGGTCGGCCGTGGGCGGGGTGGGGGACAGCAGGTCGAGGTATTCCATCCGGCCCCGCACGATGCCGCGCTCATCGGTACGCACCTCGTGGCAATAGGCGGCACCCCACAGGTCTTCGCGGTAGCGCACGGCATACACGCTGCCCGCGGTCGGCGGGCCGGCGATGGATTTGGGCCGGGGGCTGGCCGGGCTGGCAGCCTTGCGGCGCGCCGCGGGCATTGCCGGCGGCGGCACGGGCTCCTCCTGTGGCCGCGCGAGGTGGCCGAACAGCGTGGCCACCAGCGTGTCGTTGATGCCATGGCCCGCCGTCCACCATGCCAGCGGCGCCGGCACTTCGACGCGCGTCGTGGGACGACGGTCGCGCTCGATGGCCGGGGTGAAGCGGGTCATCAGCCCCGGGTGCTCCGGCGTCTGCAGGATGCCGATGAACGCGAGCGCTTCCAGCACCGTCTCGCAGCGCGAGGGGTGGTCGGCGCGCAGGAGCCCGGCCTTCTGGAGCGCGGTACGCGCCTGGCTGTAGCGAGCCGTGGAGGGAAGGGCCCGCAGCAGGTCCAGCAGGCGGTGGAATACCCAGACATCCCGCGGTGTGGGGCCAGGCCAGGCCGACGGCGGGGTGTCGATGGCGGCGGCCAGGGCCAGCGCACCCTCGGGCGGGTGGGCATCTCCCCAGCCCGAGCCGGCCAGATGGCGGAAGTACGCGGCCTGCGTGGTGTCGATGGCTTCCGCCTTGTGGAAGCAGACCCGACAACTGCCGCCGCCCATGGGCTGCTCGGCATGTACCGGCATGGCGCGCCCGAGGGCGGTGGCGGGCAGCACGGTCAACCAGGCGGGGTCCGACGACACCATCGAGGCCACGAACGCATCGGCCGCCTGGCGCAGGTCGACCGCCGCGGCGGACTGGCGCAGCCTGTCGATGGCCTCGTCATGCCCCCACCAGGTGAAGACATTGGGCACCAGGCCGGCGTCCTTCAATTGCTGATGCTCGGCTGCCGTGAAGGTGGAGGGAATCCGGTGGAGATAGCGGCCCTCCTCATCGAAGTAGCTGTTGCGGGAGTCGTAGATGCGGGCCAGCAGGTGCATCACGGCGGGGTCGGGATGGAGCATCGCGACACGTCCGTAGCATGCCCGGAGAGCCACCACGGGTTGAAACCCTGCGTGACGTGGGGCCGCGAGTGCGTCAGATGCGGGGGCCTTCGAAGTCCGCGGGGACGTACTCGAGGATGAGCTGCGCGCTGCGGTGGCCCTCCGGCAGCGGCTCGCGGAAGTGCACCAGCTCGGCGCCGTGGTAGAGCACCGCGTCGCCGAGGCGCAGGTCCGTGAGCACGGCCGTCCCATCCGCGAGTTGGAAGCCCAGCGGCCAGGGCGTCGCCGCACCGGGCGAAGGCTCGGGCGCGTAGTCCACCTGGAGCGAGATGCTGTACTCCGCTTCGCGGCGGTCGGTGTGGGGCTTCAGCTCCGCACCGCTCGCGTAGCAGAAGAGGAACGAGAACGTTGGCAGGACGGCGCGCCCCGTGACGGCGGACATCAACGGCGCGAGCCGCGTCTGGAGAAAGCGGCTGATGGGCTCGTTGTACCGCCCGAAGCGGCGCGACACCTGCCGGTCCCCGAAGCTCAAGAGCCCCTCGCGAAGCAGCGCCGCCGTGTATTCACGCAGGGCCGCGAGCTCCACGGGGTGCACGACGTCTCGGGCAATCACATACCGGTGCTCGCGAAACGCCTCGGTGGCCCGCGCGGGTGCCTGCGCCACCGGCATCCTCGCGGGCACGAGCGCCCCCGATGGCGGTGAGCCGGGCCGCCAGCGTCGCGGGGAGCCCGTCCGGAAGGGCCGCCCCGGGGACCAGGCGCTCCGCCCACTGCGCGGCTTCACCGTCGAGCCAGAAGGGCGTGATGAGTCCATTGAGAGGGGAGGGGACCCACACCGCGGGCCCCCTGGCGAAACAGTCCAGCCAGCCGGTCTGCTTCGCATACTCCGCGGGCCACACCATGCCCGGGTGGAGCGAGAACTCGCGCTGGAACAGCAGGTCCTCGCAGACACGCAGCGGCGCCTGCGGCGCATCTCCCGGCGTCACGCCATCGAGGGCCACGCGAAACCTCGGCCACTGGATGGCCTCGTCGCTGAACACGAGGAAGCCCATCTCCCGGAGCCGTGGCAACACGCCCGCATCAGACCCGAGCTCCGCGCGGCCCTCCCGCTCGATGAGGTGGGCAAAGAAGCCGAACAGCTCGGCGTGAGACTCGCGCCTCAGCACGTGCGTGACGAGCCCGCGCCCCCGGACGGGGCACTCCACGGTGATGGTGTCGATGGCGGAGACGTCAATGGGCAGCGTGCGCGGCTGCGGCTGCGCGAGCACGTGCGCATGCGGATTCATGACGAGCCGGCGCCCGGGCATCCGTTCGGCCTCTTTCAGGCGGGCGGAGCCGCGAGCAGCTCCGCGAGGGCATCGGCGATGGGCGCGGCGAGCGCGGCGCCGACGAAGGAGAAGACGGCGAAGCTGTTGAGCTCCAGGAACATGTGCCGTCCCTCGGGCGTCTCGACCAGGTCGAACGCGCCATAGCGAAGGCCCAGCTGCCGGCGCAGGGCCTGAAGCTTGCGCGCGACGTCGTCGGGCAGCGCGTGCGCCTTCCACTGCCCCTGGAGCGCGACGCCGTCGTGGCGCCAGTCGACATGCGGCTCGGGCACGAGGTTCGGGTCCACGGACGTGGGGAAGAGCCGCTCTCCCACGAAGGTGACACGCACGTCGCGCGCCTTGTCCAGCCGCTCCTGGAAGATCATCGGGCAGCTCTCCAGGCCCCGCAGGTCCGCGAGGTCCGCCTCCGAGAGCGCGCGGGTGAACACCATGGGGACCTCGTGCGCCGAGTCGTTCTTGCGAAGGAGGAAGGGCGGGACGAGCATCTTCGCCACCACGCGGCGCCCCTCGGCGAAGGCCCTCACGGCCCTGGGGTCGCTCGTGATGAGCGTGGGCGGCACGTCGAGCCCCACTTCCCGCGCGAGCCGGAGCTGGAGCGGCTTGTTCTCCGCGTGCAGCGTGCTTCGGTGCGGATCCAACACGCGGCCGCCCAACCCGTCGAGCGCGGCGGCGAAGGCCATCTCCCACGCCGCGTTCGTCGCGCGCGCCTGCTCGGGGGTGAACGACGGGGGGCTCACGAAGGCGAGCGGACCCGAGCGCCACACCGCACGGAAGTCCCCGAGCCCCTGGCCTCCCACGCGCACGCTGTCAGCGGTGTCGGAGGCGTCGGCGAGGGCGAGCGAGCGCCCCGCGCCGGGGACGGCTACATCGAAGAGCGCGGACGGGACGCCGCGGCGGGCAAGCTCTCCGCGCACGGCGACCACGTCCGCGTGGTCCGGCCTCGACACATAGGGCCCTGCGATGAGGACCCCGCTGGAACCGAGGGGGACAGTCACGGGCAATCAGTAGCCGATGGGCCAGCTGGTAGGCACGGCGCCCGCGGACACGGCCAGGTCAATCTTCACCACGTAGCGGTCGAACAGGGGCCCCTCGCTCTCGCGCGGCATGGTCGACGCCGTGTCACCCCCGGCGATGAGGTCGTTCTCGCTCTGCTGCGGCAACGTCTGTTGGGTCTCCATGAAGACTCCTCCTGGACGACGGGTGAGGTGGAAACGGTAGGCCCCGCTTCCCGGGGCGTCAACGCGTGCGCCCCCGCCAGAAATTGCATGGAACGCCCGCGTCAGAACTTTCGACTGGCGCTGCGAAAGGGCGACCTCAGGGAGCGAAGTGCAGCAGGAGCAGGTCGTCGTTTCCGCTGCTCCAGTACTGGGGCTGGTCGCCATCCATCGCGTACCAACCGAAGAAGCTCCCCAGCACCATCACCCTGCCGTCGGGCCAGGCAATGAGGCTGCTCGCTGCGTACCCGAAGTCGGGGTTCATGGCGCGCGACCACAGGTGGGTGCCGTCCGGAGCAAAGCGCGCCAGCACGTTGCCTCCGGCGAGGCTGCCGCCGCCCAGGTCCCCCTCGGCGGACCTGCCGAAGAGCGCGACGTTGCCGGAGGTGTCGGACACGAGCCGGTAGAGCGTGCCGGAGCCGCCTCCCGGCTGGTCTCTCACCCACATCAACTCGCCCCGCGCGCTCAGGGCCCCGAGCAGCATGTCCGTTCCCTGCACGCTCGCGACGCGGCGCCCGGCGAGGGTGTGGCTTCCCTGGAAGTTCGCGCCGAAGAGCACCGCGCCCCCGGCTCCGCGCGCCACGCTCACCACCTCACCATCCAGCCCCGTGAGGCGGTGCGTCCACTCGCGCGTGCCATCGGGGCCGAGGCGGGAGACGAAGGGCGTTCGCGTCCACGTGCGCTCCGCCCGGTCGCCCTCGCCCGACAGCCCTCCGACGAAGACATGGCCCGTGGCGTCCACGGCCAGCGTGCCCGCGCTGGTGGCCGCCGCGTCGTCGTCGAGCACGCGAGACCAGAGGTGTGTCCCGGCCGGGTCCAGCTTCACCAGGAAGGCCTCCGTGTAGTCCCAGCGGCTGCCGGAGAAGGGGCCGCCCACGAGCACGCCACCGCCGAAGTCGGCCGTGCGCGACAGCGCTCCCAGCAGCACCGTGTTGCCCGCCGCATCCAGCGCCACGTCCGTCACGCCGGTGTAGCCCTGCACGGGGAAGCCGTGGCTCCAGCGTGCCTCTCCCGCCGGTCCGAGCCGGGCAATGAAGAGGCCGTTCGTCACCTGGGGAAGTGGCCCCGCGCCCAGGTCCGGCGCGCCATGATAGTTGCCTGCCACCACGAGGCTCCCCGCCTCGTCCGCGGCGACGGCGCTCAGCCCCACCCAGCTGCTATCGGAGAGGGAAAACTTCCGGCTCCACAGCCGCGTGCCATCGGGCGCATGGCGCGTGAGGAGCTCGTCCCCGGCGGAGCCGTTGTCGTCCCCGAAGCTGCCCGTGCCCACCACCACGAAGCCGCCGTCGGGCAGGGCCGCGAGGTCGTTGTGCCGGTCCTGCGCGGCGCCGCCCAGCTGCCGGCTCCAGGACAGCGCTGGCACCGGGCCGCGAGCGCGGCAGTCCTCGCCATAGCTGACGAGCAGCTGCGGGCGCAGCGCGACGTCGGGCGACTCCCGGGCGTGGAAGCGCAGCGAATTCTGTGAGGCGGGCAGCAGCGCGAAGTTCGAGGCCTCGCGGTCCCACACCCGCTGCGTCACGTCGTACTCCACCCAGGTGCCGGGAGTGGCCTGCCCCTCGCCCGGCTCGGTGAGCCGCGAGGCCGGCGTGGCCCCGCTCAAGGTGACGCGCGCCTCGTCCACCTCCATTCCCACGAGCTGGTGCAGCGACGGCGCCAGGCCGCTGCCCGCCTTCACGTGCAGCCGCAGGCGCGCGCGCACGAGGCCGGTGCCCGGACGGTGCGGGAGGAAGAAGCGCAGGAGTGCTTGATGTTTGTCGGCTCCCCCCACCACCAGCTCCGGGCCGGTGCCCTGTGGCGCGGAGGCACCCGGGGCGAGCGTGGCATCATCGGTGGGGGGCAGCACCACGTGCGTCCACTGCGCCGCGCACCCGCTCGCCGGGCCCGTGGGCGCTCG
>JBKGHK010000499.1:0-7545 GCA_046520375.1 Pyxidicoccus sp. 3LFB2
TATCGAATTCATCACGCCACTGACCGTGGCGGTGGGGCCAGCACCGAGTTTTCCGAGGAGGGGGAGCACACCATGAAGACCATCAAGACGAAGACCATCAAGGAGCTGTTCGTGAAGGACCTGGCGCGCGTTCAGGGTGGCGAGGGCAACGCCCCCACGACCACCACGTCCTCCCCCGACACGCAGACGTGTACCGCCCAGAAGCCCGACAGCACGACGGCCTGCTGCGAGGAGAAGAACGACAACTGCTGCTACTGAGCTCTGTCTCTAGCAGTGGCTGAACCAGCGCGTGCCCTCACCCGAGGGCACGCGCTTTTTCGTGTCTCACTCCTCATACGCGCTGTCTCACCCGCCCACGCGGACAGCACAGAACGACCCAAAAAATCGGCTGGAAACGTATCGAATTCATCACGCCACTGACCGTGGCGGTGGGGCCAGCACCGAGTTTTCCGAGGAGGGGGAGCACACCATGAAGACCATCAAGACGAAGACCATCAAGGAGCTGTTCGTGAAGGACCTGGCGCGCGTTCAGGGTGGCGAGGGTTCCGGCGACACGTGTCAGCCGCCCCAGAAGCCCATGCCGCCGAACACCACCCTCGCGTGCTGCGAGGAGGCGAACGACGGCTGCTGCGTCGTCGATTAGGCCGGCTCCGGCCGGGGCGGACACGGCCGTCTTCGCTTTCGGGGGAGAGCGGGGACGCCGGGGTGAACGCCGCCCTGCCGGTCCGGCCACACGCGCGCGAGCGCGAAGGAAGCGCGTGCCTCCACCCGGGGGCACGCGCTTCGTCTTTGGCCGCCTGTTCGTACAGTCCGCGACACCTGCGTCCGGCGCCCGTCCGTGCGTGTTCTTCCTTGCGTGCGGGGCTTGTAAGACCTGCCCGCGATGAGGATGCATCCCACGGTGAGCAGGCCCTCCTTCCGCAAGAGACGGTGATGAGCGTCCTGGCGGACTTCCTCCAGGCACAGCGCGACGCCATCATCCAGCGCTTCACGGCGCGGGGGCAGACGGCGCTTGTGCCCGGCCCGCTCACGGCGAGCGACTTCATCAACCACCTTCCGGGCCTCCTGGACGAGCTCGCGCAGGCGCTGCGCGAGGGCGGCCCGCCTTCCGAGCGCGTCTTCTCGCGCAGCGGCACCGCCGAGGAGCATGGCCGCCAGCGGCTGCGGCTCGGCTTCGACCTGCTCACCCTGGTGCGCGAGTACGGCCTGCTGCGCGACTGCATCTTCGAGGGCCTGGAGGCGGCGGGCCTGACGCCGCCCCTCCACGAGCTGCGCTTCCTGTCAGTCAGCCTGTCCGCGGCGACCGCCGACTCCGCCAGCCAGTACGCCAAGGCGCACCAGGAGGCGCTCGACGCCGAGCGCCGCCACCTGCTGGGCCTCTTCCAACAGGCGCCCGGCTTCCTGTGCTTCCTGCGCGGCCCCCAGCTCGTCTTCGACCTGGCCAACGCGGCCTACTTCCAGCTGGTGGGCCACCGCGACATCCTGGGCCGGCCGCTGCGCGAGGCGCTGCCGGAGCTCGAGGGCCAGGGCTACCCCGAGCTGCTGGAGCGCGTGTACCGCACGGGCGAGCCCTTCGTCGGGCACGGCATGAAGGTGTCGCTGCAGCGCGAGCCGGGCGCGGAGCGGAGCGAGGCCTGGGTGGACTTCGTGTACCAGCCCATCCGGGGGCCGGACGGCCGCGTGACGGGCATCCTCGCCCAGGGCCAGGACGTCACCGAGGTGAAGCGGCAGCAGGCCCTGCGCGAAGAAGCCGAGGCCGCGCTGCGCGCCTCCGAGGAGCGCTACCGCATGCTCTTCGCGTCCATCGACGACGGCTTCTGCCTCATGCAGCTGCTCTTCGATGAGGCGGGCGAGCCCGTCGACTACCGCTTCCTGGAGACGAACGCCGCCTTCGAGGGCCAGACGGGGCTGAAGGGCGCGGTGGGCAGGACGGCCCGCGCGCTGGTGCCGGACCTGGACGCGTCCTGGTTCAGGCTCTACGGGGGTGTGGCCCTGAGCGGAAAGCCGGTGCGCTTCGAGAACCACGCGCCCGCGATGGGCCGCTGGTTCGAGGTGTTCGCCAGCCGCGTGGGCGCGCCCGAGCTGCGCCAGGTGGCGCTCGTGTTCAAGGACATCACCGAGCGCAAGCGCATCGAGGCGGAGCGGGCCGGGCTGCTCGCCCGCGAGCAGGCGGCGCGAGCGGACGCGGTGGCCGAGCGGCAGAAGCTGCACGACCTCTTCGAGCAGGCCCCGGTGGCCATCTGCATCCACGAGGGACCGGGGCACAGGTACACCTTCGCCAACTCCGCCTACCGCGCCATCGTGGGTGGCAGGGACGTGGTGGGCAAGACGCTGCTCGAGGCGCTTCCAGAGCTGGAGGGCCAGGGCTTCGACGCCCTGCTCGACCAGGTGGTGGAGACGGGCCTGCCCGCCTACGGCGATGAGCGGCCCGCCACCCTGAATCGCGAGGGGCGGACGGAGACGGGCTGGTTCAACTTCATCTTCTCTCCGAAGCGCAATGCCGCCGGCCAGGTGGATGGGGTGATGCAGTGCGCCTTCGAGGTGACGCAGCAGGTCCGCTCGCGCCAGCAGGTGGAGGCGCTCGCCGAGCAGCTGCGCCAGGGTGAGGAGCACCTGCGCCGGGTGGTGGACGTCACGCAGGTGGGCACGTGGGAGGTGGAACTGGCCACCCGGCAGGTGGCGGCGGACGCGCGCCTGCGCGAGCTGTTCGGCGTCGCTCCGGACGCCCCCTTCAGCCTCGATGAGGGCCTTGCCCGCATCCACGCCGAGGACCGCCCTCGGGTGGCGCGGGCCATCGCCGACGCCCTCGCGGGAGGCAACGGCGGGCACTACCGGGTGGAGTACCGCACCGGGCCCTTCCCGGACGGGCGGGTGCGGTGGGTGGAGGCGAGGGGCCAGGTGAGCTTCGGCCCGGAGGGCCAGCCCGTGCGCTTTCTCGGCACCGGCCTGGACATCACCGCGCGCAAGTCGGCGGAGCTCGCGCAGCAGGCCCTGCTGGAGGGGCTGGGCGCCCAGCCCTTCCTGGGCGTCGCGCTCTACCGGGGGCCCCGGCGCATCATCGAGCTGGCCAACCCCCTCTTCCGGCAGGTGGTGGGCAGCGGGCGCGACATCCTGGGCAGGCCCCTCGACGAGGCCCTGCCGGAGCTGGCGGAGCAGGGCTTCGCGGAGCTCCTCGACCGCGTCCTGCGCACGGGAGAGCCCTTCATCGGCCGGGGCCTCCCCGCCACCTTCGAGCAACGGCCCGGGGAGCGGCGGCAGGAGTTCTTCTTCGACTTCGTCTACCACCCGGTGCGGGGCTGGGACGGCCACGACGCGGTCCTCGTGCTCTTCCAGGACGTGACGCACGCGGTGCGCGCGCGCCAGTTCGAGCAGCAGCTCATCGGCATCGTGAGCCATGACCTGCGCAGTCCGCTGCAGGCCATCCTCCTGGGGACGGCGAGCCTGCTGCGCCGTGAGGAGCTGGACGAGCGCACCACCAAGGCCGTGGCGCGCGTCCGCGTCGCCGCCGAGCGGGCCAGCCGCATGGTGACGGACCTGCTCGACTTCACCCAGGCGCGGCTGGGCGGCGGCATCCCCCTGGTCGCCCGGCCCACGGACCTGCACGCGGTCATCCGGGAGACGGTGGAGGAGGTGCAGGCCAACCACCCCGAGCGCGAGCTGCGCGTGGAGTCCCAGGGCGAGGGGCGCGGGACATGGGATGCGGACCGGCTCGCCCAGGTGGTGCAGAACCTCGTCTCCAACGCGGTGAAGTACAGCCCGCCCGGCACGCTCGTCACCGTGCGCTCGAGCGGAGACGCGGACAGCGTGGAGCTGCAGGTGCACAACGCCGGCACGCCCATTGCCCCGGAGGCCCTGAAGCGGCTCTTCCAGCCCCTGCAGCGCGCCACCGACGTGGCGGACAGCACGGGGCGCAGCGTGGGCCTGGGCCTCTACATCGTCGCCGAGGTGGTGCGCGCGCATCGGGGCCGCGTGGCGGTGACGTCCACCGACGCCGGGGGCACCACCTTCACGGTGAGCCTGCCCCGGGGCACAAGCACCGCGGGCTGAAGGTCCGCGCCGTCAGTGTCGGCCACGCGGCAGCCTCGGTGTCCGCTCGCAAGCGGCCCGCCTGCTCGCCCGCCGTGGGGAGGACAGTCCCCCTGGCGCCCCGTCCGGGCACACTTGGAGGCTGGCCCGGACATCACCACCCTTCCTGCCCCAACCCCAAAATCGCAGGAGGCAATGTCATGGCCCGTACCCTGGACAACGGCAAGGACGACATCCGCACCGCGCAGCGCAACCCGCCGCCGGAGCCCGGCACGCCCCGGAGCGCCGACGTGTCCCCGCCCGGCTCGCGCGAGCGCGGTGAGTCCGACCTCACCGGCTGGAATCCCGCCCGCGACGAGGAGGCCTCCGTGCGCCAGGGCCGCTTCCACCGCGCCGCGTCCATGCGCATGGCACAGCCTCGCACCAACGTGGATGACGGCGCCGGCTTTGGCACCCGGCGCACCGGCATGATGAACATGGATGACCGGGACGCCGCCTGGGAGGGCGTGGAGTACGGCACCGGCCCCTACGGCCGCGACAACCGCGATGGCCGCAGCGCCATCGGCCGCGGCGACCGGCGCGACATGGGCATGCAGGAGAACGAGCTGCCCCCGCAGCGCGCGGACTACCGCGGCGGCTGGGACCGCTCCGGCTACGGCGGCGAGGAGTCGCGCGAGATGCAGGGCCCGCGCATGGAGCCGTACCGGGATGAGCGCTCGCGCTTCCATGAAGGCTCGCAGCGCGGCGCAGAGCGCTCCCGTGACAGCCGCCAGGTCATGGAAGAGCGCCAGCGCATGGGCGACCGCATGCGCGAGGACCGCAGCCAGTTCTACACCGCCGGGGTGGGTGGCCGCTCCAGCACGGGCACGGGCACGGGCACGAGCTCGGAGACGGGCACCGGGCGCCGCCGCTGGCAGCGCGAGCCGCTCACCGCGCGCGAGGTGATGACGCGCAACGTGCGCACCGCGCAGCTGGACAGCCCCGTGCGCGACGTGGCGCAAATCATGAAGGACGAGGACTGCGGCGTGGTGCCCGTCGTCAACGCGCAGGGCAGCCTGGTGGGCATCGTCACCGACCGCGACCTGGTGGTGCGCGGCTTCACCGGTGGCAAGACGCCCGACCAGCTCCGCGTCTCCGATGTGATGACGGATGACGTGGAGGCCGTCCATCCCGACGAGAACATCCACGACGTCATCGCGCTGATGGGCCGAAAGCAGATTCGCCGCATCCCCGTCGTGGAGCGGGATGACCGCGTCGTCGGCATCATCTCCATGGGCGACATCGCCAACCGCGCCGACTACGACGAGGAGCTGCAGGAGGCGCTGGACCGCGTCTCGTCCAAGCGCTCCTTCTGGAGCCGGCTCGGCTAGGACGCGGCGGCGGCGCCGGGGGTTGCCCGGCGCCTGCACTGCGCTCACCCGCGTGCGCCCTACCGCACGCCGCTGACGATGACGGCTTCGGCCGTCTCGGACACGGTGAACTTCTTGAGGGGCAGCGTGGCCGGAGGCTTCGTCACCTCACCCTGGCGGGTGAAGGTGGAGGCGTGGCAGGGGCAGAACAGGTCCTTCTCCTGCGAGCGGAACTCCACCGTGCACTGCTGGTGGGTGCAGATGGAGTCCACCGCCGACAGCGTCCCGTCCTCCAGCCGGAAGACGAAGATGGGCAGGCCGTAGCCGGACGGGGTGCCCGTCACCGTGCCCCCGTTGTTGCGCAGGTCCGGGAACTGGCTGAAGGGCAGCGTCACCTGGCCATTCACTGCGGCCGGGAAGGAGTCCTCGCCCGCGCGCAGGTCCACGCGCACCACGCGGGTGCCCGGGTTGTACTCCGTCTTGAACGTGCGCAGCGGCACCGTGGCGGGCCGCTGCAGCACCGCGCCGTCCGTCGGGCTGAAGCGCGACAGGTGGCAGGGGCACACCACGTCCTTGCCGTCGAAGCCCAGCGGGCAGGCCACGTGCGTGCAGATGGAGGACACGGTGTGGAAGTCATCCCGCGTGCCCTCGTTCTTGGTGTGCACCACCAGGATGGGCACCACCTCACCCGGCACGCGCACGGTGATGGCGCCACCCACCGGCTCCAGGTCCGGGTAGCGCGACACCAGCAGGTCCACCGTGCCGGCCTCGCTCGCCGTCACGTCCGTCACCGGCGCGGGGTTGATGTCCGGCGCGCACCCCGGCAACCCGGTGGCCGCCGCACCCGCCGCGCCCGTGCCCAGCACTCCCTTGAGAAACCCTCGACGCGACGTGCTCACGCGCCCTCCACCACGAAGACCAGCTTGGGCTCCAGCACCAGCTTGTCGTCCACCTTCTTCATCAACAGCGCCGGCCGCTCCACCTTGTGCGCGTCCAGGCTGATGTCGAACGTCCCCGTGGCGGTGGCCTCCTTCGCGGAGGTGAACTGCACCGTCATGGGCACGCGCACGTCCTGCGTCACGCCGTGGAAGGTGAGCTTGCCATTGAGGGTGACCTTCAACGTCGCCGGGAAGCTGTCCGGCAGCTTCACGCCCTCGGCCGAGCCCTTGAGCTCCACGAGGGGGAACTTCGCCGCCTCCGTCGCCTCCTGCATGTGCGCGTCGCGGTTGGAGTTGCCCGAGTCGAAGTCCTTCACGTTGGCGCGCACCTGCACCTGCAGCTTGCCGTCCGGGGACAGCACCGCCTTGCCGACGCTGGGCTGCGCCTTGCCCACCACCTCGTGCAGCGGGTGGTGAAGCTTGTAGGTGAGCGAGCTGGCGTCCTTCTTCACCGAATACATGCGCGGCTGGGCCTGCGCGGCGGCGGGCAGCGCGAGCAGCAGGGTGGCCAGCAGGGCAACTCGTCGAGCAATCACGTCAACCTCCAGGAAACTCCGGTAGGACCTTGCGAAGCCGAACGGCGGCGACGCGAAAAGATTCAGAAGAACAGGGTGAGTACACCCGCCGACACCGCCCCCAGCGTCGTGTAGCCGACCACCTGGTGCGCGGTGGCGAGGTCCCGCTCGGACAGCCGGCCATAACGGTTGGTGGCCAGCATGCCGAGGACGACCTGCGCCACCATGCCGACGGTGGCCAGGGTCATCAGCATCTTGTGGACCGTGACGGTGTCCCACTGGAACTCCTTCTCGAAGGGCTCGGGGGCGAGCAGCCCCAGCATCCCCACGGTGGCGAAAATCGCCGTCGTGCCGATGGCGAGTCCCCGGTGCAGGCCCAGCAGGTTGCGGTCGTCCCCGCCGCCGCGGAACGAGTCATTGAACTGGAGCTGCCCCACCACGGTGGTGGCGGCCAGGCCTCCCACGAGCGCGAAGCCCAGGCCCTGGTGCAGCTTGAGCATGGTGCGGCGCCGGCCGATGCGCTTCTCCAGCTCCGGGTCCACCTGCGCGGCGGAGGCCGTCTCCAGGGGCTCCAGCAGGTCGAAGTCCATCGAGTCCGGCTCCGTCGTCGCGGGGGCCTGGGCGGGCTTCTCCTCCTGCGCCTGCAGCTGCTTGGGCGCGTCCTCCAGCGGCTGGGCGGGCTGCATGGGCTCGGCCGGGGTGGCGGGCGTGGCCTGC
>JBKGHK010000049.1:0-27113 GCA_046520375.1 Pyxidicoccus sp. 3LFB2
GCGCGGCCGGGCCCCAGCGGCCCCGGAGTCCCTCTCCCGCGGGCGACTCGCCCATGCGGAAGAGCCCCGGCGCGGGCTTCGCCCGAGCCACCGGCGCGGCGCTCTCCGCCGCCACCGTCGAATAATCGAAATTGAGAATCGTTCTCACTTTCACCGCTGCGATGGATACCCCCCAAGCAGGCCCTCCGTCAACGGCGGAGTTGGGTCTGCGCACAGTGTAGGCGCAGGTCGGTACCGCACCGGATTGTTGAGACACCAGGTTGGTCGTAATCAAGCCGCCTGCTTCGACTGCATCAGCTCTCGCAGGGCCTGGCTCGGCGAGAGGAAATCATGGCGCTCCAGCAGCCAGTGCTCGTTGTATCGGTGGGCCCACTCCAGCAGGGCCCGCCGGAGTTCCTCCACGGTGGCGAAGATGCGCCCCCAGAGCAGCTGCTCCCTGAGGGTGCGGATGAAGCGCTCGGCGCAGCCGTTCCCCTCGGGGCTGCGGACGAAGGAGGGGCTGGACGCGGCCCCCAGGAAGCGCAGCTCGTCCTGGAAGGCCTCCAAGGTGTACTGGCTGCCGTTGTCGTGGCGGATGGACAGCCCTGCGGCCACGCCCCGGCCATACACACCGAAGCGTGACTTGACGCCCTGGCGGACGGGCTCAAGGGCCTCGAAACGGGTGCCCACCTTGGCGGCGTGGAGTATGAGCGGCTCGCCTCACCGACAGCTCAGGCAGCATAACCACGCTGTCCACGGAGCCGGGGCAAGCTCACTCATGCGCTGGTTCTGAAAGGTGCTCAAATGAGGGGATGCCTCAGACACCGTCCCGAACCGCCACACGCTGAATACCCCAATCACTCGCCCAAGACACACTGCCCAGCCCGGCAGGACACCAGAGGGAGATCTTGAGCAAAGCAGTTATCATGAACAAACCCGCACACGGTCTCTAGGCGCTCCCGCAGCTCGCGTGCCTCACGACCGACCCACCAGACCAAGTTGGTGGCCTGAAAGCACCCCATGTCACTTGGCGACACATACGCAACGCCGCAATCTGAATCGCCACCACACGAGCTCGTTTCCTCTATTCTCTCAGCAATCGACCAAAACGCATCATAACACAACACGCCAAATGGCCATCCAGGAAGCTTACCCGACCCACGCATCTCCTCTATATGCACTTTCCTTGCCTGGACCTCATTGCCAACCGACCCACGCCGAAGACAACCCATAAGGAGCGAACATGAAACAAACAAGACCACAAAAAACCTATCGCCCACGCCTTTCCATCACTTTCTTGATGTGCGCGCTCTTGTTCATCTCCAATTTATCCATCCCCTGAATATACCTCCAATACTTCAACATTTGCTCCGTATATGGCTCACCTGTCACTTTATGCGCATATGCATCTGCGGCAAATTCCTTTCCCGACCGAGTCACAAAGCTTTGCGCCAATCCGCCGTTTTCCATTGAATGGTAGGCCTCATGAGCAAAGGTCCAAAGACGCGATCCCCTACCGAATTTATCAATATTCTCAAAATCCAATGTCACATGCAACCCCGACGTCCAACCCAGGCGTGCCGATCCGTCTGGCTGCAGCCCAAGATTTCCGGACTCAAACACATACACCTGATCGTCGAGCAGCATAGCTCGGTAAGCATCTGGGTCCTTCTTCTCGAACTCCCGCATGACCTCAAGTGTGTCTTTGCCGTTAACGAGCACCGCCAATCCATCAGGGTCGAACCACGTCACCGGATTGCCATTTGCATAGCCATATACATGTGCAACTTGGCCGAGTTCGAGCGATTCAAGCAGAGCACCAGGCTCAAGCAACTTCGGCTCAGGCGCCGAGTACCGCCCGACGCTCGCGTCATAATAGCGATTCCAGTTCTCGAAGAGGTCCGTCTCCACGTCGTGGTACTGGCCCGGCAGCCGCAGGGGCAGCCACACGGGCGTGGCGCCCGCCTGGAAGCGCCGGTATTCAAGGCCTTCGAGACTCGCTCCCCACGGAGCACCCTCTGGCTCAGACCAGGGCTGGTGCGCCTCGGTGTAGCGCACCTGCACCTGAGGGACGGCCGCGTACGCCCAGGGTGTGACGACCCGAGGGCCGGCGTTGCCGGCAATGCCCGTCGCCCCCCCCGGTATGGCAGGGGGCAGGCGCGCGAAGGCGTTGTTGGTGAGGTAGGCCTCGCTACCCGGCCCTCCCAGGAGGGCGCTGAAGCGGGCTCGCACATGGACCTTGAGGCGGGTCGAGGACGCAGGCAGGCCCGTGGTAGCGGCAAGCAGGGAGTCCTGGCCGTCGAGAAGAGAAGGATGGCTGCTTTCACCCGGGTGGCTGACGCGATTGACGTGGCCAAAGGCGTCATAGTCGGCCACGCCCGTCACGAGCCCCGCCCCGTTCAACATCAGCACGGGCTTGCCCAACACGTCAGTAATGGGGAAGTAGACGCCGCAGGCCGGCTTCACGTCATCGCTGTACCGCTCGCACGTCCCCGTGAAATCCGCCACACGCCCACCAATGCGGTTGACGCGCGTCTTGAAGAGGGCCACCGGTCGTCCGTCCAGCCAGATGTACTCGTCACGCACGGAGTCCGCCTCGGCGGAGTCGACGTCCGTGACACTCCAGTCCTCCAGTAGCGCCGTATCGTCATAGAAGTACTCCTCGCGTGGCCCCTGCAACTGAAGCTTGAGGCGACGGCGCCCGACCGCGTCGTAGAAGTACTCCCAGGTGCGGCCCTCGTCATCGGACACGGTTCGGTACACGGCCCCCACGGCCGCGTGGGTTGCGTCGAGCCCCGTGCCCAGATTCAGCTCGGCCAACGTCCGCGGGGCCGGGTCAGCGCCCGTCCAGGCCTTCTGCGACAGACGGCCGTCGTCGTCATACGTGTACTGCTCGGTCGGCGACGTCAGCGCGGTCGTCTGAAGGCAGCTGGCATCGCCGGGAGCGCACCGTCGGACACCGCGGGTGCGCAGCAACTCCTCTCGCACCCCTCCTGTCTCTGGCGCGTAGCCCAGCTGGAAGACGAAGTCACCCCGACGCTCGCTGAGACGGTTGCCCAGGGCGTCATAGGTGTAGGTGCGCAAGTCATAGGGCCGTCCTGTGACGTGGCGCAGCTGGCCGCGGGTGTCATAGCCCTCCTCGCCCTGCGCCCCTGCGTACTTCACCGTCTCGGGCGCCACGTCCCCCGTCTCCAGCACGCACGTATCCTCGCGCACCACCTGGTCCGCCTTCCACGTATAGACGCGCTTGTAGATGTCCCCGGGCTGGCCCGCATTGCGCGCGGCCTCGGTGGAGACGGTGAGCGCCTTCAGCCGGCCCGTGTAGTCACTCCCCGAGACGAGGTTCGTCTCGTTGCACCGCGCCAGGGGCACGGTGGCCGGAGCGGTTCGCAGGTAGTCCACATAGCGCCAGGGCGTGGTGCCCGTGCCCGTCGACAGGCGCGTCTGCACCGCATAGGACTTGAGGCCGCCGTACGGCTCCCACTGCGCGTCCTTGAGGACGGTCATCATTTCGCGCCACCCGTTTTCAGCATCCCACAGGGAGGCACGCACTTCTCGCACCCGGTGCGACAAGCCCGTATCGTCACCATAATAGACATAATAGAGATGGCGCCCCCCCGGGAGGTCCTCATTAATCATCCGCCCCGCCCTGTCGTAGAAGAAGAAGCGGTTGGGCGTATTGGGGGTGTGCGCACGGCTGCATGCCTGCGTGCGGGCCGGTTGCCCGGAGGCGCGCACGCGCCAGTGCGCCCTGGGATTGCCGTGGACGTCATAGGCATACCAGGTGTCACCAAAGGAGTCCGTCAGCACCTGGGGGCGGCCTTTGACACGAGACGGGCCCTCCCCGTGCCCTGACTCCGTCGGGCAGAAGGGAGGCGGAGGCACCTGCCCGTCATAGCCGTACGAATAGAGCGTCTGGAATTCCGCGGGGGCAGCTCCATTCTTGCTCCCCGCCCGGGCCGTAAGCACCCGGCGCATGGCGTCGTAGCTGTACACCACCCAGGTGGGAATAGCCTGCTGTCGCATGGCCGGCGTCTGCTTGAGGACGAGGTTGCCCGCCGCGTCGTACTCGTAGTTGTACTTGCCCGAGAGGCCCGTGGCCGCGCGCGCCCAGGGCGCCAGCACCTCGACGAGGTTGCCGAAGTCATCATGCACGTAGCGCACGCTGGATTCGGCATTCGCAGTGCAAGTCTGACCTGGCCCGGCCCGGCTGACGCTCGCGAGGTTGCCGCGCCCGTCATACGTGAGGCAGGTGGTGGCCGCCTGACTCCCCTGCGTGTCCAGCGACTCCGTCAGTCGCGAGAGACGATTGAGGCGGTCATACTCAAACGCCTTGCACAGCGGCGAAGCCGGTAGAGCATGGGCCTGGGTGGACTGAGGCGAGAAGCCACCGCACAGCGGCTCCAGCGGCGAGGAGGTGGGCTGGTAGGCATTGCCCAGGCCCACACGGTTGCCCTCCATGTCGAAGAGGGACACCTGGTGGTAACGCGTGTCGGAGGGGGCACCCGGCGCGGCGCTACCGGTGGCCTCATAGGTGGTGCGGCCCAGCGGGTCGCCCTCGAAGTAGCGCTGGCGGCGCACCGCACCGGAGCTGTCGCGCACCACCTCACCCACCAACTGGCCATTGGCGGCGTACACGTAGTCGGTGCGCTCGGTATGAATCCAGGCGTCGGGGCTGAGCGAGGTGGCCTTCCACTGCAGCTTGTCCGTCAGCACGCCCCCGCGGCAGCCGGTGCCAGGGGCCGTATTCTTACGGAAGCACTGCACCTCATAGCGTCCATCCGGGTGGCGCACCCAGTTGCCCGTGCCCTCGCCATTGTCGTAGCCATACGTCGTCACGGCCACCAGGGGGTCTCCGTCCGCCACCCGGGCTTCCACCAGCTTGTCGCCCGCGTAGCGATACCTTGTCTCCACGCCATTGGCGTCGAGCCAATGGGTCAGCCGCCCCTGCAAGTCATAATCTTCGTAGCGCGTCTCCACGTAGGGCTTCGGGTCCACTGCCAGGTCGGGCATGTTGCAGGTGCCGTTACCCGCGGTGCGACTGAAGACACGGCGCACTGCCAGCCGGCCCGCCTTCCGGGCCCCGGCGCTGGCAGGCCAGTACTCATATTGGGTAAGGGGGACTGACGGCTGGCCGCCCGCGCACTGCTGTGCATTGAGGTGGTCCACCAGACACGGGCCCGCCACCTCCACCACTCGGTCCCACGCTTCGCCCGCATTCTCCTGAACGCGGCCGTCGTTGGCCGCCATGCCGCAGCTGTACTGGTTGCGATAGAAGGTGCCAACCCAACGCAGCACCGGCTGCCAACTGTTACTCGCAGCGTCGAATTCGAGGGTGTACCCCTGCTGCACCACGGCCGTGAGGCGACCCGTTTTCGTGTCGTAGTGGCGGCGGACCTTGAAGCTGGGCTCCTTGACAACCACCAACCCTGAGTAACCCCACTCGTCCTTAATCTTCTGCTCGTAGTTGCCGACATAGGCGTAGGTGAAGTGGCGACGCAGCAATGCATCGGCGCCGTCACTGTTCTGCGTGGCCCCGGCGTACACAGAAGACATCTCCACGTACGGCAGCGAAGGCGGCGGCGCAGTTGACGGCATGCGCGGTGGCATGCCCACGCCTTCTGAGGCGAGCCTGGACTCGAAAACAGTCTTGTTTCCGCGCGAGTCGACTGCCTGTTTCGGCGCGTAGGCAAAATAGCGATAAAACCCGGTAGGACAGTTCCCGCTGACGCACGGATTGTGTCCCTCGACGGCCCAGGTGCGGCTGCGCTGCTGAGGCGCAAGCGCACTGCACGTCCCGCCTGCACACTCCATGTCAATCTTGTTCACGAGAGGGCCATCGGAGCTCTTGAAATAGAGCTCCAATTCCGCCTTCTGTCGGACGCCAGGCACCTGGGTGCCAGTGCCATCTCCCATGAGTACCGACACAGCTTGCTGGTACTGTGTCTGCTTTTTCATGCAATGAATCGTTCCCCCGTCGCCCCCCACCGTCCGGGGGTTGAATTTTCCGGGATGACAATAGGAGATCTCCCCAGTCCGCCCCCCATCCGAGAGGTAGCCGTCGGTGCCATTGTTGTCCGCCCACAGGTGAACCGTGGTATCCCCTACCCGCGTCTGCTTGGTGTAGGACCCGTCCGCCGCGTCCACCTGGAATTCTCGCTCAAAGAGGCCATTTCTCCGGACTCGGAAGGTCCGCAGGGGCTGGAGTGTAGGGCCGCCATCCTTTGGCAGCACGGCCTCTTCGTATTCGTAGCTGAGGTGTGTCTTGAGGGTTGCTTCAGCGCTTCCAGCCGCAGACGGGAAAAGGGTCACCCCACTCAACAACCCTCCCAGCTCCTGGGGGGAGGTGCCCAGGTCCTCCTCGAAGGGACCTGTCGCATAGTCGTAGCTGACCACTGCTCGTGGCGCGGCGCCATCTCCCTCGGGAGGCGTGAGCTCGATTCCTGAAAGGACGCATTCCTTCGGAGGAACGTACTTTCCATCTGTCCCTCCATCCGCCAGGAGTTTGACCAACTGCTTTCTATCGCGCAGATAGACGGCCTTGTACGAAAGCGTGAGCTTGCCGCCGCCAGCAGCCTCAATTTGCGTTACGTAGGTGTCCGAGCCATTGCGCACCGCCGTGCCATCCATCGTGCAAACGGAGCCGTAATGGAGCGTAGCCATCCGGCGTTGGCACGGCATGTCAGGACCGAGTTCTGGGCAGTCAACTTCGGCATCCCCGCCATCCTGCTCAAAGGCTCGCTGGGGCGCCAGGATGTAGCTGAGACGGTAGCTCACCTCTCCCGGCTCGTTAAACCCAATGGGGGGTAGCGTCCCGTTCAACGGCGCGGCGTACACGTAACGTGCCGTGGGCGTATGCAGCACGAAGCCATCGCCGTAGGGGTTACCACCGTACTTGAGCACCAACTTCACATCAGGGTCTGCGTGATTCAGTGCGTAGCACTCTTTGGGCAGGGGCTCACGGTAGCCCTCCAGGCACGCCTCAAAGGAATAGGTGCGTCCGTCTGGGGCATGCACAATCCAGGTGATGTCGGGTCTCTTTCCGTCATCCTCGCAATCTGGATGAGAGTCTCCGTCGGCGCATGGGATTGGCTTGTTGACCGACTCCACCCAGCTTTCGAAGTTGTGCCACCAGCGAAGGCCACCGCGGCAGTTGTATCGTTCCTCTCCTATCCCGCAGTGCTCATTGAGGAGGCCATTCTGACGGTCAGCCGCCGAGTCCGCCCGCATGCTACCGAAGGGCGTCCACTCGGGACGCTTGTTCAAGGCCTTCGTGGTGTGGGCACTGGTGTCCATGCCGTAGTAGCGCACGAAGGACACCGGCCCCATGACACTCCTCAGGGTGGCGTCGGTGTGGCTATAGACCGACTTCAAGCCTCCCAGCGTGACTTCCCCCTCCGCGCCGGCCGCTCGAGGTCCACCGACCTCGGGAAACGGGACGCGGAGCGCCTTGTCGATGGCGGACTGCACCTCATCGTCAGAGGGCGCTTCAGCAGTCTGGGCTATCGCCACGCCCACTGCGGTGAGAGCCAGCGCCGTGAATGCCCATCTGGGAAGGCGGGGCCGACCGTATTGGCTGTCTGAATTCATAAGAGTAGGAGTCCCGGGTGAAAACCCGAGTGAAGAAGTTGAAATGAGTGAAGATTCTTGGGGCTACCGACGCACGGGCCGAAGCAGACAGACGCGCGTCGCCCCACCGGGGACCGTCGACACGCAACCCCAGCCATCCGGGCATTCGGAGTCCACCGCGCAGTCACGGCTGCACAGTCGGGTCCCCTTCCAGGTGCGCACGCACAACGCGCTGGCACACTCGTCCGGGCCGTAGGTGTCGCACGGCTCGCCCACGGCACGTTTGGGGACACCTGCCTCGCCCACGGGCTGGGGGCGCCACTCGCCAACCACGGCGTCAACGGGCCCGGCGGCAGGCGCCGCCTCGCGTGACGGTTCCGGTTCCTGGGCACAACCGACAGCAAAGAAGCACAGCGTCAGGAGAACCCGGCCACGCCTGAGCCACGAGGGCTTCGTCATTCAACTGCCTCTAGCGTTCGAGATGGAACTGGCCGGCCCGGACGCAAGGTACGTCAGCCACCTGACAATCCTCAAGCGTTATTACAATTTCATGGCGATGACTGTGAATGACAGGAGTTCCAAGGACTACTGCTTCTGCTACTTCCCTGCTCCAAGACATCCATGTGGGGCCCGTGACGGTTGGCCTACAGCCGGGTGAAGGACCAGCTCACCGCGCGGCCTCCGGCATAAGGCATGACACCGTGGAAGGGGCGCGGGTCCGCGTCGAACACCAGCGGCAGGAAGTGCCGGTCCCCGTCCCACAGGTTCAGGCGCGGCAGCTCCACCACCGGCACCCAGGACAGCGTGCCCTCCGGGTTGCGCTCCATCGGGGTGCCCTCGAAGCGGTCGATGCGGAAGACGAAGCCGAGCCAGTCCTCCCCCTGCTTTCCGAAACCCGGCCAGGAGAGGGTGCCTCGCAGCGACATCTCCAGGCACTCGATGCCGGCCTCCTCGCGAATCTCGCGGCGCATGCACGCGGCCACGTCCTCGTCGCGCTCCATCTTCCCGCCCAGGCCGTTGTACTTCCCGTAGTGCGCATCGTCCGGCCGCGCGTTGCGGTGGATGAGCAGCACCCGCTGCCCGTCCGGCGACATCACGTAGCCCAGCGTGCCGATGATGGGGGTGTAGGGCATCGAGCGCTCCTTGCGCGGCGTGGCGGCGGCTCCAGGCGTGGGACCGCTTCCCGTCCCAGCGGAATGCCACGGACCCCAGGACTGTCAAACCCCGGGGCGCGGAGCGCGCCCTGTACCCCATGTCCAGGGCGGCTGCCCGGTACCCAACGCCCGCCCCTCCTCAGGGGTTGGCCAGGCCACTCGGCGCCCCACCCGCCGCCCCCAAACGGGCGTGCATTCCCTACCCTTATCCAACGCGACGCGTTAGCATGATGCGTCATCCACATAACCTCCCGCGTCAGCGGGCAAGGGGGAAGTTGATGTCCGCAATCCTCCCCGGCCGGTACGGCCTCTACGAGCCTGATACCGAGCACGACGCCTGTGGCGTGGGCTTCGTGGCCCACCTGCGAGGCGAGCGCTCCCGAGGCATCGTCGAGGACGCCCTGGAGCTGCTCAACCGGTTGAGCCACCGGGCGGCCGCGGGCAGGGACCCTCGGACGGGAGATGGCGCGGGCATCCTGGTGCAGCTCCCCCACCGCTTCTTCGAGCGCGTGGTGCCGGCCTCCGGCTTCGAGCTGCCGCCGCGCCGCCACTACGGCGTGGGCCAGGTCTTCCTCCCCCCCCGAGCCCGAGGCGCGCGCCGCGTGCGAGGCTGCCTTCGAGGAGGTCGTGGCCGAGGAAGGTCAGCGAGTGCTCGGCTGGCGCGATGTGCCCGTGGACCCCGAGCACCTGGGCCCCGTGGCCCGCGAGGCCGCGCCCGTCATCCGCCAGCTCTTCATCGCGCGGCGGCGCGTGGTGCCCAGCGCCTTCGAGCGCAAGCTGTACCGCATCCGCAAGCTGACGGAGAACCGCGTCACCGCGCGCGGCGTGGACCCGACGGGCCGCTTCCACGTGGCGTCGCTGTCCTCCGAGACGCTCATCTACAAGGGGCTGATGCTCCCGGTAGATTTGCCCCGCTTCTACACGGACCTGCGGGAGCCGGACTTCAAGAGCGCGCTGGCGCTGGTGCACTCGCGCTTCTCCACCAACACCTTCCCCACCTGGGAGCTGGCGCAGCCGTTCCGCTTCATCGCGCACAACGGCGAAATCAACACCCTGCGCGGCAACCGGAACTGGATGACGGCGCGGCGCGGGCTGCTCCAGACGGCGCGGCTGGGCGGAAGCCTGGAGCCGCTCCAGCCCATCATCGTCCCCGGCAAGAGCGACTCGGCGCAGTTCGACAACATGGTGGAGCTGCTCTACCTGGGCGGCCGCACCCTGCCCCACGCGCTGATGATGATGATTCCGGAGGCGTGGGAGGGCGACGCGCACATGGCCGACGAGCGCCGCGCCTTCTACGAGTACTCCTCCGCGCTGCTGGAGCCGTGGGACGGCCCCGCGGCGATTGCCTTCACGGACGGGCAGCTCATTGGCGCCACGCTGGACCGCAACGGCCTGCGGCCCGCGCGCTACCTCGTCACCGAGGATGACCGCATCATCCTCGCGTCCGAGGCAGGCGTCATCGACGTGCCGGCCTCGCAGGTGCGCCGCAAGGGCCGCCTGACGCCGGGGCGCATGCTGCTGGTGGACACCACCGAGGGGCGCATCCTCGAGGACGAGGACGTCAAGCGCGACATCACCACCCGCTGGCCCTACCGCAAGTGGCTGGAGCGCAACGTCTACACCTTCGATGACCTGCCCTCCATCCCCGCCCCCGAGCGGCTGCGCGGCGAAGAGCTGTGGCGGCTGCAGCGCGCCTTCGGCTTCACGGCCGAGGACGTGCGCACGGTGCTGACGCCCATGGCGGAGACGGGCAAGGAGCCGGTCGGCTCCATGGGCACCGACACACCGCTGGCGGTGCTCAGCGACCAGGCTCCGAGCCTCTTCTCGTACTTCCACCAGCTCTTCGCGCAGGTGACGAACCCGCCCATCGACCCGCTGCGCGAGTCGCTGGTGATGACGCTGGCCACCGCGCTGGGGCCGGAGAGCAACACCTTCGAGGAGACGCCGGAGCAGTGCCACCGGCTGTCCCTGCCCGGCCCCATCCTCACCAACGGCCAGCTCGCCCGGCTCGGTGCCATCCACGGCGAGGGGCTCTTCGAGACGAAGCGCCTGTCGCTCGTCTACCCGCTGGACGGGAGCGAAGGCGCGCTGAACACCGCGGTGGAGCAGCTGTGCACGGCGGCCGTGGACGCGGTGGACGCGGGCGCCAGCATCCTGCTCTTGAGCGACCGGGGCGTGGACCGGGCGCACGGGGCCATTCCCGCGCTGCTCGCCGTCTCCGCGGTGCACCAGCGGCTCGTACGTGACGGCATCCGCATGTACACGGGCCTGCTCTTGGAGACGGCCGAGGCGCGCGAGGTGCACCACTTCGCCTGCCTCTTCGCCTATGGCGTCTCGGCGGTGAACCCGTACCTCGCGCTGGACACGCTGCGCGCCATGGCGGACTCGGGCGAGTTCGCGGTGGACGCGGAGAAGGCCCAGGAGCGCTTCATCCACGCCGTGGAGGAGGGGCTCTTGAAGGTGATGTCCAAGATGGGCATCTCCACGCTCCAGTCGTACCGGGGCGCGCAGCTCTTCGAGGCGGTGGGCCTGCAGCGCTCGCTGGTGGAGCGGCACTTCACTGGCACGTCCTCGCGCGTGGAAGGCGTGGGGCTGCCGGAGCTGGGCCGCGAGGTCCAGGAGCGGCACGCGCGCGGCTTCGGCCCCGAGGCGGACACGGAGGCGGGCCTTCTGCCCGTGGGCGGCCAGTACCGGTGGCGCCGGCTGGGCGAGCGGCACAAGTGGAACCCGGCCACGATTGCCAAGCTCCAGGCGGCGGTGAAGGGCAACGACGCGGCGCTCTTCGCGGAGTACTCGAAGCTGGCGGACGACGAGACGCGTGAGCACTGCAACCTGCGCGGCCTCTTGGACGTGGTGACCGAGGGCCGCACGCCGGTGCCGCTGGAGGAAGTCGAGCCGGCCCTGTCGATTGCGCGCCGCTTCGTCACCGGGGCCATGTCCTTCGGCTCCATCAGCGCGGAGGCCCACGAGACGCTGGCCATCGCCATGAACCGGCTGGGCGGGCGCTCCAACAGCGGCGAGGGTGGCGAGGAGTCGCGCCGCTACACGCCGGACGAGAATGGGGACTCGCGCCGCAGCGCCATCAAGCAGGTGGCGAGCGCGCGCTTCGGTGTCACCACCGAGTACCTCGTCAACGCGGACGAGTTGCAAATCAAGGTCGCCCAGGGCGCCAAGCCCGGCGAGGGCGGCCAGCTCCCCGGGCACAAGGTGGACGAGCGGATTGCCAAGGTGCGCTGGTCCACGCCGGGCGTGACGCTCATCTCCCCGCCCCCGCACCACGACATCTACTCCATCGAGGACCTGGCGCAGCTCATCTACGACTTGCAGTCGGTGAACCCCCAGTCGCGCGTCAGCGTGAAGCTGGTGAGCGAGGTGGGCGTGGGCACCATCGCCGCGGGCGTGGCGAAGGCCGGCGCCGGAGCGGTGGTCATCTCCGGGTACGAGGGCGGCACGGGCGCCTCGCCGCTGTCGAGCCTCCAGCACGCGGGCCTCCCCTGGGAGCTGGGGCTGGCGGAGACGCAGCAGGTGCTGGTGCACAACGGCCTGCGCTCGCGCATTCGGGTGCAGGCCGACGGGGGCCTGCGCACCGCGCGCGACGTGCTGGTGGCCGCGCTGCTGGGCGCCGAGGAGTTCGGCATGGCCACCGCGAGCCTCGTGTCGGTGGGCTGCATCATGCTGCGCAAGTGCCACCTCAACACCTGCTCGGCCGGCATCGCCACGCAGGACCCGGAGCTGCGCGGACGCTTCCAGGGCCGGCCCGAGGACGTGGTGAACTTCTTCCTCCTCGTCGCGGAGGACCTGCGCCAGAAGATGGCCGAGCTGGGCGCCCGCACCGTGGAGGAGCTGGTGGGCCGGGTGGACCTGCTGCGGCAGCGGCCGGCGGTGGACCACTGGAAGGCGAAGCGGCTGGACTTGTCCGCGCTGCTGGCGGCCCCCGCCGCTCCGGCCAGTGAGCCGCGCCACTGCAAGGTGCCGCGCACCAAGGACGTGTCGGACCACCTGGACCACACGCTGCTGCGCGCCGCCAGCCAGGTGCTGGATGGCGGGCCGCCCCTGCTGCTCAACCAGCCGGTGAGCAACACGCACCGCGCGGTGGGCGCCATGCTGTCGGGCGAGATTGCCCGGCGGCACGGAGGCCGGGGCCTTCCGGACGGGCGCATCCACGCGCGGATGAAGGGTTCGGCGGGCCAGAGCTTCGGCGCCTTCCTGGTGGCCGGCGTCACGCTGGAGCTGGAGGGCGATGCCAACGACTACGTCGGCAAGGGCCTGTCCGGCGGACGCATCATCGTCTACCCGCCGCACAACGCCCGCTTCGTGGCGGAGGACAACGTGCTGGTGGGCAACACCGCGCTCTACGGCGCCACCGGCGGCGAGGTGTACCTGCGGGGCCTCGCGGGTGAGCGCTTCGCGGTGCGCAACAGCGGCGCGCAGGCGGTGGTGGAGGGCGTGGGAGACCACGGCTGCGAGTACATGACGGGCGGCGTGGTGGTGGTGCTCGGCCCCACCGGGCGCAACTTCGCGGCCGGCATGAGCGGCGGCACCGCGTACGTGTTGGACCGGGAGGCCGTCTTCCGGCAGCGGTGCAACCTGGACATGGTGGAGCTGGAGTCGCTGGTGGACGAGTCGGAAATCTGGCTCGTGCACGGAATGGTGGAGCGGCACCTGCGCCACACGGGCAGCACCCAGGCCAAGCGCGTGCTGGACAACTGGGAGCTGATGGTGCCGCGCTTCGTGAAGGTGATGCCCACCGACTACAAGCGTGTGCTCCAGGCACGGCGCGCCGCGCGGAAGCCGCCGGAGAACCTCGCGGAACAGCTTCAGCAGACAGCCGGCGCGGGCGGGAGGGCCTGAGCATGGGAAAGCCAACGGGATTCATGGAGTGGCCCCGCGAGCACGCGCACAAGCGGGCGAAGGAAGAGCGCGTGGGGGACTGGAAGGAGTTCCACCTGCCCCTCGCGCCCGAGGAGTCCAAGCGGCAGGCGGGCCGCTGCATGGACTGCGGCGTGCCCTTCTGCCACCAGGGCTGTCCGCTGGGGAACCTCATCCCCGACTTCAACGAGGCCGTGTACCGGGGCCGCTGGCGCGAGGCGTACGAGCTGCTCAGCCGCACCAACGGCTTCCCGGAGATGACGGGCCGCCTGTGCCCCGCCCCCTGCGAGGCGGCGTGCGTGCTGGCGATTGACCGGGACGCGGTGACGATTGAGCAGATGGAGAAGGAAATTGCCGAGCGCGCCTTCGCCGAGGGCTGGGTGAAGCCGAAGCCGCCGGCGCGCCGCACCGGGCAGACGGTGGGCGTGGTGGGCTCGGGGCCCGCGGGCCTGGCGGCGGCGCGCAGCTCAACGCGGCCGGGCACACCGTCACCGTGTACGAGCGGGACTCGCGGCCCGGCGGGCTGCTGCGCTATGGCATTCCCGACTTCAAGCTGGAGAAGTCGGTGCTGGACCGGCGGCTCGCGGTGATGGAGGCCGAGGGCATCACCTTCGTCAATGGCGTGGACGTGGGTGGCGCGTTGGGCTTCCGCGAGCTGCGCTCGAAGCATGACGCGCTGGTGCTGGCCATGGGCGCGCGGCGGCCGAGGGAGCTGGAGGTTCCCGGGCGCGAGCTGGCCGGCGTGGTCCAGGCGATGGAGTACCTGGAGCATCAGAACCGGCTCGTCGCGGGCGACGGCCAGCGGGACGCGCGGCTGGATGCGGCGGGCCGGCGCGTGGTGATTCTGGGCGGTGGCGACACGGGCTCGGACTGCCTGGGCACGGCGCTGCGGCAGGGCGCGAAGAGCGTCGTGCAGGTGGAGCTGCTGCCGGCGCCTCCACCCATGCGCACCGCGGGCAACCCGTGGCCCCGGTGGCCGCTGGTGTTCCGCACCTCGTCGAGCCAGGAGGAAGGCGGCGAGCGCGCCTTCGCGCTGCTGACCAAGCACCTGAGCGGCCGTGACGGACGGCTGGAGGCGCTCCACGCGGTGCAGGTGGAGGTGCACCGCGAGCCCGGCGCCCTGCCGCGAATCGTCGAGGTGCCCGGCACCGAGACGACCACCGAGGTGGACCTGCTGGTGCTGGCCATGGGCTTCACGGGCCCGCTGCCGGGGAAGCTGGTGGAAGAGCTGGGCGTGAAGCTGTCGCCCCGGGGCACCGTGCAGGTGGACGCGCGCTTCGCCACGTCGGCGGACGGTGTGTTCTGCGCGGGTGATGCGAGCCGGGGCGCGAGCCTCATCGTCTGGGCCCTGTCGGATGGGCGCGAGGCGGCGAAGGCCGTCGACGCGTACCTCTCGGGGGGCAGGTCGGCGCTGCCGACGAAGGGCGCCGACTGCGCGTTCTGAGGCCCGGGCGCCGCGAGCTCCTCAGTGGGCTCGCGGGCCCGGCAAGTCTCTTCAAGCGGCGAGCGCGGCCACGACGCGCGGCAGCAGCACCTCCGCGCGCTCCGCCACGACGCGGACACCGGGGACGGGGCTGACTCCGGACGGGTCGATGCTGAAGACCTGGGCGCCATGCTTCAGGCCCAGGCCGGTGACATGGTCCGTGACGCCCACGGAGAACGACGTCCCGATGAACACCACCAGGCGGGCGCGCTCCGCGGTCAGGAGCACGTGCTCGAACTGGTAGGACTCGTGCTCGGAGTAGAGCTCGTCGAACCAGAGGACGTGGGGGCGCAGCTTGCTGCGGCAGACGGGGCACCGGGGCACGGACGCCGGGCTCGGGTCCGCATGGAGCGGCCCGAAGTCCACCTCCGCCATCGGCAGCGTTCCCCAGGGCGCGCCATGCTTGCACTTCCACCGCGTGCACCGCGCCTGGTCCAGGCTCCCATGCACCTTCACCAGGGCGCGGCTTCCCGCCTGCTCGTGAAGCGTGTCGACGTTCTGGGTGACGAGCAGGAACTCACGCCCGTGGCGCTGCTGCCATTGCTCCCAGCCCGAGAGGGCCAGGTGCGCCGGGTTGGGCTTCGCGCCCCGCGCCCGCTCGAAGCGCTGGAGGTACCAGCGCCAGGACTCGTCGGGAGCACTCTTGAAGTAGGCGCGGGTGCCCTTCTCCGTGACGTCGTTCGCCCACACGGCACCGGGGTCCGCGCCGCGAAACGTCGGAATGCCGCTCGCCAGGCTTACTCCCGCGCCCGTCACCACGAGGGTGGCGGCTCCCGCCGGGCCCTGTACCGCCGCGAGGAACTCCTCGAAGTTCGTTGCTGTCGACACGAGCGCGCCCCCGCCGAGTTGGTCCGATTCGAGCCGGTCCGCCCACGAGCATAGCCGTTCGCCGCCCGGGTCCTCTCCCACCGAACAGGGTCGACTACGACCCGGACAATGCCTTACCGCTTCGTAACTCCGTAACGAATACCTGGAACGTGGATTCCATCCGCGAGTGATCCGGGGACCGCTCACAGGCCCTGGGCGCGGACAATTGTTCCTTTCCGGCCGTGCTCTGCTACTACGCCGCCACCGGAGCCATCAGGCGGTTCCGGCCCTGGCCGGAGGGCACATTGTTGGACCAGATGGGCAAATACCAGCTGCTGCGAAAGCTGGCTACGGGTGGCATGGCTGAAGTCTTCCTCGCCAAGTCATCAGGCCCCCTGGGCTTCGAGAAGCACGTGGTCGTCAAGCGGATCCTCCCCCACCTGGCCGAGGACCCCCAGTTCGTCGAGATGTTCCTCGCCGAGGCGAAGCTCGCCGCGAGGCTCAACCACGCCAACATCGTCCAGATCTTCGACTTCGGAATGGAGGGCGACTCGTACTTCATTGCCATGGAGTACGTCGACGGCGTGGACCTCCGGACGCTCAAGCGACGTGCGTTCCACAAGGGCGCCCCCATTGCATTTCCCCTCTGCGCCCGGCTGGTTTCCATGGCCTGCGAGGGGTTGGCCTACGCGCACGAGCTGACGGACCCGGAGACAGGCAAGCCGCTGCGCCTGATTCACCGGGATATCAGCCCGGACAACATCTTTGCCTCCAAGACGGGGGGCCTGAAGATATTGGATTTTGGCATTGCCAAGGCCAGCAACGCAGGACACCGCACGGAAAGCGGCGTGCTCAAAGGCAAGGTGCCCTACATGGCTCCCGAGTATCTGCTGGGAGAGGGCATCGACGCGCGAATCGACATCTACGCGCTCGGGGTGGTGCTGTTCGAGCTGGTGACCGGAAACCGTCCCTACCGGAGCGAGAATGACGTCCGGCTCATCCAGGCGGTCCTCAACCAGCCCCTTCCGGACGTCCGCAATTTCCGGCAGGGCGTGCCCCAACAACTGGTGCACATCCTCAACCGTGCACTCGCCAAGGAGCGTGACAAGCGCTACGGCAGCTGCCGGGAGTTCCAGGCCGATCTCGACCGCTTCCTCTACCTGTATAGCGACCCGGTGGGGGCCACGCAGATTGCCAGCTTCGTCCAGGACATGAGCAGCAGTCCTTCTCCTGGCTCCGAGAGCACGAGCGAGTCCATTGCGACGACTCCCGAGCCCCGGCTCCTGCTCGACATCTCCGGGATGGAGGCACCGGAATCCACCACGCAGCCAAAGCCCACGCCCGCTCCGACTCCCAGCTTGGAGGACTCCACCGCGGAGACACGGTGGGTCACCGCCCCGATTCCTTCGCCTCCAGCGCCCCCTGCGCCGCCCCCTGCGCAACACAAAGCCTCCTCGGAGTCCGCCACTGCCCGCCTCCCCGGCCCTCCGCGCAAGGCTCCCCCTTCCGCCGCACTGATGGCTTCAGAGCCGCGCTCGGGAGCAGCACAAGCCCCGAAAGCGCTCCCGGAGGACGAAGACGAGGACGCCCTCAAGCCACAGTTCGGTTGGCTTCAACGGAACGTGTTCTGGTGGGCCCCCGCAGTGCTCTTGGCCCTGGGAGTTGGGGCTGTCGCCACCTTCGCTCGAGAAGACGCGCCTCAGGCGAGCCCCGAGGCCGTTGCGTCCCCAGTCGCGCCCCTGCCTCCCACGGAAGAGGCGGACGCCGGACAGCTCAGCCCGCCTGCGACTGCCTCCGCGCCCCCTCCCCTCGAAGAACACCCGACACCGTCTCTCCCGCCAGATGCGGGAGTCACCCACACCGCGGTAGCGACGACTGTCTCAGCCTCCCCCGTGTCTCCAAGCTCCGCCCCGGAGCCTGAAAAGATGGCCATGATTCGGGTGACCTCCAACCTCCCTGGGGAGGTCCGGGTCAATGGCATCTCCCTGGGCAGGACGCCCCTCGAACACCACCCCGTCAAGCCCGGCAAGCTACAGGTATCCATCAAGGGCATCCACCAGGGCGACGCCTTCAACAAAGAGCAGATCCTCGAGTTGGTCCCCGATGAGAGCCGTGAAATCGCATTCAGGATTCAGCGGGTGAATGTCACCATTCGAGGGCGTCCAGAAGATCTGCGCGTCGAGGAAATGGACGCCCATGCGCTTCTCGGGCAGACGGAGGTGCTCACCTACGAGGGACAGCACCGGCTTCTCCTGGTGCACCCTACGACCGGCAAACAATACAGAGCCAGTTGCACGGCAACCCCTGGGGAGAAGCTCTGTAGGTTCTTCGTCAAGGTCCCCCGCTAGCAAGCCACCTCCCAATCGGTCCAATCCGATGGACCGCAGGCATCGCCTCATGAAGGTTTCATCCCCGCCCCGCGCCCCTTTTCCCCAGAGGCGCCGTGTTTCCTCCCGTTCAGCAACAGTCCTGCTCGCCGTGGCGCTCAGCGTCTTCACGCTCACGGCCCGGGCCCAGTCGGTCAGGATTCCAAAGACCAAGAACCCCCATTTCAAGACCATCGCGCGCCATTACAGCAAGACATTGGAATACGAAGCAGCGATTGCGCTGCTCCCCGAGGCCAGGGCCTACTCCGGCAACAAGGAACAGGAACACGTCTGGCTGGACCTCATGAGCGGCGTCTTGCATTACAGCCTCAATGACACGGCTGCGTCCGAGGCGGCGTTCAGGAGCGCGTTCGACCGCAAGCCGGATGCCCCACTGCCCATCAAGGATCCTTCCCAGACCCTGGTCCAGCGCTTCGAGGAACTCCGCAAGGCACACGCGCAAGAGCTGGCATCCAGACAGGCTCCGCCCGCACAGGCCGCCGCTCCCGCCCCGCGTAAACCCATCTCGAAGCTAGGCTTGTTGGGCAAACTGCGAGAGCTGGAAAAAGCGGCCAAGAAATGGGGAAACGGTCCGTTGCCAACACCGCTCAACGATGCGTTCCGCGGTATTTTCGACCAGGCCGTTCAGGCGCAGTCTCCCGAAGAGCGGGACGCCCTCGGAAAGACCATCGACACCTGGATCGCCCTTTTCGAGGCCGGCGACTCGCAGGGTGTCAACACGCTGGCGGAAGAGTCCTTGCCTGCCAGACGCGATGCGAAAGAACCCGCCCCGTCGGAACTGGAGCCGGACTCGGAGACAGGGTTCGATCCGTTGCGCAGGGCCATCTCCGCGGACGTGCTCCATGAGAGAGTCCGCCGGATGAGGGAATGGCTGGTCGTCAAATCAGAGACCGGGAGCACCCCGCAGGTCCTCAAGTACCTCAACCAGGTCAATGAACTTCTCTCTTCACTCGAAGCGTCCGAGACAGCTCACGAGCGGATGCTGATTGCCATCAACCTGGATGTACTCGAGGTCCAGATGTCCATTCATCTGGGCTGGAAGCTCCAGGGCTCCAATCCGACTGCCATTCCGCTCGAAGGTAAGTAGCCCCCCTGTGCGGTACAGGGCACTGCCCTGCCCTGGAGGGAGGCTGTCCACAGGCCGAGGCGAGACCAGCTTTGGCGCCCCACTCGTGCGTGCGTTTGCTCGCGCAGAACGGTGCCCCGATGGTCTCGCGTTCCTTCCGCCCGCTCCTCCTCCTGTGGTGCCTGGCCGGTGCCCTCGCCTGCGATGGCACCCTCCCCGCCCCACCTCCCGGCGACACGGCGCTGGCGCACGAGGACTCCGCGCTCCTGTCCTCCGCGCCCTACGCGGTGGATGACATCGCCGGGGGACGGCTGAGCGCCGCGCCGTACGCGCTGACGGATGTCGCGGGCACCCTGCTCTTCGGCGCCACGGACCTCTCCCGGGGCACGGAGCTGTGGAAGAGCGATGGCACCGACCCGGGCACCTTCCTGGTGAAGGACATCCGCCCTGGCCCCCTGGACTCGAACCCGCACGAGCTGATGGCCCTCGGGAACATCCTCTACTTCGTCGCCGATGACGGAGTGCATGGCGAGGAGCTGTGGCGCAGCAACGGCAAGGCGTCGGGGACGACGCTCGTCGCGGACCTGCGCGCGGGCAGCATCAGCTCCGGCCCCCGCGAGCTCACCGTCCTCGGCAAGACGCTCTACTTCGTCGCCGATGACGGCACCTCCGGCGTCGAGCTGTGGCGCACCGATGGCACGTCCGAGGGCACCCACCCCGTGAAGGACATTGCCCCGGGCCGGGCGGGTTCCTACCCCGCGTTCCTCACTCGCGTCGGCGGGCGGCTCTACTTCTTCGTCGACCGGATGCTCTGGAAGAGCGACGGCACGCCCGAGGGCACCGTCGCCGTCCGCGAACTCGACGCGCCTCCCGGGTTCCGGGTCCGCCCTCGCGGCCTCACCGACGTGTCCGGTCGGCTCTTCTTCTTCGTGCGCACCGAGGTGGATGACGGCGTCCAGCCCGCGCCCCCGCCACTGACGCTGTGGACGAGCGACGGCACCGCGGAGGGGACGGTGAAGCTCGCGGAGCTGCCGCAGCCGCTCGTCTCCGACGACCCGCGCCCCACCGCTGCCCGGAGGCTCCTCTTCTTCGTCACCGGCACCCCCGAGCATGGTGACGAGCTGTGGCGCAGCGACGGCACGCCCGGTGGCACGTACCGAATCACCGACATCGCCCCCGGCCCCGCCAGCTCCAACCCGAGGGAGCTGACCGCGCTGGGCAGCCTCCTCTGCTTCTCCGCCTGGTCTCCGCAGCATGGCGATGAGCTGTGGCGCAGCGACGGCACGCCCGGTGGCACCGTGCTCGTCAAGGACATCACCTCCGGGCCGGAGGGCTCGGCGCTCGCGTCGCTGAGGGCGCACCGGGGGCGGCTCTACTTCTCCGCCCGCGAGCCCGGCAGGGGCCATGAGCCCTGGGTGAGCAATGGCTTCTCCGTGGGCACCTCCCGCGTCCAGGACCTCGCGGCCGGCGCCCTGTCCTCCTCGGCCCGGGACTTCATGCTCAGCGGCGTGCGGCTGTTCTTCACCGCCCACAACCGCGCGGACGGCGCCGAGCTCTGGGCCCTCAGCCTCGGGCCGGACCGGGATGACTTCCCCGTGCGCCTGCTTTCGCCGGAGCCCGCGGATGACGACGTCTCGACGGGCGCCCTGCTGGAAGGAAGCACCGCGCGGATGGTGCAGGACCTCCACCCGGGCCCCGGCCGTCCCTTCACCTCCGAGTGGACCCTGCTGCGCGGAGTCCTCTACTTCGACGCGGACGACGGCAGCATCGGCCAGGAGCTGTGGCGCACCGATGGCACGCCCGAGGGCACCTTCCTCGTGAAGGACCTCCGCCCGGGGCCCTTCGGCTCGGGGTCCTCGGGGTTCTTCGTGCTCGGCGGGCACGTCTACTTCTTCGCCGATGACGGCCTCACCGGGCGCGAGCTGTGGCGCACCGACGGCACGCGCGACGGCACCGTGCTGGTGAAGGACCTCCGCCCCGGCCCGTCAGGCAGCGGCGCCACCGGACTTCCCGCGGTGATGAACGGCGTCGGGTACTTCAGCGCGGACGACGGCGTCCATGGCACGGAGCTGTGGCGGACCGACGGCACGCCCGAGGGCACCTTCCTGGTGAAGGACCTCCGGCCGGGCCCCGCGGATGGCGAACCGCTGAACCTCACCCCCGTGGGAGGACGGCTGTACTTCGCCGCGTACTTCGCGGACGAGGGCTGGGAGCCCGGCGTCAGCGACGGGACGGAGGCCGGCACCCGGCTCGTGAAGGACATCCTGCCGGGCCTGGGCGGCTCCTTCCCACGAGGCTTCACCGCCGTGGGGAGCCGCGTCGTGTTCGCGGCCGATGACTCCGAGCACGGCACCGAGCCCTGGGTCACCGACGGCACCGAGGCGGGCACCCCGCATGCTGGCAGACCTGCAGCCCGGGTGGAGCACCTCGTTCCCGGATGACTTCACGGCGGCGGGAGGCCGCGTCTACTTCGCGGCGAGCGACCTGGAGCACGGCCGCGAGCCCTGGCTCACCGACGGCACACCCGAGGGCACCGTGCTCGCGGGCGACGTGTGGCCCGGGCCGACGGGCTCCTTCCCGCGCTGGTTCGGCGCGCTGGGAGACGGCGTCCTCTTCAGCGCCGACGACGGCGTCCATGGCACCGAGCCCTGGCGCGCCCACGGCGTGGCGGGCGACGCGTCGCTGCTCGCGGACCTGCGCCCGGGGCCGGGGCACTCCGAGCCCCGGTGGATGACCGACGTGGGCGGCGTGGCCCTCTTCCACGCGGACGACGGCATGCGCGGCGAGGAGCTGTGGCAGACCGATGGCACCCCCGCCGGCACCCGGCTCCGCCAGGAGCTGGCCCCGGGACACCTCGGCGCGCTGCCCTACTTCTTCACGCCCGCGGGCTCCCGCGTCTTCTTCCTCGCGGACGACGGCGCGCATGGCGTCGAGTGGTGGGTCCTCAACACGCCCGTCGGAGGGTGACGCCAGGGCGGTGCCCTCCATGCGCGGTCCGGTGGCGCGCCGGGAATAGGCCCCGGCGCCTGGCGTTACACGGGGTTCAACCCCGATTCCGTCCAGGGAGCCCAGCGACATGACCAGCGAGCAGCCCCTCATCGTGACCGAGACCGACATGGAGCGCCTGCGCCACGTCATCGACCACCAGGGAGGTGGCCGCCAGGCCGAGCTCGCAGAGGTACTGGAGCTGGAGCTGTCCCGGGCCAGCGTGGTGGCTTCGGAGACAGTGCCGCCGACGGTGGTGACCATGAACAGCACCGTCATCTTCGAGGACGAAGAGACGGGCGAGCAGCGCAAGGTGACGCTCGTCTATCCGCGCGACGCCCGCAGCGAGGAGGGCCGCATCTCCGTCCTCGCGCCCATGGGCAGCGCGCTCATCGGCCTGTCCGTGGGGCAGTCCATCTCCTGGCCGATGCCCGGGGGCCGCACCCGGCGCGTGCGCGTCATCGCGGTGCCCTACCAGCCCGAGGCCGCGGGGCACTACCACCTCTGACGGCCCCGGAGCGCGTGGGCCCCGCCGTGAGAGGCGGGGCCTCCATGACGACCCGGGTGGCCTGAACCCCTCACCCCAGTCCCGGGTATTTGCGCGATAGGCATGCCGGGCAGCCGGGGAGGCGAAAACCCGAGCGTCCGCCGCCTCGTGGCCGCAGCATTGCGCTCCGGGTACGCATGGAGCGCGAAAGCGGCATACGATGCCCGAGCCCGGGGGGGCCCACATGATGACTGCAGTTCCAGTCGCCGCGCAGGACTTCACGCACCGCCATGTCCCGGTCTTCGGCAAGCGGGTGCACCGCATGGGGTTGGCGGCGCAGTACGGCATCGACGAGTCCGGCATGCGCGCCGCCTTCGAGCGCGGCGTCAACTACGTCTTCTGGACGCCCCACTCGCGCAAGCTGACGCGGCTGCTGCGCGAGCAGCTCCGGCAGCACCGCGAGCACTTCGTCGTCGCCGCGGGCCCCACGCTCGGCTGGTTTCCCAGCCAGGTGCGCCGGGGCTGTGAGCGCGCCCTCAAGGTGCTGGGCACCGACTACCTGGACCTCTTCCAGCTCTACTGGCTCGGCACCTCCAGCGCGTGGACGCCCGGCACCGTGGACGTGCTGATGAAGCTCAAGGAGGAAGGCAAGGTCCGCGCCCTGGGGGTCTCCATCCATGACCGCCAGCGCGCGGGGAGGCTCGCGGAGGACTCGCCGCTGGACGCGCTGATGATTCGCTACAACGCCGCCCACCCTGGCGCCGAGCACGACATCTTCCCGCACCTGGCCCGCCGCAAGCCCGCCGTCGTCGCGTACACCGCCACCAGCTGGCGCAAGCTCCTCAAGCGCCCTCGCGGCTGGGACGGCGCCGTGCCCACGGCGGGCGACTGCTACCGCTTCTGTCTCTCCAACGAGAACGTGGACGTGGTCCTCACGGGCCCCGCCGATGCCACCCAGCTCGATGAGAACCTCGCTGCCCTGGAGCGGGGGCCCCTGTCCCCTGACGAGCTGCGGTGGATGCGCGACTTCGGCCAGGTCGTCCACGGCTGACGTCCACGGACGGGCGCGGGGCTATGCTCGGCGCCCATGAGACTCGTGCTCGCGGCGTCGCTCGCCGTCCTCTTCGGCTCTGGCTGTGCCACGTCGAACACCGCCGAGGAGGGGCACTGGTACTCGCGCTCCGTCCAGGAGCAGGGCGACGCGCGCGTCGGCCAGTACATCTCGGGCCCGTTCTCCTTCAAGACGTCGTCGTACTGGATTGAAGGCCCCGAAGGGCTCGTCCTGATTGACACGCAGTTCGTGCCCACTGCGCTGCGCAAGCTCATCACCTACGCCGAGTTCCACACGGGCAAGAAGGTGAAGCTGGCCATCGTCCTGCACTCGAACCCGGACCGCTTCAATGGCACGGGCTGGGTGAAGGACCTGGGCGTCCCGGTCGTCACGTCCGAGCAGGTCCTGGAGCACATCCCCGACGTGCATGCCCGTTGGGCGCCCGTCTTCTTCGAGAAGTACGCCACCGCGCTCTACCCGCGCACGGTGACGCTGCCCGACAGCTTCGGGAGCAGCACCACGGAGTTGAGCGCGGGCGGCGTCACCGTGAAGGCGCACGTGCTCGGCAGCGGGTGCAGCCCGGCCCATGTCGTCGTTGAGTGGGAAGGCCACCTGTTCGTGGGAGACCTCGTCGCGAGGGGTGCGCATGGCTGGTTCGAGAACGGAAACGCCGAGGAGTGGCTGAAGCGCCTGGAGGAACTGCGCGCGCTGAACCCGAAGTGGCTCCATCCGGGGCATGGCGCGCCCGGCGGCCCCGAGCTCATCGCTCAGCAGCGGGAGTACCTGCGCACCGTGATGGAAGCCGTGACGGCGGAGCAGCCGCGCGGCCCGGCCACGCCCGAGGCACTGGCGCGCATCCAGGACACGGTGATGCGGCGCCACCCGGACCGCGAGCTCCCCCAGTTCCTCCCGATGTTCCTGGGCACGGAGTGGGCACGACAGGCGGCGCTGGCCCGCTCCGCGCCATAGGCCCTGGCGGGTCGGTGGAAGCGCCTTCGCCGGATTGACACACCTTGAGGGCGGAAGCCTGCCCCTGTGGCAACCCGGCCACGCGCACCAGCCCCGCAGGCCCCTTCCGGGGTTGCGCCGTCCAGGCACGCGCCTTGCCTTCGGCATAGGCTCGCTCCGCTCCTCGTTCCGAGCCCTGGGGAATCGCCATGTCCGAGGTCCAACCGAGCCCGTCACTCGAGGCTCCTCCGCCGCCGCTCCAGCCAGTACCGACGCACAGCGCACCCGCGATGGGACCGTGGGGGACCGTGTTGCACGCGCTGTTCGGCGTGGTGCTTCCCGCGGTGACGCTGGGCGTGGAGCTTGTCACGGGGATGTGCGCCGACACGTTCTTCGACCCGCTGCCCACGCCCCTGCACATCCTGCTGGTGGCGACAGTGCCCGCCGCGAATGCGCTGGCGCTCGTGCTCCTCCATCGCCGTGCGGCGCACCTGCTGCGGGCGCAGCTGCTGCTCAACGGCGCAGCGCTCGGCGTGGGCTTGCTCTACACGCTCCTGTTCCTCCCCATCCTGCCCCTGGCGCTCATCGGGCTCGTCATTGGCATCGGAGCCTTCCCGCTCGCGCCCCTGTCCTCGCTCATCTCCGGGGTGCTCCTGCGCCGCCGGCTCCTGCGCACCGGCTGGCCCCTGTCCTCCACCCGCTGGTGGCCGGGCGCGCTGGCGGCCGTGCTGCTCCTCATCGCCGCCGAGCTGCCGGGAGCCATCACCCGCGTCGGGCTCCACGTGGCGGCGACGGGGAGCCCCTCGGCCCAGGCCCGGGCGCTGGGGGTGCTGCGGGGACTGGGCAGCGAGGAAACCCTTCGCGAGGCCTGCTACGAGGGCGCCCGTCGCTACAGCCTGCTCGGCTTCTTTCTCGCCCAGGATGAGCCCGTCCTGCCCGACGACGCGCGCCGCGTGTACTACCGGGTGACGGGGCGCCCCTTCAACGCGGAGTCCCGCCCCGAGGGCCGCCGTGGCCACCTGGTGCGTGGCTGGGACCGCGGGGACGAGGACACCGCCTCCGAACAGGTGGGCGGGCGGGTCCCCGGGCTGTCGCTCTCCGCCTCCACGATGGAGGGCTCGGTCGACGCGGACGCGGCGCTCGGCTACCTCGAGTGGACGATGGAGCTCGCCACCACGGAGCCGGGCCAGCACGAGGCGCGGATGCTGGTGCAGCTGCCCCCGGGCGGAGTGGTGTCCCGGGTGACGCTCTACATCGACGGCGAGCCGCGCGAGGCCGCCTTCGCGGGCACCGCGCAGGTGCGTGCGGCCTACACCCAGGTGGTGCAGCGCAGGATGGACCCGCTGCTCGTCACCGCTCGGCCGGGAGACCGCGTACAGGTGCAGGCCTTTCCCATCATCCAGGGCAAGCCCATGCGCGTGAAGCTAGGCATCAGCGCGCCGCTGGTCCTGGAGGACGCGGGCCGTGCCGGCGCCCTGCCCCTGCCCTCCATCCAGGAGCGCAACTTCGACCTGGCGGAGACCTTCCGCCATGCCGCGCGAATCGAATCGCGCCAGCCCATGACGGGCCTCGCGGCGGCGCCTGCCCTGGCGCGCGGCGACGGAGTGCACGAGTGGCTGGGGGCGCACTCCGATGCGCAGCTGCGGGCACACGAGGCCACGCTGCGGGTGAAGCGCACCCACGCGCCCGTGGCGGTGTGGAGCCCCGACCTCCGGCAGCCCGACGCCTTCACCATCCGCCAGCACACGAAGGAGGTCGTGTCGCCGAAGCCCGCGAGGCTGCTCGTCGTGGTGGACGCCTCGGAGGGGATGAAGCCGGCCCTGGAGGCGCTCGCGGACGCGCTCGCCACCGTGCCGGATGGAGTGGAGCTGGCCGTATTCGCGGCGCGCGATGGCGTGCAGGAGCTGGTGCCGCTACAGCGCACGGAGTCGGGCGGAAGGGACGTCGCCGCCGCGCGTCTGCGTGAGCTCTCCGTCGTCGGTGGGCAGGACACCGCCCCCGCGCTGGCTCGAGCCTGGCCTCTGCTCTCCACTGACGCGCCTGGCACCGTGCTGTGGGTGCATGGCGCCCAGCCCTGCCGCCCGACCAGGACGTGGCGGAGCTCCGCCTCTCGGGGCCCGACTGTCGAGGTGGTGGACGTGCAGCACGGCCTCCCGGGCTGAACGCCGCCGCCGAGGTGCTGCCCTCCCACGTCCCGCTGCGCCCGCTGCCACGCACGGCCGCGCTGCGCCAGGACCTGGAGCGGCTCTTCAGCGCCTGGGGGCACGCCGCGCCCCACCCTGTGCGCGAGCGTGTCGCGGCCAGCGCCTCCGCCAGTGACGGGCACCG